>JBGAQM010000316.1:0-7457 GCA_044220735.1 Urbifossiella sp. | reverse complement strand
CGTTGTCGCGCTTCGTGCTGAAGTGCGTCGTCAGGCAGTTCCGCCGCACGTCGTCGGTCATGCCGACGCCGTTGTCGCGCACCTCCAGCACGCCCGCGTCGCCGTCGCGGTACGCCCGCAAGCTCACCTCGCCCTTCCACGCGGCGGCGTCGAGGAGCCGCTGCTTGCGGCCGGCCGCGTCGCCGCCGCGGGCCGCCTCGCGCAGGTGGTTTCGCATCTCGAACGTCGCGTCCCGGGCGTTGAACACCAGGTTCTCGACCGCCTGTTGCAGGTGCGAAAGGTCACCCGTCACCGGCAGTGGCTCGGGTGCCGGCTCGGCCGTCAGGCGGAGCTTCCACTTGTCCCACGCCATCGTCGCCCACGTCCGTTCGGACTCGCGCACGAGGTCGTTCAGGTCGAGTCGCGTCAGCTCGGTCTTGTTCGGGTCGCGGCGGACGGTGCGCAGGATTTGCTGCAACCGCTCGGTGACGGTGCCGAGCGTCGTTTTCACCTCCTGCAACATGCCGTGGTGCTCGCGGGGGAGCGCGTCGGCCTCCATGCAGCGCGCCAGCAGGTCGTTCGGGCGGACGAGCAGGTTCTTGATGTTGTGGGCGTAGCTGCCGGCCATGATGCCGATGCTCGCGTACAGCTGCGACTTCATCTCCAGCGCGGCCCGTTCGGCCTCGGCGGCGCGGCCTTCCACTTTCGTCTTTTCCAGCTCGGCCGTGAGGACCTGTCGCTCCAACTCCTCGGCCGCCTGCTTGGCCTGCACCAACTCCAGCTCCCGGTGTTCGGCCGCCAGCCGGTCTTCGTAGTCCCGCACCTCGCGGTCGCGCTCGCGCCGCAGGAACCGCACCACGAAGTACGACACGACCGCGAACCCGGCGACGAGGACCGCGACCGCGGCGAACTGCCCGACGCGTCGCTCGCGCTGCTCCTGCTCGAACCGGTTCAGGCTGTGCGCCCGGTATTCGCACCGGATGCGGCCCCCGCCGGCGTCGTACTCGAGCACCCGCACGCGGCCCTTCGGGTCGGCCCCCGGGCGTGGGACCGGCGACCGCCACGCCGGGTGCGCCTCGCGCCCCGGCGGCGGGTCGCGGCCCGGCAACTCGACCGCGAGCGCGAACACGTCCGGGAACAGTGGTAGCTTGCCGGCGTACTGCCGCGTTGGTTCCGCCAGTGCCGTCAGGTGCGCGTAGATCTCGTCGGCCTTCAGCCGGAGCCGCTCGGGATCGGCGGCCTCGGCGTACTCGCGGACCAGCTCCGGGAGCGGCTTGCGGAACACGCGCGTCTCGTTGAGCCACTCGCGGACGTCGGCCTCGTCCGTCTCGCGGGTCCAGTCGCCGCGCGCGGACAGCTGCCACCCGACCCAGCCGACGGGGATGAACCACAGGACGACCAGCGGCGCGAGCCGCCAGGCGTAGCGGCGGACCGACGGCGGTGGGAGTGCGCTGCTCATGCTCGCGGGGGTACTCATCGAACCGGCACGCTGCCGACGCGGGTCCAGGTCGCCCCGTCGTCCTCGCGGCGGTACACGTCAATGGTCGCGTCGGGCCGCGCCACGCCGGGCGTGGCGTCGCCGTACCGGAGCGTCGGCCGGACCACCACGACGTGCTCCCCGCCCAGACTGCGGCGGTTCCCTTTCTCGTCGAAGAACTTGTCGGCGCGGTTCCGCAGGTGGGCCGCCACCTCGTCCGCACTGCCGAGTAGCCGGGCCGGCTGGCCCGCCGGCGGGGCCGCGAACGCCGCCGCCAGGACCGCCCGCGCCAGGGCGTGGTCGAGAAACACTTCTTCGGTCGAAGTCTTCGGTTCGAGGCGGTAGCCCGCGGGCGGCGACTGATCCCCGGCGGCGTCCCAGCCGACCGGGTTCGCGTGCGTGAACAGTACGACCGGGATCGGGATCGACCGCGCCGGCCAGGCCCACTCCGCGTCGCGGTAGAAGGTGTTCACCGACATCCCGTCACCGGTCACCGCGACGAACCGCTTGCCGGCCTGCGGCACGCGCTCGGCCAGGGCCAGGAGCACCCGCCGCGCCGGGGCGCTGCTCCCGGTCGGGAGCACGAGGATCGACCGCTCGGTCGGGTCGGGCGGCAGTTCGCCGAGGATCGTCCGCACCGCCGCGGCCTCGCCGGGATTGGTGCGCGCGAAGCTGCCAACGCTGAACGGCACCGAGAACGCCGCGTCCTTGACGACCCGCGGCGGCGCGGCCGCGCCCCCGAGCGCGCCGAACAGGTACTCGCGGAACTGGTTGTACAGGTCGCCGGAGTACGGGTCGTCCTGCCACTCCAGCGGGAACACGGTCGGCCGGCGCGGGGCGGGCGGCGGGGCCGGCGGGATCGCGGGGGCCGGGCCGGGGTGGAGGCTCGGGTCTTGCAGCACGTAGTCGCTGACCGCCCGCACCATCTGGCCGTTGGTGAAGCAGAATCGGAACGTCCGGCCCGGGTACAAGTCGGCGAGGTTCCGCTTGTCGATGTCGCGGGCGAACCCGTCGTCCCCCTCGGGCAGCACGGTGTCCACCGTCGCCGTCGTGATGAGGAACAGCGGCCGCGTGCCGAGCCAGTTCACCTGCCGGTCGAGGGCCGTTGCCAACTCCTGCGCGCGGTCGCTGGTCGAGCCGCCGACGACGGCCAGCGGCGCCGGCCGCCGCCGGCTCAGCGCGTCCACCCACGCCCCGATCGGCGCCTCGGAGCTGATCTTGTACCAGCGCACCCGCAGGCGCCCGGCGTACCCGGCGCGAGACACGACGAGTTCGGGCACCGCCGTCGTCTGCTCCGGGAACGCGGCGGAGTCATCGACGGTGACGCCGGAGGGGGCGCCGTTCACCGGCATCTCACACCGCTTCAGCCCGATGACGAACAGGGACCACGCGTCGCCGGACGTGGACGGGTAGAGCCAGACGACTTCCTGGTCGCCCGCCGGCACCGGACGGGGCCGCGCCGCCGCGCCGGGGTCGCGCAGCCAGCCGTACCACGCCCCGGCCGCGACCGCTGCCGCGGCGGCGAGAAGGCCCAAGAGTGTGACCGCACCGCGCCACCGGCCCATCGATTTCCCCCTGCTGCCGCGACTGTACCAGACTGCGGTGGCAGGTGTCTGCGCGGGCTCCGCGCTCACCCGCGGTCGCCGTAACGGGCGAGGGCGTCGGGGTTGAGTTCGATGCCGAGGCCGGGCTTGTCCGGCAGCGTCAGCATCCCGTCGGCGTCGGGCCGGAACGGCGTGACGATGAGGTCGTCGACGTAGGGCGACGGGGTGAGGAACTCGACGTAGCGGGCGACCGGCATGGCGCAGGCGTGCTGGATGTCGGCCGCGAGGCCGACGGCCGTGTTCCACCCGTGCGGCACCCACAGGACGTTGTGGTCGTGCGCCATCCACGCGATCCGCCACGCCTCGGTGAGCCCGCCGCACTTCGTGCAGTCCGGCTGCACGATGTCCACGGCCAGCTGCTCGACCAGCGGGCGGAAACTCTGCCGCCGCGTCAGCACCTCGCCGGTGGTAATCGGCACCGGGGAGTGCCGGCGTAGTTCCGCGAACCCGGCGACGTCGTCGGGCGGGAGTGCCTCTTCGAACCAGGCCACGTCGTAGGCCGCGAGCATGTGGGCGGTACGGATCGCCCACTTGTACCCGTGCGGCCAGAAGGCGTCCGAGCCGCCGGCGTCCACCATTAGTTCCACGTCCGGGCCGACGGTGTCACGGGCCGTCTTGACCAGGAGTTCGTCCTTCCGGTGGTCGTGCCGGCCGAACGGCGCCCAGCCGAGCTTGATGGCCTTGAACCCGCGCCCGACCGCGGCCAGTAGCTTCTCCCGCAGCGGCCCCGGCTCGGCGAACAGGAGCGAACCGTACGGCTTGATCTTGGTGCGGTAACAGCCGCCGAGCAGCCGTGCGACGGGCTGGTTCGTCTGCTTCCCGAACAGGTCCCACAGGGCGATGTCGATGCCGCTGATGGCGTGCTCGACGCTCCCGCCCCGGCCCTGCCAGAAGGTGTTTTGGCGCAGCTTCTCGCTCACGCGCGCCGGCTCGTCGGCCCGCTCGCCGATCAGGAACGGCCGCAGCAACTTCATCGCGGCGGCGACCAGTTCGCGGCTCGTGAACACGCTCCCGATGCCGACGTGATCGGAGTCGGTGAGGACCTCCACGACGGTGTGGACGTTGTCCTCCGGCGTCAGCTCCGCGGCCCAGCCGCCCTCGACGGTGCCGCCCTTCAGGCCGGTCAGGCGGATATCGACGATCTTCATAGCGGGCGTTGCCCCCAGGGAATCGGCATGGTCGGTGGCTTGCGGTGGCGGTCCTTCCGCTGGTCCTTCGGTCGGTCCTTCCACCAGGTCACGAACCGCACCAGTTGCTTAACCGCCTCCTCGTAGGCCTGCCGGCCCTTTTCTGGCGTCGCCAACTCGGCGTCGCCGAGGACGCCGGTGTCGGAATAGCTACTCGTCCACGACACGGTCGTCGCCGGGCCCGCGGCGAACAGATCGACCCAGTTGAACGGGCTGTCGTCGGCGTTGAACGAGATGGTACCGCTCTTGATGAGGTCCTTGCGGACGTTGTCGCCGTCGAGGTACAGGTACAGGCTCGTTTCCAGCTCGCAGGCGTGGGAACAGCCGCCGGGGAACTTGCTCTGGCGCCACTTCGGCAGGAACGTCTTGTCCACGGTGAGGAGGTTCCACCACGCCGCGACGCAGCACTCGGCGTCCGTCTCCACGTTCGTGCGGCGGGCGGCGAGGTCGAGGTTGGGCATGTTCGAGCCGTGCCCGTTCAGCAGCACGATCTTCTTGAACCCGTGGTACGCCAGCGACTTCGTGATGTCGAGTACCTGGTGGATGAAGTGCTCGTAGTCGGTGTTGATGGTGCCGGGGAAGTCCATGACGTGCCCGGTGTACCCGTAGGCGACCACCGGCAGTACCAGCAGCTTGTCGGGGATTTCCTTGCCGGTGCCGGTGGCGATGCCGACGGGGCAGACGAGATCGACGTCGAGCGGCAGGTGCGGCCCGTGTTGCTCCACGGCCCCGCACGGGACGATGCACACCTTGCCGAGCTCGACCGCGTCGTCGATCTCGGGCCAGGTCAGCTTCTCGTAGCGGTACTCGGTGCGGGCGCGGCTCATGGTGACCTCGGTCAAGGGAGTTGGCGCGGGTCCACGTCGTGGGCAATGCACGCGACGCAGTCGCCCTGGGCCACGACCGACGGCGCCCGACAGGCGACCAGCACGCCGGCGGCGTGCGCGACCACCTCCACCGGCTCCCGGTCGGGCCGTTCCAGGAAGTGGATCGCGCCGACGGGCTGCCCCGCGGTCACATCTTCGCCCAGCGGAACAAGGTTCTCGTAGACGCCGCTCTCCGGGGAGAAGCGGTAGTCTTCCCAGGCCAGCGCCTGCACCCACCGCGCCGGCCGCGGTCGCGGCACGACCTCGCCGCGCAGCACGCCCTGTTGCACGAGTACGTTCCGCAACCCCGCCTGCGTCGCCCGGTGGACGGCGGTGGTGACGTTCTCGCTGCCGCCCATTTCGGTCGTGATGACCGTCTTCCCCTGCCGCTCCGCCTCGACCGGCAGCAGCCCGGTGCCGGCCACGTCGGCGTAAAGGAAGCACAGGTCGGTGTTCCACGCCTCGGTGCCGGCGAGCATCGAGGCGCGCTGCGGCCCCTCGGGGACGAGGTGCATGTGGGCGCACGGCACGAAGTCCATGCTGCGACCGCCGGTGTGCATGTCGATGACCACGTCCGCGAGCGGGAACAGCACCGTGGTGAGGTAGTGGGCCACGACCTCGCTCGGCGTGCCGGTCGGGCTCCCGGGGAAGCAGCGGTTGAAGTTCTTGCCGTCGAGTGGGCTCAGTCGCGTCGCCGCCTTCGCCGCCGGCATCGTCAGCGTCGGGATGAGGATGACGCGCCCACTGATCTGCTCGGGCACCAGCTCGCGCAGCAACCGCATGACGGCGACCTGGCCGGGGTACTCGTCACCGTGGTTGCCGGCGAGGACGAGAACCGTCGGGCCGCGGCCGTTGCTCACGACCGCGACCGGCAGCAGGAGGTTGGCCCAGCCGCCGAGGTTGTACGAGTACGGGACGTACAGGTTCCCCACCTGCTTCCCCGGCTTCTCGTAATCGACGCTACACCGCACGGGCGAATCGCTCACGCCAGCATCTCCTTGACAACGCGGCCGTGGACGTCCGTCAGGCGGAAGTCGCGGCCGGCGTAGCGGTACGTCAACTTCTCGTGGTCGAAGCCGAGCAGGTGGAGCATCGTCGCGTGCAGGTCGTGGACGTGGACCGGGTTCTCGACGGCGCGGAAGCCGAACTCGTCGGTCGCGCCGACGGCCGTGCCGCCCTTCACGCCCCCGCCGGCGAGCCAGCAGGTGAAGCCGTAGTGGTTGTGGTCGCGGCCGTTGAGCGCCGGCAGTTCAGCGACCGGCGTGCGGCCGAACTCGCCGCCCCACAGGACCAGCGTGTCGTCGAACAGGCCGCGGGCCTTCAGGTCGGTGAGGAACGCGGCGATGGGGCGGTCCCACTGGCCCGCCAGCGTGCGGTGGGCGGCGGCGAGGCCGTCGTGGTTGTCCCACGGTTGCCCGGCCCCGCTCCACACCTGCACTACACGCACTCCGCGTTCGATCAACCTGCGGGCGAGGAGTAGCTGTCGGCCGTGAACCGTGTCGCCGTAGAGGTCGCGTGTCCGCTTGGCCTCGCGGCACAAGTCGAAGGCGTCGGTGGCCTCGGTCTGCATCCGATACGCCAACTCGAACGTGCGGATGCGGGCTTCGAGCCGCGGGTCAGCCGGGCGCTCGGCGGCGTGGCGGGCGTTCAGCGCGGCCACGAGGTCGAGCTGCTCGCGCTGCCGGGTCGGGCTCAGCTCGGGGTTGCGGAGGTGGGCGATGAGCTTGTCGGCGTCGGTGCTCTGGGTGTTGAGGTAGGTGCCCTGGTACACACCGGGAAGGAATGCCGACCGCCAGTTGTGCGTGGTGACGATCGGGTAGCCCCCGGGGCACATGACGACGAACCCTGGCAGGTTCCGATTCTCAGTTCCGAGGCCATACGTGACCCAGCTGCCGACGCTCGGCCGCGGCGCGCGGCCGTCGCCGCTGTTCATAAGGAGGAGCGACGGCTCGTGGTTCGGCACGTCGGCGTGCATCGAGCGGACGACGCAGATGTCGTCGATGTGTTGGGCGGTGTGGGAGAACAGCTCGCTGACTGGGAGCCCGCAGCGGCCGCGCGGGGCGAACGCGAACGGCGACTTCATGGCGGCGCCGGTCTTCCGCTCGGTGCGGAGGTTGCCGGTCGGCACGGCGCGGCCGTGGTACTGGTCGAGCGCCGGCTTGGGGTCGAACGTGTCGACCTGGCTCGGCCCGCCGTTCATGAACAGGTGAACGAGCCGTTTCGCCTTCGCGGGGAAGTGCGGGGCTCGCGGCGCGAGCGGGTCGGTCGGCGCCTGCCCCCGCGCGTCGTCGGCGAGGACGCCGGCGAGGGCGAGCGTGCCTATGCCGGTGCCGCAGCGGGCCAG
>JBGAQM010000315.1:0-7474 GCA_044220735.1 Urbifossiella sp. | reverse complement strand
CTTCGCGTCGCCCAATGCGAAGCCGCAAGCGGCGTCACGTCTTGACCTGAAACATCCGATTCTTCTTGAGCCCCAGCCGGTTCAGCCAGTACGCCCCCACGGTGCTAAGCGTCTGCAAGCCGTACTTGGTGCTGCGCCGGAAGTTGATCTGGCTCGCCTCGTCGAAGTACCGCACCGGAACCGGCACGTCGCCGAGGCGGAACCCGAAGTGGACCGCCTGCACCAGGAACTGCGTGTCGAACACGAAGTCGTCGGAGTTGCTCTCGAACGGGATCGTCTCCAGCACCTGCCGGCGGTAGACGCGGAAGCCGCTGTGGAACTCGCCGAGGTTCTGGCCGAGTGCCAGGTTCTCGAACGCCGTAAGCCCGCGGTTGCTCAAATACTTCCACCACGGCATCCCGCACTTCAGCGTCTCCGCCCGGCTGCGGACGCGGTTGCCGAGTACCACGTCGCAGATGCCCAACTCGATGATCCCCACCGCGTGCGGGATCACCCGCGCGTCGTACTGGTAGTCGGGGTGGATCATCACCACGACGTCGGCGCCGCGCTCGAGGCAGTAGCGGTAGCACGTCTTCTGGTTGCCGCCGTAGCCCGTGTTCTTCTCGTGCCGGATGACCGTCAGCCCCATGTCGCTGGCGATGCGGGCGGTGTCGTCCTTGCTGCAGTCGTCGACGAGGAGAATCTCGTCCACGCTGTCGGGCGGGAAGTCGGCGATGGTGGCGGCGAGGGTGGACGCGGCGTTGTACGCCGGCAGCACGGCGATAATCTTGTGCTTGCGCCGCGGCTCGGGGCCGGCCGGGCGGATGATCCGGTCCACGTGGAACGGGGCGTGGACCGGGTTGAGCGGCGGCTCGGTCAGCAGGGTTGACGACATGGCTCAGCGGAGGCGGTAAGGGACTTCGAGGCCGTGACGGTCCATCAGGTCGGCGTCGGCGAGCAGCGCGGCCGCGGGGCCGTCGGCGTACAGCGACCCGCCGTCGAGCACCAGCACACGCGGACAGGTGTCGAGCACCAGGTCCAGGTCGTGCGTGGCGATGAGCTTCGTTCCGGGCAGTTCGCGGACGAGGCCGATCAGTTCTCGCCGGCCGCGCGGGTCGAGGAACATGCTCGGCTCGTCGAGCAGCAGCACCGCCGGCCGCATCGCCAGCACCCCGGCCAGCGCCGCCCGCCGCTTCTGTCCGCCGCTGAGCTGGAACGGCACCCGCTCCCCCGCGTCCGGCAGGCCCACCGCGGCGAGCGCCTCGGCCGCGCGGGCCTTCGCCTCGTCGGCGGTAGCGCCCAGGTTCAGCGGGCCGAACGCCACGTCCTCCAGCACCGTCGGGCTAAAGAGTTGGTCGTCGGGGTTCTGGAACACCACGCCGACCGTCTCGGGGAGTTTCCGCCGCTGCACCGGGTCGGCCGGGTCGAGGCCGTTTACCGCCGCCTGCCCCCGCTCCCCCGGCAGCACGCCGCAGAGGCGGAGGAACAGCGTCGTCTTGCCCGCGCCGTTCGGCCCCACCAGCCCGACGCACTCGCCGGGGGCGACCTCGAACGTCACGCCCCTCAGGGCGGTCCGGCCGTCGGCGAAGGCGTGCGTGAGGTCGGCGGCGCGGACGGCGTGGGTCACGCCGGGCATTGTACGGCCGCCAGCCCCTTCGCCAGTTCCCCCTGCAAGGCTGCGAGCGGCTCGCACCCCACCGAGAGACGCACGAGACCGGGCGTTATTCCCTGCCGGGCCTGTTCGGCGGGACTGTCGTAGCGGTGCGACGTGCCGGCCGGGTAGCTGACCGTGCTGCGGACGTGGCCGAGCGACGGGCAGAACGGCACGCCGGGGGCGGCACGCAGGAAGCGGTTGACCGCGTCGCGCCCGCCGGCGAGGTCGAAGCAGAGCATGTTCCCGCAGCCGTCGGGGAACAGCCGTCGGGCGCGGGCGTGGTCCGGGTGGTCGGCCCGGCCGGGGTACACGACGCGGGCCACCCCGGGTTGAACGGCCAGCCAGTCGGCGACGGCCACCGCGTTCGACGCGGCGGCGGCCATGCGGAGGGGCAGCGTTTCGAGCCCGCGGGCGGCCTGCCAGCACGCCGACGGGCTCGGCCCGAAGCCCCACACGCTCACGGCCAGGCGGACCGGGGCGAGGAGGGCCGCGTCCGTGCCCGCCAGGAAGCCGAGCGTCACGTCCGAGTGCCCGCCGATCATCTTCGTCAGGCTCTCCATCACCACGTCGGCCCCGAGCGCGAGCGGGCGGCACAGCACGGGCGACGCGAACGTGTTGTCCACAACCAGCCGCGCGCCGATCCCGTGGGTGATCTCTGCGATCGCCGGCACGTCCGGGACACGGCACAGCGGGTTCGACATCGTTTCGACGTACAGCAGTTTCGGGCGGTGGGCGGCGGCCGCGGCGCGGGTGGCGTCGAGGTCGGACACGTCCACGGAAACGGTCGCGACGCCGAATCGCCCGAGCTGCGTCTTGAGGAGTTGTGACGTGCGGCCGTAGAGTTGGTCGCTGGCGAGAACCGTGTCGCCGGCCGCGAGCAGCGCGACGAACGCCGCCGAAAGTGCGGCCATGCCGGTGCCGCACACGACGCCCCAGGTGCCGTATTCGAGGGCGGCCAGTTCGGCAGCCAGGATGTCGGCGTTGGGGTGGGCGTCGCGCGAGTAGACGTAGCCCGGGAGTGTCCCGTCCGACACCGCGTCGAGGGCGTCGAGGTCGGGCAGGGCGTACACCGCTGAGGGGTAAATCGGCGGGACGAGTGGGGCCGTCGGGCCGAGGTCCGGGCGCGGCATGGGTCAGCGCCCGAGGTGCTGCTGGATCGCCACCCAGTAAGCGCGGGCCTCGTCGCTCTCGTCGGTGAGGCCGAGGCCGCGGGCACGGATGCGGGCGACATCGGGGCTCAGTTGGTCCGCGGTCCGAAAGCGGACGTACCACATCGCCCCGGCCCGCAGCCCGTCGTCGTCGAAGACGTACACGGGCTGCGCCGACCGGTCCATCAGCACGCGGTCGAACGCCCCCGCGGCCTCGGTCAGCTTCTCCGGCGTCGTCTCGATGGCAGTGAAGGTGAGGCCTTTCTTTTCGGCCACGTCCCGAACCGCGGCCACGTCCGCGCCGGCCGGGTGGAGGTAGACGACGGAGCGGAAGCCCTGCTTCTTCAGGGTGTCAAACCCGTCGAGCGCCGGCCGGCGGCCCGACGCGGCGGTGGCGTTCACGCGCACGAACCCGGGCACGCCGGCCGCCGGGGCGGCGCTCACGGGCGGCTCCTGCGTCACCTGCGGCGCCCGGGTCGGCGGTTCCAGCACGCCGGGTGACGACAGCGACGACTTCCCGCCGGGCACCGGGTCCGGCAGGAGGATTTCGGGCGCCGGCCCCTTCGGCGCCGGCGCCACGGACCCGCCGGGGAAGGCGCCGAGGTCTGCCGGCGGCAGTTGCCCGCCGGCCGGCGCCGGGGTGACGGGCACGCCCGGCGGGGGGATCATCCCCGCGCTCGGGGGCAGCGGCAGGTACGGCCGCGGCGAGGTGGTCGGGCTGCAGCACTTGTGGCGGCACCCGCCCACGACGCCCGCGACGAGCACGGCAGTCAGGAGGATTTTGCGACGCATGACGGTCCCTCCGCAATCGACCCACGTTCCGACACCGGATTCTAGACCAACGCCCGACGCACCACGCGAAACTTGAGCCGCTGATTGCGATTTGTAGGAAGTACAAGCGCCGATCCTGCGGGTGGGAGGGGATGCGCCGGCCGGGCCGACTGGGCAAGCCCCGCGGGGGGCTGGGCAAGGTGGGCTCCCGGTGCGAACCGGGAACCGATAGAATCCCTCATTCTGGAATCCTCGGACCGTCACGGCGGACACCCATGCCGATCGACCACCCGTTCCTGAACACCGCCCGCGAGCGCGTCCTGATCCTCGACGGCGGCATGGGCACCAGCCTCCACCGCTACCACCCGAAGGACGACGACTGGGGCTACTCGCCGACCGGCAAGTCGCTGATGAACCTGTCCGACGCGCTCGTCTACACCCGGCCCGACTGGATCCGCGACATCCACCGCGGGTACTTCGCCGTCGGCTGCGACGCCGTCGAGACGAACACGTTCAACGCCTCGCAGATCGTGCTCGACGACTTCGGCATGGGCGGCAAGCTCGACGAGATCAACCGGCTGAACGTGCGGCTCGCCCGCGAGGCGGCGAGGGAGTTCAGCACGCCCCGGCAGCCGCGGTTCGTGGTCGGCTCGATCGGTCCCGGCACCAAGATGCCGTCGATCCTCAACGAGTCGATCTACGCCGACTTCGACACCCTCGCCGCGTCGTACCGCCCGCAGATCGTCGCCCTCATCGAGGAGGGTGTGGACGCCCTCCTCATCGAGACGTGCTTCGACATCCTCCAGGCGAAGTGCGTCGCCATCACGGCGATCGAGGAGATGAAGCGCAAGGGCGTCCGCCTGCCGCTCATGGTGCAGGTCACCCCCGACGACCGGACGAAGGGGCAGTCGCTCCTACCCGGCACGGAAATCCCGGCGGCGTTGACCACGCTCCTGACGCTCGCCGAGATCGACGTGATCGGCCTGAACTGCTCGGTCGGGCCGGACCTGATGCTGAACGCCATCAAGACCATGTCCGAGGGGTGCGACCGCCTGCTGAGCGTGCTGCCGAACGCCGGCCTGCCACTGAAGCGCGGCGACGAAACGTACTTCCCGCTCGAACCCGCCCCGCTCGCCGAGTGGATCGACCGGTTCGTCACCGAGTACGGGTTCAACATCGTCGGCGGCTGCTGCGGCACCACGGCCGAGCACCTGAAGGCGGTCGTCGATCGCGTCGGCGGCAAGAAGCCGGCCGCCCGGTCGCCGAAGATCGTGCCGTCGGCCTCCGGCCTCTTCTCGGCCGTGGACCTGATGCAAGAGCCGCGGCCGCTGCTGGTCGGCGAGCGGACGAACACCAACGGCTCCCGCAAGTTCAAGCAGCACCTCGAAAAGGACGACTGGCACGGGCTGGTGGAGATGGCCCGCGAGCAGGAGCGCGAGGGCGTCCACGTCCTCGACGTGTGCGTGGACTACGTCGGCCGCGACGGCGTCCGCGACATGAAGGAGGTCATCAAGCGCTACAACGAGGTGCTCAAGGTGCCGATGATGCTGGACAGCACCGAGGTGCCGGTCATCGAGGCGGCGCTGAAGCTGTGCAGCGGCAAGACGATCATCAACAGCATCAACCTGGAAGACGGCCGCAAGACGCTCGACCCCAAGACCATCCTCGCCAAGAAGTACGGCGCCGCGCTCGTGGCCCTCACCATCGACGAGAAGGGGCAGGCCGACACCGCCGAGTGGAAGTTCGAGGTCGCCAAGCGCATCTACGACATCGTCGTGAACGAGTACGGCATCCCGCCGACCGACCTGATGTTCGACACGCTCGTGTTCCCGCTCAGCACCGGGCAGGAGCAGACGCGCAAGAGCGCCATCGCCACGTTCGAGTCGATCCGCCTCATCAAGCAGAACCTACCGGGGGCGCTGACGCACCTGGGGCTGTCGAACTGCTCGTTCGGCCTCAACCCGTACACGCGGCAGGTGCTCAACAGCATGTACCTCCACTATGCGGTCGAGTACGGGCTCGACTCGGCGATCCTGCACGCGGCCAAGATCATGCCGCTGGCCTCGATCGACGAGACGGGCCGCGAGCTGTGCCGCCGGCTGCTGTTCGACGAGCGCGTGTTCGACGCCGCCGGCAACTGCGTCGAAGACCCGCTGCAGATGCTCATCGAGCACTACGCGGACAAGAAGGCCGAGTCGAAGAAGGGCGAGAGCCTGGGCGCGTCGGCCGAGGAGCGGCTGCGGCAGGCGATCATCCAGGGCCGCCGCGAGTCGCTCGTCGCCGACCTGGACGCGGCCCGCGAACGGCACAGCCCCATCGACATCATCAACAACGTGCTGCTGGAGGGGATGAAGGTCGTCGGCGACCTGTTCGGCAGCGGGCAGATGCAGTTGCCGTTCGTGCTCCAGAGCGCCGAGGTGATGAAGGCCGCGGTGGCGTACCTGGAACCGTTCATGGAGAAGGTCGAGGGCGCCGAGAAGGGGAAGATCGTGCTCGCCACGGTGAAGGGCGACGTGCACGACATCGGCAAGAACCTCGTGGACATCATCCTCACCAACAACGGGTACAAAGTCTCGAACCTCGGCATCAAGCAGCCGGTGGACGCGATGATCGCCGAGTTCCAGAAGACCGACGCCGACGCCATCGGCATGTCGGGCCTGCTGGTGAAATCGACCGTCATCATGAAGGAAGACCTAATCACGCTGAACGAGCGCGGCCTGAGCCCGCCGGTGATCCTCGGCGGGGCGGCGCTGAACCGCCGCTACGTCGAGGAAGACCTGCGGGCGATCTACAAGGGCCGCCTGTACTACGGCGAGGACGCGTTCGCCGGCCTGCGGGTGATGGACGAGATCGTCGCCCGCAAGAGGCTGGCGAGCGTCGGCAGCGCGGCGCTCAAGGGCGTGGTCGAGTCGAGCGGCCGGCGGCCCGGGACGCAGGACTCGTTCGACGCCCGGACCCACGAGCCGGGCGCGCCGCACATCCACGACGGCGGGAAGAAGTCGCGGCCGCACGCCAACGGGAAGGCGCTCCCGGCGCGGTCGCCGGGGCTGCCGACGGCGCCGGACCGGCCGGTGCCGCCGTTCCTCGGCAGCCGCGTCCGCACCGACTTCGACATGAAGGAGGTCTTCGGCTACCTGAACGAGATCACGCTGTTCAGCACGCAGTGGCAGTTCCGCAAGGGCGGCGTGAAGGTCGCCGACTACGAGACGCAGATCCGCGACACCGCCCGGCCCGCGCTGGAGCGGCTGAAGGAACTCTGCCTGGCGGAAAACATCCTCCGGCCGGCCGCGGCGTACGGGTTCTTCCCCGCCGCGTCCGAGGGCACCAGGCTCACGGTCTACGAGGACGACCACACGACGCCGAAGACGAGCTTCGACTTCCCGCGGCAGGACCACGGCGACTACCTGTGCCTGTCGGACTACGTCGAGCCGCTGCGCGACGGCCGGGCCGTGGACTACATCGGGTTCATGGCGGTGACGATGGGCCACGAGGTGACGCGGGTGGCGCAGGAGTGGTACAAGGCCGGCGAGTACATGGACTACATGTTCCTCCACGGCCTCGGGGTGGAGTCGGCGGAGGCGCTGGCCGAGTTCTTCCACCGCGAGTTGCGGCGCGAGTGGGGCATCGGCGGCGACGACGCGGCGGACGTGCGGAAGCTGTTCAAAAAGCACTACCGCGGGTGCCGCTACGCCTTCGGATACCCGGCGTGCCCGCGGCTCGAAGACCAGGCGCAGCTGTTCGAGCTGATCGAGCCGGGCCGCGTGGGGCTGGCGCTGAGCGAGCAGTTCCAGCTCGAACCCGAGCAGAGCACCACGGCGATCGTGCTGCACCACCCGTCCGCGAAGTACTTTAACGTGAGCCGCTACACCGACGAGGCGGTTAGCGGCTAGTGGGTCGTGGGGCCGGCTTCCAGCCGGCCTTG
>JBGAQM010000314.1:0-7631 GCA_044220735.1 Urbifossiella sp. | reverse complement strand
GGCCTGGGTCAGCATGGCCGGTTGGAAACCGGCCCCACGAATCACGCCGCCCGCGCGATCTCCATTCGCGCC
Source organism: Urbifossiella sp. (assembly GCA_044220735.1). Classification (GTDB taxonomy): domain Bacteria; phylum Planctomycetota; class Planctomycetia; order Gemmatales; family Gemmataceae; genus Urbifossiella. Next base: position 7,559 of record JBGAQM010000314.1, on the reverse strand, counting down.
AGCGCCTCGTTCCACAGCGCCGCCGCGGCGGGCACGCTGTACCGCTCCTCCACCTGCGTCCGGCCCGCGGCGCCGAGCCGCGACCGCAGCGCCGCGTCGGCCGCCAGCCGGCGCACGGCGGCCACCCACTCCTCGGTCGTCGTCGCGGTGATGCCCGTGTCGCCGCGGACGAAATCCGCCTGCACGCCGACCGGGTTCGCCACCACCGGCAGCCCCGCGGCCTGGTACTGCAACACCTTCAGCCCGCACTTGCCGCGGCTCCACGGGTCGTCCGGCACCCAGCCGATGCCCACGTCCGCCGCCGCCAGCTCCGCCGGCTCCGTCGCCTCGCTCCACACGCACTCGTCCACCGGCAGGTCGGGCACGCGGATGAACCGGTCGCAGACGAGCTTCAGCCGCGCCCCCGGCACGGCGCGGCCGATCGCCGACAGCGTCGGCGTGAACCGCTCCAGCCCCCGCAGCGTGCTCGACGAGCCGACCCACACCAGCCGCAGCCCGCCGCCCGGCGGCGGCGGCGGCGGGTACTTCGTCACGTCCACGACGGTCGGCACCACGACCACGCGCCCGGCCGGCGCCCACCGGCGCGCCTCGTCGGCGAGATACGGATTGCCCGCGACCACCAAATCGGCGGCGGCGCAGACGGCCCGGAAGCGGCGCAGCCGGCGCGGGTCGTCGAACCCCTTCGCGGAGTACGAGTCGCGCAGCCATACGGCGTCGTCGAAGTCGAAGATGAGACGCTTCACGCGGCGCCGCAGCAGCGCCAGCGCCACCCGCGGCAGCAGCTTCCGCTGAAGGACGACGGCGTCGGCGCCGGTCAGGTCGCGGCCGAGGACGAGGCGGCCGGGCCAGCTGCGCGACAGGGGGTGAAAGGTGAGGGTGTGGCCGGCCGCGGCGAGGGCGGGGCGCAGCGCCGCGAGCCGGTACCGGCAGCAGACGTGGTGTTCGTCCTCGACCAGTGCGACCAGCTGCACCGCGACCCTCCTTGGTCTCGGAGCCGAGGATGGCCGCAAAAAGGCACAAAAGACACAAAAAGGAAGACAGATCCGTCGCCGCGACGCCGACATCGCCCGGTCGATCTCGCGCTTCGCGTCGGCCGTCTTCAGCGACTCGCGCTTGTCGTGGCTCTGCTTCCCCTTGCCGACGCCGAGTTCGAGCTTGGCCCGGCCGTCCTTGAAGTACAGCCGCAGCGGCACCAGCGTGAACCCCTTCACGTCCGCCTTCTCGGCGAACTTGGCGATCTCGCGGCGGTGCAGCAGCAACTTCCGCGGCCGCTTCGGCTTGTGGTTCTGCCGGTTCCCGTACAGGTACTCGGGAATCTCCGCGCCGATCAGCCACACCTCGCGGCCGTCGATGCGGGCGTAGGCCTCGTCGATGGTGGCGTGGCCGTCGCGGAGGCTTTTCACTTCCGTCCCCACCAGCACCAGCCCGCACTCGAGCGTGTCCGTCACGGCGTAGTCGTGCGTGGCGCGCCGGTTGCGGCAGATCGTCGTCTGGCCCTCGGGTTCCTTCGGCTTCGCCATAACGCCGTATCTTACGAATCGTGTCCCCGGGCCGATAGGGCAACCGCCGTGCCCCGCTTCGTGGTGTTGTCGCACGACTGGCCGGAACCGCACTTCGACCTGCTGCTCGAAGCCGGCCCGGTACTGCGCGCGTGGCGGCTGCTCCGCGAGCCGGGCGACACCGCCGTGCCGGCCGAGCCGAATGCCGATCACCGGCTGATGTACCTGGATTACGAAGGCCCGGTGTCGGGTGGTCGCGGCACCGTCACGCGCTGGGACGCGGGGACGTTCGAGATGATCGTGGAGGCGGCGACCGCCGTGTTGGAGCTGCACGGCACGCGGCTGACGGGGCTGTTCGTACTCGGCGCGGGGTGGTTCGGGCGGAGCGCGTGACGAGGGGGCACCCGGCACGACCACCGGACTCCTGGTCGCGCCGCCGCGCGGGGTGCTTGCCCGACCGGGCAGCCGAACCCCGCCGCGGGTCGGTTGCCCGGTTCGGCCGTGCGTGGTTCACGCCCTACTGACCACCGTGGGAGTGTGTGTGGGCGGAGCCCTGTACGGCCGGTTCGACGCCGCGGTTCGCCAGCACCTCGCCGGCGGCGGCGCGGAACGACACCACCCCCGGCTGCGGCACCAGCCCGCCGCCCAGGATCAGCGCCGCCAGCGCCAGCACCGCGAACCGCTCCCGCGCGGTGATCCCCGTCGGCACCGACGAGGCGTGCTTCGCCCCGGTGAATAGCGCCAGGTACGCCCGCACGATGGCGATGCCGTTGAGCCCCGCCGCCACCGCCAGCCCCACCCCCACCAGCGGGTTCGCCGCGATCGCCCCGTCCACCAGCAGTTCGGCCGCCACGAACCCCAGCGTGCCCGGGAAGCCGACGCTGCCGAGCCCGGTCAGCAGGAACCCGACCGCGAGCGTCGGCGACTCGTCGTACAGGCCGCGGTGGCCGTCGAGCCGCAGCCGGCCGTGTCGGGCCTCGACCGCCCGCAGGGTGATGCCGAGGCCGCCGAGCGACAGCGCCACCGACGCCCACAGGAACAGCGCCCCCGTCAGGCTGATGACCGTGTGGAGTTCCAGCCCCACCAGCACCAGCGAGGCGTGGCTGAGGAACAGGTACGAGAAGAACCGGCGGGCGTCGGCCTGCACGGTCGCCATCCCGGCGGCGTACACGGCCGTGGCCATCGACACGGCGCCGATGGTCTGCAGCGCCCACTCGGGGGCGGTCGGCAGCGCCAGCCGGATCGCCAGGTAGACGCCGGCGAGCGGGGCCACGAACAGCAGCGCGGTGCCGAACGTGGCGTGCTCGAACAGGTCGGCGATCCACAGGTGCGCCGGCACCGCCCCGCTGCGGATCAACACCGCCAGCAACAGCAGCACCCCGCCGGTGGCCGGCAGCCCCAGTTCGATCGCCGCCCACCCGCCGACGAGCAGGGCGGCGAACAGCCCCATGTGGAGGGCGAACACCCGCGTCGGCCCGCCGCGGCGGCGCAGCTCGACGAGCGGCGGCACCACGCCGAGGACGAGGAACAGCACCAGCAGCGCCGGCGCGGCCGGGGCGGCGGCGAACGTGCCGAGGCGGAACCCTTCGGCGAGCAGATGGCCGCCGAGCGACATGCGGTTGAGCTTCACCCGCGGCGTCGCGAGCACCACGAGCAGGTGGAGCAGCGCGACGAGCGCGAGGAACGGCGCCGACAGGCCGTCCACGGCGAAGTACCCGGCGTCGGGGACGCCGTTGGCGAGGGCGACCCACGGCATGAGGGCGCAGGCGAACGCGGCGAGGGTGAAGCCGAGGGCGGCGCGGCCGGCGGCGACGGTGTCGCGCATCAGCGCCACGACCGCGGCGCCGGCGAGCGGCACGGCCACGCACAGCTCGGCCCACGGGAGTTGCAGGAACGTCATGCGGGCGTCTCGGTGCGGGATGGCTCTCCGGCCGCCGCTCGCGGCGTTGCGGGCGCGCCCGCAACGCCGCGAGCGGCGGGTTCCGGCGTGCCCGCCAGCCACGCCGTCCACCGCTGCTCGACCGCGGTACAGGCCCGGAAGAAGCGCACGAACGGGTCGGCCACGAACCGGTCCAGCAGGGCGTCGAGGTGGCCGCGCTCCAGCGCGAACCGGTACCCCCGCACGCCGAACCAGTCGGCGACCCGCGCCTGCCGCCCGCCGAGCGCGTTCTCGATCCCGCTGTGGTCGCGGATGGCGCTCGGCGCCCGCACGAACTGCAGCGTCCGCAGGCAGGCGTGGCCGATCAGATGCGCCAGCGGCACGTACCGCCAGCCGAGGCCGATCTCGGCCACGATCAGCCCCACCTGCGCCAGCGACGCGAACGACAGGATCGACTTGATGTCCGTCTGCACCCGCCCCACCACCGCCGCGTACCCGGCCGTGGCCAGGCCCAGCGCCACCACCAGCCACGACAGCAGCGGCGACGCGTCCAGCACCGGCCCGGCCCGCAGCAGCAGGTACGCCCCCAGGTGCACCGACAGCGCCCCGTAGAACACGGCGCTGCTCGGCGTCGGCCCCTCCATCGCCCGCGGCAGCCACCCGGAGAACGGCACCAGCGCCGACTTCCCCGCCGCCGCCACCACCAGCAGCCCGCCCACCAGCAGCGCCTGCATCTCCGTCAACGGGCAACGGCCGAACGGCCACGCCTCCGGGTCGGCGTGGTAGCCGGTGAGCTGGTCGAGGTCGCCCTCGCCGCTGAGGTGGTGGAGCACGATCGCCGCCAGCAGCAGCGCCGCGTCCGACACCCGGTACACGACCCACACCCGCAGCGCGTTCCGCACCGGCGCCGGCCGGTCGTGGAAGAACCCGACCAGCAGCGCGCTCGACAGGCCCACCAGCTCCCAGCCGAGGAACAGCGTCTCGATGGTGCCCGCGAGGGCGGTCGTGACCATGCCGGCGGTGAACACCGAGTACAGGACGAAGAACCGGTTGTACCCCGGCTCGCGGTGCATGTACCGGTTGGCGAACGCGCCGATGGTGCCGCACAGCACCAGCGACAGGGCGACGAACGGCACCGACAGCCGGTCGAAGATGAACTTCACCGCGAAGTGGTAGTGCGCCTCGTCGTCGTGGCGGCCGATGTGGACCCACTCGCCGAACCCGATGACGACGTGGTGGTTGTCCGTCGCCAGCATGTGCACGAGCACGGCGACGGCGGCGAGGAGGGCGAGGCCGGTGGTGGCGGCGACGGCGCGGGCGGTGTTGCGCTCGGACAGCGGCCGGCCGGCGAGCGACGCCAGCCCGAGCAGCGCGACCAGCAGCGCCGGCAGCGCCACGACGGCGGCGCCGAGCGCGGCGGACACGGCCGCGGGGGTGTCGAGCGACGGGAACAGGTCGGGCACGGGTCGGGCACCTTCGGTTGGTTCTGTTGCCGCTCGCGGCTTCGCGCGGGGAAGCGCCGAGCCGCAAGCGCTCGGGTGGTTCCGTTGCCGCTCGCGGCCTCGCGTCCATGACGAAGCCGCAAGCGTTCGCGCGGGTGGTTCCGTTGCCGCTCGCGGCTTCGCGCTTCCCGGAGCGAAGGCGCAAGCGTTCGCGCGGGTGGTTCCGTTGCCGCTTGCGGCTTCGCGTTTCCCGGAGCGAAGCGCAAGCGGCGGAGCCGTTACGCCCCGATCTCGGCGAACTCCAGGTGGTCGCGCCAGTTCCGGTACCAGTCCGCCGACGTCGCCGCCCGCGGCAGCTCGTCCGACGTCGGCTCGTAGTCGTGAAACGCCCCGTCGCGGTACAGCTTCACGTCGCCCGTCTCCGGGTGCTGCACCGCGAACTGCACCCACCCGCCGCGGATCAGCGTGTCCACGATCGGGACACGGCCCATGATGGCGAAGATCACGTCCGGCGTCGTCTCCACCACGAACAGCAGCCGCACCGGCTCGTGGATCTCGGTCATCTGCCACGGCAGGCCGGTCCGCAGGTCGCTGGCGGCGCCGTCCATCACCCCCACCAGGCCGGTCACGTTGTGCGGCAGCTTCGTCCCGCACCCGTAGCCCTGACTGTCCACGTGCGAGAAGTAGTATTCGAGGTTGATGCCGCCGCACACCGGCACCGCCGCGCCGAGCAGCCGCGCCAGCGTGCTGCCGACCGCGTCGTCCTGCGTCGGGTCGTAGGACGTGAGGAACGCCCGCCGGTCGAGGTACAGCCCGCGCGTGTTCTCGCGCCGGCCGACGATGCAGATGGCGTTCGTCGCGTGCCCCAACTCCGGCCGCACCTGCGCCAGGTCCTGGCTGCGGTTCTCGACGTGGCGGTGCGCCTCGGGCGCGGTCTGCTCCAGCGGCGCCGACATGAACCGCCGGGTCCGCTCGTGGGCGTTCCGCTCGCAGGTGGTCGCCAGCTCGGCCCGCGCCCGCCCGAGCTCGGCCCGGTGCGACTCGGGGACGCGGTCGAGGTCGAACAGCGTCACCGTGTCGTCGCAGGTGTTGTGGTAGCCGCCGACGAACCAGGTGTCGTCGGGGATGGGGATGCCGTCGGCCGCGATCTTCGCCCGCACCCGCGGGTCGTTGAGGATTTGTGCCGTGGCGCGGCCGTTGGGGGCGCCCGGCGACCCGCCGCACGCCCCGCAGTCGTAGGCCGACTTGTGCGGGTTGTTCACGCTGTCCGAGCCGTGGCCGAGGACGAAGAACAGCCGGCCGAAGTTCTCCAGCAGGCCGATGTCGCGCAGCAGCCGGGCCGCCTTCTCGGCCATCTCGGCGACGGTGAGGCCGAGGCCGCCGTTCTCCGGCGCCGGCGCCTTCTCGGGGAGCCGTTCCAGCTTCAGCCGCGTGGCCGGGGCCGTCATCACGGACCGGTCGAACCACCCGCCGACGCGCGCGGCGAGCCGCGGGAACAGGATGCGGGCGACGAGCGGCACGGCGGCGAGCGACCCGAACAGGCCGGTGAGGACGGCCCCGGTCGCGGCCCCGCGGCTGCCGAGCTGAAACCCCTTCGACGCCGCCCCGATGGCCCGGCGGGTGCGCGCCTGCTTGAGGTGCGCCTGCTCGTGCCCGTCGCACGGCTGCTCCTCGACCCAGTGGCCGGGCGTCAGCACGATGGGGCACAGCGGCACGAAGTAGGCGTCGGCCGCGCCGCGGTAGTAGATCGGCACGTTGAAGAACCCGGCGGCGCCGAACGTCTCGCAGTCCGGCGCGACCTCTTCGAGGTGCCGGCGGAACGACTCCTCGCGCTCGTCGAGGCAGGTGACGACCTGGAAGCGGGGGCGGGCAGCCGGGCGGGCGGCCGGCCGGGCGTTCCGCAGGTTCCGCCAGTGCAGGATCAGCGCGTCGAGCGTCTGGGTGCGGAAGCGGCGCTCGTAGGCGAGGTGGAACACCCGCCGCCGCTCCACGTTCCCGAAGCCCTCGACCTCCGCCACCAGGAACGCCCACTCGCCGGGCGTCAGCCGGCTCAGCTCGGCCGGCGCCCAGCCGAGCACCTGCGCCAGCTGGAACACCGGGAACGCCCGCTGCGCCGCGGTCGGCGGCGCCTCGGCCGGCAGCCGCGCCCGCAACTCGTCGCGCAGCTGCGGCAGCGGGCCGCGGTAGCCGAGCTCGGCCTGCGCCGCGTAGGCCGCGGCGATCCGGTCCAGCAGCAGCCGCACCGCCACGAACTCGACCAGCGACCCCGCCGGGATCGGGTGGCCGACGCGGTCGCCGCGGGCCTCGATCTCGCGGACCATGCCGCCCCACCCGCGCAGCGGCAGGACCGCCGCCGACAGGTACGCGTCCCACTCCGCCGCGGGCACCCCGAGCGCGTCGAGCGACTCGCGGGCCGAGTCGATCGCGGTCGCGTTCGCGGCCAGCAGTCGCGTCGCTTCCGCCGGCAGCGCCGCGAGCCAGCGCGGCGGCGTGGCGGCGCCGTACAGCTGGAGGAAGCAGCGGAACAGGCCGTGCTCGCGGCCGGGTAGCGGGGCGTGCGCAACGCCCTGGTCGAGGAACGCGGCGGTGAACCGCACGAGCAGGTCGTTCACCCACAGGTCGGGGTCGGCGCCGGTCGTGCGGACGAGCAGGTCGCGGTGCCGCGGCGGTGGCGCCGGCGGTGGCGCGGCCGGCGGCAGCGGCCCCACGCCCGCCAGGCAGACGTGCCACATCGCCTCC
>JBGAQM010000313.1:0-8979 GCA_044220735.1 Urbifossiella sp. | reverse complement strand
TCGGCCTGCGGGCGGACGGCGGCGCGGTCGGTCGTCTCGCGCTGCTCCTCGCGCACCCGCTGCGCGGCCCGGCGGAGTTCGGCGAGGCGGCGGTGGATGAACCCGTCCAGCGCCTCGGGCGACCCGACGCGGATGACCACCCACCCTCCCACGGGCTCGACCTCGGCGTCCTCCGGGTCGGCGCCGGCGGCCAGTTCGGTGCGGCTGCGGCCGGGCTCCTTCAACACCGTCACCGCGTCCCAGTCGTCGGCAGCGGCGCGGAGGTACACCACGTCGCCGGCGCGGACGGGGGTGCCGTCGTCGCGCAGGAACCGGGCCAGCGACAGCACGAAGGCCGACTCGTACTCCGCCGGCTGCGGCGGCACGCCGCCCAGCGCCGCCCCGACCGCCGCGGGGAGGGCGCGGGCCGTCGGCTCGTAGTCGGCGAGCGTGATGGAGCGGACGCGCCCCGCGACGCCGACGCGGTATTCGAGGAACACGCGGCGCAGGCCGTAGACGCGGTCGGTGGCGAGCACGTCCACGCGGAAGCTGGCGGTGGGCACGAGCCGGGTCGGGTCGCGGCCGGGGGCGGGGCGGAGCAGGCTGACGGTCGGGGCCGGGTCGGGCGTCAGGCGGATTTCGAGCAGCCGGACGCCGGTCAGGCCGGTCGGGTCGGTCAGCCGCAGGGCGTACATGCCGCTGAACGCCGGGGTGAACTCGGCCCACATCACCCGGCCGTCGGCCGAGAGCGTCAGCGGCACGTCGGCGCCGACGGCCTGTGCCGCGAGGGCGCTGCCGGCGGCGGCGAGGGGGTCGAGGCGGCCGAGGTGGGCGAACGGGGCGGCGCGCTCGACGGCCGACCGGTCGCCCTGGAACGCGAGGGCGGCGCGGCCGAGCGGCACGTCGGCGGCGGCGCGGAGGCGGATCGTCGTGCCCGCCGGCACGTCGATCACCGCGGCGCCGTCGGGCAGGTCGGTGGGGGGCTGGCGGGTGTACTCGGGCGGCGTGACGTGCAACTGCGGCGACGGCCGGCCGTCGAGCGGGACGAGCCGCGGCGGCGGCACCACCGCGACGTGCCGCCACCCGGTGTCGCCGTCGCCGGCGGTGACGCGGACGTCGAAGTCGTGGTTCAGCCGGCTCGGCTCGATGCGGGCGCCGACCACCGCCAGCGGCCCGACCGGGCTCACGCCCGGCGGGAGGCCGCCCGGCGCCCGCGGGTCGGCGGGGGTGAGCGGGTACGCCTCCTCGAACTCCTCGCCGGAGTGGAGCCGGAACGCGACGACCGCCCGGTCGGGGAGCACGCCGCGGACGACGAACTGGAACTCGAACGCGTCGGTCTTCGGCAGCCGGGCGGGGAACTCGGCGGGGCTGACGAACTCGACGCGGGTGCGCGCCGGCCACGGGTGTGGGCCGAACGGGTCGGCGAAGCGGACGGCGGCGGTGGCGGCGCGGTCGGTGTCGAGCAGCGCCGCGGGGACGGCGGCGAGCAGCGCCGGGACGCAGAACGCGAGCGCCTTCAGCGCCCGGCCGCGGGGGACGATGGCGGCGAGGTCGAGGCTCCCGCTGGCGCGCTCGGCCCGGCGGACGGCGGCGCCGCGCAGCCGGCGCGACACGCCGCGGTCGTCGGCGTCGCCGAGGAAGGCGACGGCGGACGCGAGGGCGTCGTTCAGTTTCGGGTAGCGGTCCTCGAGCGCGAGTGCGACGGCGAGCGGGTCGGTGCGGAGGCGGAGGGCGGCGCCGAGACGCCGTAACAGGATGCCGCACGCGGCGAGGGTGAGGACGAGCGCGAACCCGCGGGCGAGCGGCGACAGGTGCCAGCGGGCGTCGGCGAGTCCGACCAGCGTCAGGGCTGCGGCGACGGTGCCGACGAGTCGCGAAGGCCGCGGCCCCGGCGGCGGGGCGCGGCGGCGGGCCGGCCGAGCCGCCGCGAGGAGCGTGGCAGCACCGCCACGGCGGCGCGGCTGGGGTGCGTCGGCGGGTGATGATCAGGCCATGCGGGTCTCGGGCGATCTGGTTCGTGGCGTTGCACGAAGCCGCGCGGCAACCCAGGTGGTGACGTTGCCGCTTGCGGCTTCGCGTCGCGAAACCACCACCGGCGTCGCCGCCCAGACGGCGTGCGGGATCGTGATCGTCACGCGGCCCGTGCCGCCGGCGCGCGTGGCGTCGAGGGTCAGCGTCAGGGGGCCGTCGGTCGCCGGGTCGGGGCGGCTGAACACCAGCGACTCCAGCAGCGGCGGGCCGCCCGCCGGCAGCGGCTGCGTGAACTCCGTGAACCACTCGCGGCTGGCGTCCGGCGGGTAGTACGCGAACGCCAGCGCGTTGCCCGCCGCGTACCGCACCGTACACTCCCCGGTCGTCACCGGCTGCCACCGGCGGTACGTGTGGTTCGCCGCCGACGTGTTCTCCACCTCCACCCACACCACGAAGTACGCGTCCGCCGACAGCACCTTTTTCTTCCGTGCTTCCAGCGGCACCTTCGACTCCGCCACCCCCACGACCCGCACCCGCACGTCGCCGGCCTCTCCCACGCCGACGGCAACTCCCCGCCGGCTGGCGGAACGGCGACCGCGCCGGTTCCGGGGCTGTCTTGGCGCGTGGGGTCCGGCGGCCGAAGCGCCGGGCCAAGGCCCTACCGCCCGGCGTCTTCAGACCGGTTCCGGCGCAGCCGGGCGCGGGCGGGTCGGTCTCCGGCGGCGTCGGCGCGGTCTCCTTCGGCCTCCCCTTCGGCGGCACGGGCGTTTCGGTCTGCCTCGGCGTCACCCGCGGCGTCACCTTTCAGCCGCGCGGGTGCTCATGGCGACTCCGGGCTCGCCGCGCGGCTTCGGGCTTGTTGCGTGGAGGAGGTAGACGGCTGAAGCGTAAGCGGCGACGGAGTACGACGCCGGCGCGGCGGGCGTATGACCGTGAATCTTCGTGAGCCGACGACCCGGGCGGGCGGTGTGGCTCGGGCTCGTCGAGGGACATGACGGCGCCGACGTTCGGGCTGCCGGGGCACTGGCGTCGCCGCCTGGCCCGGCGGCGTGGAACCACATCAAGGCCCGCAGTCGCGGCAGTGGTGTCTTGCGGTCGGGTCGGCCATGGCCCGCCCCCTGTGTGCCGAAGTGCTATTGTCCCCGGTCGCCGCCGGTCAAGACCGCGGCGGCGTGACGGCGGCGTTACACGGGCCGCCGGGCGTGCCCGGGTCGGTCGGTCCGAGCGTGATTGCGCCCGCGTCGGAAAACAGGAATTCGGTTGCGGGACGATCGGCCGCGCGAGTATGATCCGGCGTCAAACCGTCAGACCTACCGACCCCGCGTCGCCCATGCCCCGCACGCAGCCCCCCGCGTTCCCGGCCGCCCCGGCGGCCCCGCCGGCGATCATCCTCACCGCCGGCGACGTGAGCGTGGACTGGCTCTGGTTCGACCTCAACCCGACGGACCACGACGCCCTCCGGGCCGGGTGGGAGGCCGGGCACCCGAACACGTACCGGAAGTGGGTCCACCGGGCCCAGGTGGTCAACGCCGCCGTCCACGGCGGGGCGTGGTACCTCGACACCCTGGTCCGCATGCTGGCCGGGTTCGAGCACGAGGAGTACGTGTTCGGGTACGCCCGGTACTCGTCCGCGCACCTGCGGATGCTCACGACGAACCAGTTCGTCCACACCGACACCGGGTACGAGCTCCAGGACTACACCCCCGGGTCGCGGGACAAGGACGCGAAGCCGCCGAAGGGCGTGTACCGGGTGAAGAACGGGCCGACGTTTTCCGGCCCGATGGACCACGCCCACGCGCCGGTCCCGCGCCTCACGGGCGAGCCGGCGGGGCCGTTCGTCGTGAAGGCCGCGGCCGACCGAAAGGCCCGGGATCAGGCCCCCCGGCCCCGCCGCCCCCGCCGCCGGAGCCTTCCCCGGCCCCGCCGCCCCCGCCGCCGGCCGCCCCCGCCGGCCACCCTCCCCGGCCGGGCCGTTCCCCCGGCGGCCTGCCCACCGTCCTGCTCCTCCACGACGAGTGTAACGGGTTCGCCCACACCGACGACGCCTGGAAGAACCTGTTCAACGCCGTGGCGCCGGAAGTCGGCCCGGCCATCAAGGCGGTGATCCTGAACGTCTCGAACCGGGAGGGGCTCCTCGGCGTGCTGGCGAACCCGCCGGAAAAGCTGCCGCCGAACGCCCTCTGGAAGCACGTCGCGGCCGGACACGCGAACGACCTGGTGGTCCTGGCCAGCGCGGACGACCTGCGGGCGGCCGGGGTCCGGATCAGCCGGAGCCTGTCGTGGGAGCGGACTGCCCTCGACGTGGCCGACGGGCTCGCCACCCACCCGGTCCTCAGGGAGTTGGGGAAGGCCCGGCACCTGATCGTCCGGTTCGGGGTGAGCGGGGCGCTGCACGCCACCCGGGACGGGTCGGGGCAGCACCAGCTCGTGCTCTACTACGACCCGATGCACCTGGAGGGCGAGTTCCGGGACGTGGCGCGGCAGGGGGAGATGATCGGGTACAACTCGGTCTTCGCCGCCACCCTGGCCACCGCCGTCCGGGCGCGGCTGGCGGCCGGGACGCCGCCGGCCCTCCCCGCCGGGCAGACGCTGCTCGACAACGCCCTCGCGGACGAGGGCGGGGGGGGCGCGGTCCGGGCCGGCGTGGCCAACTGCCGGGCGTACTTCCTCAACGGGTTCGGGCCGGTCGCCCGCGACAACCACCGCCGGCTGGAGGAGTGGGACCAGCTCGGCAACCCCGACGCCCGGCGGACGTACCCGTCGCAGCTGACCGCCCAGGCCATCTACCGGCAGGAACACGTCGGCGGGCCGGAACACCTGGCCACGTTCGAACTCACGCAGGCCGAGCGGCTCCCGTTCCTCGACCCGTTCTTCCCCCGGTGGTTCGCGAACGCCCCGTCGTCGAAGCGGCGCCACGGCGGCGAGCTGATCGACCCGGTCGAGTTGCTGAAAGAACTCGAAGCCCGGATGGAGCTGGTCTTCGAGGCGCACCGGGCGGAGGTGAAGGCCGCCGGCGGGCCGAAGGTGAAGCTCTGGAAGACCACGTGGGACCTGCCCACGACGTCGGACTGGATGATCATCTGCGCCGTGACCGCCCCGCGGGCCGGGCGGAAGGCGCTCGCCGACGCGATGGCCACCTCCTGCGCGCGGGTCAAACCCGGTACCCGCCCGCGCGCGGCCGCCCGGGACTACGTCGACGGGGTGAAAGACCTCGTCGGCATTGACCTCGACTGGGACTACGGGTGGCCGGTCCGGGTGCGGGCGTTCGCGGCCGACGCCGCCCGGGTCGCGCGGGCCGTACTGCCCGTCGGCCGGGACCCGGAGTGGGAGATCCTGCCGTTCGACCGCGCCGTCCTCCGGGACATCGCGCGGGAAATCGTCTGCCGCGGGGCCAAGGCCGCGTTCGCGCGCCCGTCCACGGCCGCCGGCGGCGGCGACGGGCGGTTCCCCGTCGCCGAGTTCGGCGACCTGCGGACCGCCGACCGGGCGGAGGGCGAGAGCTACCGGAGCGTCCGCAACCTGATCCGCGACTACCTCGGCAAGCGCGACCCCGACCGCCCGCTGTCGCTCGCCGTGTTCGGCCCGCCGGGCGGCGGGAAGTCGTTCGGCGTCAAGCAGATCGCCAAGAGCCTCGGCAAGGACCGGGTGGTCGAGGACGAGAACAACCTGTCGCAGTTCACCTCGCCGGCCGACCTGTCCCGGGCGCTCATCCGCACCCGGGACAAGGGCGTCGGGTCGAAGGTGCCGCTCGTGTTCTTCGACGAGTTCGACGCCGCCCTGGGGGGCGAGCAGCTGGCCTGGCTGAAGTACTTCCTGAGCGTGATGCAGGACGGCACGCACCGGTTCGAGGGCGGCGACCTGCGGGTCGGGCCGGCCATCCTGGTGTTCGCCGGCGGGACGAGCACGACGTTCGCCGGGTTCGCCCGCGAGGCGGGCGGCGACGCGGCCGACCGCGAGCGGTTCGTCCGGGCCAAGGGGCCCGACTTCGTCAGCCGGCTCCGCGGGCACGTCAACATCGTCGGGCCGAACCCGTCGCAGGTGGCCGGGAGCGTGGACGCCGACCCGGGGTGCCTGATCCGCCGGGCGCTGATCCTCGACCACCAGCTCCGCCGGCACCACAAGAAGCTGGTCGATTCCAAGAAGAAGCTGCGGATCGACGACCGGGCGCTCCAGCTCCTCCTGGCCGTCCCGTGCTACACGCACGGGTCGCGGTCGGTCGAGGCGGTCGTCGAGACGAGCACGCCCGTCGGGTCGGACCGGTTCGACACGTCGGCCCTGCTCGCCGCGGAGCAGCTGGCCATGCACGTCAACTGGGGGGCCGGCACGTGGGACGAATTCGTGGCCCGGCAGGACCGGAAGCCGTGGTGGCCGTAGCCGGGGGCCGTCACGCGTACTTCGCCGCCTCCGCCTGGAAGCGCTCGGCGAGCGCGGCCGCGCGGCGGTCGTAGGCGGCGGGGTCGGCCCACGCCCGCCGCGGCTGCAACACCGCGTCGGGCACCCCGTCGCACCGCACGGGCACCGCCAGGCCGAACGCGGGGTCCGGCTCGAAGGCCACGCCCTCCAGCGTGCCGGACAGCGCCGCCTTGAGCAGCGCCCGCGTGTGCGCCAGGGCCATCCGCGTCCCCACGCCGGGCGGGCCGCCGGTCCAGCCGGTGTTCACGAGCCACACCGGCACGGCGTGCGCCTCCAGCTTCGCCCGCAGCAGTTCCGCGTACCGCTTCGGCGGCAGCGGCAGGAACGGCTTCCCGAAACAGGTGCTGAACTCGGGCGTCGGCTCCGTCACGCCGGCCTCCGTGCCCGCCACCTTCGCCGTGTACCCGCACAGGAAGTAGTCCATCGCCTGCGCCGGCGTGAGGCGCGCGAGCGGCGGCAGCACGCCGAAGGCGTCGCACGTCAGGAAGAACACGTTGCGCGGGTGGCCGCCGCGGCCCGACAGCTCGCAGTTCGGGATGAAGTCCACCGGGTACGCCGCGCGCGTGTTCTCCGTCAGCGCCTGGCTGCCGTAGTCGGGCTGCCGCGTCGCCGGCTCCAGCGGCACGTTCTCCAGCACCGCCCCGAAGCGGATCGCGTCGAAAATCTGCGGCTCGCCGGCGCGGGAGAGGTTGATCGTCTTCGCGTAGCAGCCGCCCTCGACGTTGAACACCCCGTCGTCGGCCCAGCCGTGCTCGTCGTCGCCGATCAGGCGGCGGTCGGGGTCGGCGCTCAGCGTCGTCTTGCCGGTGCCGCTGAGGCCGAAGAACAGGGCCACGTCGCCGGCCGCGCCGACGTTCGCCGAGCAGTGCATGCTCAGCACGCCGGCCTCGGGCAGCACGAAGTTCATCACCGTGAAGATGGCCTTCTTGATCTCACCCGCGTAGTGCGTGCCGGCCACCAGTACCAGCTTGCGGGTGAAGTCCAGGGCCACGACCGCGTCCGAGTTCGTGCCGTCGGCGGCGGGGTCGAACTTGAGGTCGGCGGCGTGGAGGATCGTCCACGCGGGGGCGAAGCCGGTGAGCTCGCCGGGGCCGGGGCGGAGGAACAGGCAGTGCGCGTACAGGGAGTGCCAGGCGCGCTCGGTGACGACGCGGAGCGGTAGCCGGTGCGCGGGGTGGGCGGCGGCGAACCCGTCGAAGGCGAACAGCTCGCGGTTCTGGAGGTAGCTCCGGGCGTGCGACAGCAGCCGGGCGAAGTGGTCCGGGTCCATCGGCTTGTTCGCCGCCCAGTCCACGCGCGGGCCGGTGAGGTCGTCGCGGACGGTGAACTTGTCCTTGGGGCTGCGGCCGGTGCGGGGGCCGGTGCGGGCGGCGAACGCGCCCGGGGCGGTGAGCTCCCCCTCGCCGCGGCGGACGGCGTGCTCGACGAGCGCCGCGGCCGGCAGGTTGGCCCACACCCGACCCGGGTTAGCCAGGGTGAACCCGCTGGACGAACCGGCCATTCCACGCTCCGCTGTTACCGCCGGGGAGGGCACCGTCACTATAGCGGGGGCCGCGACGCTGGACGGTGCGGTTGAACATTCTCTGCCCCTTCAAGTCACCTTCACAGAATCCACATTCGGCTCCACCAAACTATGCGTGCCAAGTGTCGTTACCCGCCGGCTGCCCCGGCACCCGCCAGAGGTCCTCTAGATGAAGCAGGCTCTGTCCTACTTCCGTCGCACGCGTCGCCGCGGTTTCACCCTGATCGAGCTGCTGGTCGTCATCGCAATCATCGCCATCCTCATCGGCCTGCTGCTGCCGGCCGTGCAGAAGGTGCGCGAGGCGGCGGCCCGGTCGAAGTGCCAGAACAACCTGAAGCAGGTCGGCCTCGGGCTCCACAACTTCGAGAGCACCCACGGGCGGTTCCCGACCAGCGGCGAGGGGAACGACAACCCGACCGGCACCACCGTCATCACGGTGATGGACACCGCCTCGACGTGGACGATGATCCTGCCCTTCATCGAGCAGAACGCGGTGTACACGCAGATCAACACGCAGAAGCACTACCTGCAGAACGACACGACGTTCGGGCAGGCGCCGTTCAAGACGGCCATCAACATCTACCAGTGCCCCAGCAACCCGGCCGGCGGGAACGGGCTGGACACCGCGGGCTACGGCATCTGCGACTACATGCCGATCGCCTACACCGACATGGACGACGCCGGGGTGCGGCAGTCGGGCAGCCCGACGTGGCGGCGCGACGGGATGCTGAAGCGGACCTACCGGTCCGGCACCGCGACGGCCGCGGCCGACGGCACCCTGTGGGGGCCGGTGAACATCGCCGGCGGCCAGTCGATTGCGGGCGTCACCGACGGCACCAGCAACACCATCGCCGCCATCGAGGACGTGGGCCGCGGGTTCTTCGGGATCGTCAACGGGAAGTACTCGACGCCGGACGGGTCGAAGTCGTTCATCGCCCGGTGGGCCGAGCCGGACCAGGGGAACGGCGTGTCCGGGTCGCCGGTCTCGGGGGACGCCAAGATCATCAACAACAACGCGACGCCGGTCGGCGGCCCGAGCACCTGCCCGTGGACGACGAACAACTGCGGCCCGAACGACGAGGCGTTCAGCTTCC
>JBGAQM010000312.1:0-7542 GCA_044220735.1 Urbifossiella sp. | reverse complement strand
GCGAACTCGGTGCTGCTGGCGCCGGCGCCCTCGCCGTAGCCGGGGAACTGGCGGGCGATGTCGTAGGTCACGTACAGCTTCCCGCCGGGGCCGGCCTTCGCCGTCGCGTCGGCCTCGGCGAACGTCGCCTCCACCGCCTTGTTCACCAGCGTCGCCGCCTCGAACCACTGGAGGAACTCCAGCAGCAGCGCCCCGCTCAGGAGCACGGCGCCGGGGTTCGCCCGGTTCTGGCCGGTGTACTTCGGGGCGGTGCCGTGCGTCGCCTCGAACATCGCGGCGCCGTCGCCGATGTTGGCGCCCGCGGCCAGGCCGATGCCGCCGGTCAGCGCCGCGACGGCGTCGCTCAGGTAGTCGCCGTTCAGGTTCGGCGTGGCGATCACGCTGTACTCGTCCGGCCGCAGCTGGATCTGCTGGAACATGCTGTCGGCGATGCGGTCCTTGATGAGCAGCTTGCCGGCCGGCGTCTTGCCGCCGTGGTCCTTGTACACCTCGTCCTCGGTCACGATCTTGTCGCGGAACTCGGCCTTCGCAAGCTCGTAGCCCCAGTCCTTGAACGCGCCCTCGGTGAACTTCATGATGTTCCCCTTGTGGCACAGCGTCACGCTCGGGCACTTCTTGTCGAGCGCGTACTGGATCGCCATCCGCACCAGCCGCCGCGTCCGCTCCGGGCTGATCGGCTTGATGCCGATGCCGGCGCTGTCCAGCAGCACGTCCGGGCCGTAGCCCATCTCGCGCAGGAACGCCACCAGCTTCTTCTGCTTGTCGGTGCCGCTCTTGAACTCGATGCCGCAGTACACGTCCTCCGTGTTCTCGCGGAAGATGCACATGTCCACCTTGTTCGCGTTGCGGTTCGGGGCGTCCACGCCCTGGTAGTACCGCACCGGGCGGACGCAGCCGTACAGGTCGAACTTGAACCGCAGGTAGACGTTGATGCTGCGGAAGCCGCCGCCGATCGGCGTGGTGAGCGGCCCCTTGAGGCCGACCTTGTAGTAGTCGAACGCCTTGAGGGTGTCGTCCGGCAGGTAGGCGGCGCGCTGGCCGTCCTCGGGGAGCGCCTTCAGGGCGTCGTCGGTGAGCGTGGGGCAGTACCGCTTGCGGGCCTCGTCGCCGGCCTCGGCGTCGAACCACACGATCTTCTTGGTGCCGCCGTAAGCCTTCTTCACGGCGGCGTCGAGCACCTTCACCGCGGCCGTCGTGATGCCGGGGACGTTCCCCACGTCGGCGCCGATGCCGTCGCCCTTGAGGAGCACGACGACGGGGTCGTTGGGGATGGTCCACTTGCCGCCGTCATAAGTGACGCGGGTGCCGGACGTGGGGGCGGTGAGTTTGTCGTAGGTCGGGGCGGTCATGGGGGAACCCGCGGGAGTGGGACGGAAGAACGGGTAGCTTAGGGACGAGAGCCGCTTGCGGCTTCGCGCGGGGCGCGAAGCCGCAAGCGTTCGCTCGGGTGGCACCGTTGCCGCTTGCGGCTTCGCGCTTCCCGGGGCGCAGCCGCAACCGGGCGCGTAACCGCCCTGTAACACCGCGGAACGCGCGGCCTTCCCGCGTCGTCGGTACTTCGGCTACAACAGCGCCACCACTCGCCTCCCCCGACGAGGGTTCCCGCATGCCCCGGTCGAAGCGCCTCCTCGCCGTCGGCGCCGCGCTGTGCGCCGCCGCCGTCGCCGCCGGCCTCGTCGCCACCCGCGACACCGCCGCACAGCCGCGGCCGGAGCAGTGGAAGAAGGTGCAGGACGCCGTCAACAAGGGGCTCCCCAAGACCGCCATCCAGGAGCTGGAGCCGATCATCGCCGCGGCGATCAAGGAGAAGGCGTACCCCGAGGCGGTGAAGGCCGTCTGCACGAAGATCAACCTCGAAGGGAACATCCAGGGGAACAAGCCGGAGGAGAAGGTGGTGCGGCTGAAGGCGGCCATCGCCACGAGCCCCGCCGAGATGCACCCGGTGATGAACGCCGTGCTCGCGCACTGGTACTGGCACTACTTCCAGCAGAACCGCTACCGCATCGTGCAGCGCACCGCAGCCGGCGACACCACCGGTGACGACGTGACGACGTGGGACCTGCCGCGCATCCTCACGGAAGTCGAGCGCCAGTTCGACCGCGCCCTCGCCGCCGACAAGCAGCTCAAGGCCACGCCCGTCGCGCAGTACGACATCCTGTTGCAAAAGGGGACCATCCCCGACCAGTTCCGGCCGACGATGTACGACGTGCTGGCGTTCGACGCCCTCGGCTTCCTCGCCGCCGGCGAGCACGGGCTCACGAAGGGGGAAGACAGCTTCGAGATCGCCGCCGACAGCCCCGTCTTCGGGCCGCTCGCCGACTTCCTCAAGTGGCAGCCCAAGACCGAAGACACCGGCTCGCGCACGCTCAAGGCGATCAAGCTGTACCAGACGCTCCTCGCGTTCCACGCCGGCGACGAGAACCCGTCGGCCCGGCTCGACGCAGACCTGCACCGGCTGCGCTTCGGGCACGGCCGCGCCGTCGGCGCCGACAAGGACGCCAACTACATCGCGGCGCTCACGCGCTTCGCCACCGACCACGCCAACCACGAACTCTCGGCGATGGCCCGCTCGCTGTGGGCGCGGGCGGAAATGAACCGCGGCGACCGCGTGAAGGCCCGGCAGGTGGCGCTCGCCGGCAAGCAGGCGTTCGCCGACAGCCCCGGCGGCCAGCTCTGTCACAACGTCATCGTCGAGATCGAGGCGAAGCAGCTTCAGGTCATCACCGAGCGCGCCTGGGCCGACCCGCAGCCCGACATTCGCGTGACGTACCGGAACCTCACCCGCGTCCACTTCCGGCTCGTGAAGGGCGACTTCACCGCCCGCCTCCAGCGGCAGCAGTGGCGGCCCGAGCAGCTCGTCAACGCCGAGGAGCGGACCGCCCTCCTCGCCAAGCGGGCCGACCATGAATTCGCCCACGACCTGCCGGCGACGCCCGACTACCAGGAGCGCACGGAAGCGTTCCCGGCGCCGAAGGGCGTCGCCCCCGGGTTCTACTTCCTGATCGCCAGCCCGGACGCCGACTTCCGCCCCGAGAACAACGTCATCACCTTCGCCGACGTGTGGGTGTCCGACCTGGCCGTCGTCACCCGGCAGGAGCAGGGCACGCTCCGCGTCGGCGGGTTCGTGCTGAAGGGGAACCCCGGCACGCCGGTGGAAGGCGCGAGGGTGCAAATCTTCCACCGCCGGCCGCAGGGCGGGTGGGAGGCCGGCGAGACCAGCAGCACCGACCGCAACGGCATGTACGCCCTCACCGGCCGGCACCAGCACGGCTACCTCGTCGTCGCCAGCCACGGCAACGACCAGCTCGCCAGCGCCCACGACTTCTACCTCCACACCGGCGACTACACCCAGCGGCCGTACGAGCAGACCGTGTTCTTCACCGACCGCTCGCTGTACCGGCCCGGCCAGACGATCCAGTTCCGCGGCGTCTGCTTCCGCACCGACCACGCGGCCGACAAGTACGAGGCCATCCCGAACCGCGACGTGACCGTCGTGTTCAGCGACGTGAACGGGCAGGAGATCGCCAAGCTCCAGGCGCGCACGAACGAGCACGGCTCGTTCTCCGGCAGCTTCACGGCCCCGCGCGACCGGCTCACCGGCCAGATGACGATCCACACGCCCGGCGGCCCGAACGGCGCCACGCGCATCGCCGTCGAGGAGTACAAGCGGCCCAAGTTCCTGGTGACCACGGAATCGCCGCGCGAACCCGCGAAGCTCGGCGCCGAGGTGAAGGTGCCCGGCAAGGCGACGGCGTACACCGGCGCCGCCGTCGGCGGGGCGAAGGTGAAGTACCGCGTCGTCCGCGAGGTGCGCTACCCGGCGTGGTTCTTCGAGTACTGCTGGTGGCGGCCGGTGCCGCGCCAGCCGGCGCAGGAAATCGCCCACGGCACACTCACCACGGAGCCCGACGGCAGCTTCACCGTGCCGTTCACCGCGGCCCCCGACCGGAGCGTGCCCGAGAGCGACGAACCCACCTTCCGCTACACCGTGACCGCCGAGGTCACCGACACGACCGGCGAGACACGCGTCGGCACGCAGAGCGTGGAAGTGGGCTACGTCGCGCTCCGCGCCACCGTGAGCGCCGCCGAGTGGCAGACGGCCGACGCCGCAGTCAAGCTGACGGTCGGCACGGCCAGCCTGGACGGCGCCGGCCGCGAGGCCGCGGGCACCGTGAAGGTGTACCGGCTGAAGACGCCCGATCGGCCGGCCCGCGCCGACCTGCAAGGCTGGCAGCGGCCGTACCCCGTGGCCGCCGGCAAGGAGCCGCGGCCCGACCCGGCGAAGCCGGTGAGCTGGGAGCTCGGCGAGGTCGCACACATCGCCGAGTTCAAGACCGACGGCAAGGGGAAGGCCGAGCTCGACGCCAAACTCCCCGCCGGCATTTATCGCGTGATCGTCGAGTCGAAGGACGCCTTCGGGAAGGCGGTCACCGGCAAGGCGCAGTTGCTCGTGCTGGCCCCCGCCGCGGACAAGCTGAACGTGCCGCTCACGAACGTCGTGTCGTCGCCGAGCTGGAAGGTCGAGCCGGGCGGCATCTTCACCCTGTATTGGGGCACCGGCTACGAGAGCGGGCGGGCGTTCGTCGAGGTCGAGCACAAGGGCAAGACGCTGCACGCCTTCTGGACCGACGCCGCCAAGACGCAATCGACGCTGACCGTGCCCGTGACCGAGGACATGCGCGGCGGGTTCACCGTTCGCACCACTTACGTCCGCGAGAACCGCGGCTACCTGGAGGCGCGGCACGTGGACGTGCCGTGGACGAACAAGCAGTTCACCGTGAAGTGGGAGACGTTCCGCAACAAGCTCGAACCCGGCAAGCGCGAGACGTTCACGGCCGTCATCACCGGGCCGGACGCGAAGCGGGCCGCGGCGGAGATGGCGGCGACGCTGTACGACAAGTCGCTGGACGCGTACCGCCCGCACCACTGGCAGCAGGCGATCGGCAACTTCCGCCAGGACCACTCGCGCCTGCAGCAGCAGTTCGAGAACGTGCCGCGGCACCTGCAACACCTGCTCGGCGGGTGGCCGAACCGGCACGTCAACGTGCAGCTGGTCTATCGCAGCCTGCCGCACGAGCTGACCACCAACTACCAGGGCTACGACTACTTCGGCGCGGGCGGCGGGGGCGGCTGGGCGGCGAACCAGTACCGCGAGTACGCCCGGATGAGCGACGGGGCGGTGGGGGTGCCGATGCCGGCGATGGCCCCGGCCGCGCCGCCCGGCCCCGCCGGCGGGATGCCGATGGAGGCGCTCGCCGCCGGCCGCGGGGGTGACCGCCAGAACGCCCTCGCCGACAAGAACGCCGCCGGCGAGGGCGGCCCATCGGAACCCGACCTGTCGAAGGTCGCGGCCCGCACGAACCTGAACGAGACGGCGTTCTTCTTCCCGCACCTCGTCTCCGACGCCGAGGGCGTCGTGCGGATGGAGTTCACCATGCCGGAGGCGCTCACGACGTGGCGGTTCATGGGCATCGCCCACGACCGCGACCTCCGCAGCGGCTTCCTCGACGGCGAACTCGTGACCGCGAAGGACCTGATGGTGCAGCCGAACCCGCCGCGCTTCCTCCGCGAGGGCGACGTGCTCGAATACCCGGTGAAGGTGTCGAACACGTCCGCGACGCGGCAGCAGGGGAAGGTGCGGCTAAGCGTGCGGGATTCGCGTACCGACAAGGCGCAGGACGCCGAGTTGGGGCTCGCCGCCCCGGAGCTGGCGTTCGACCTGCCGGCCGGCGAGTCGAAGACGTTCGCGTGGAAGCTCACCGTGCCGGAAGGCGTCGGCCCGCTGACGTTCAAGGCCGTCGCCGCCAGCGACCGCCACTCCGACGGCGAGGAGGGCGTGGTGCCGGTGCTGTCGAAGAAGGTGCTGGTGGCCGAGTCGATGCCGCTGCCGATCCGCGGCGCCGGGCAGAAGGACTTCGACTTCGCCCGGCTGCGGAACTCGGCCGGGTCGAACAGCATCCGCCACCAGTCGTTCAGCATCCAGATGGTGAGCCAGCCGGCGTGGTACGCGGTGATGGCGCTGCCGTACCTGATGGAGTACCCGCACGAGTGCAGCGAGCAGACGTTCAACCGCCTCTACGCCAACGGCCTGGCCCGCCACGTCGCCAACAGCGACCCGCGCATCCGCCGCGTGTTCGACCTGTGGAAGGGCACCCCGGCGCTGCAAAGCCCACTGGAGAAGAACGCCGACCTCAAGAGCGTGCTGCTCGAAGAGACGCCGTGGGTGCGGCAGGCGGTGAAGGAGGGGCAGGCGCGGCAGAACGTCGGCATCCTTTTCGACGCCAACCGGCTCGACCAGGAGACCGCCCGCCTGAACCGCCGCATGGCCGAATTGCAGTACCCGGACGGGATGTGGCCGTGGTTCCCGGGCGGCCGCTCGAACGAGTACATGACGCTGTACATCACGACGGGCTACGGCCGGATGCGGCACCTCGGCGTGAAGCAGGACGTGGCCCCGGCGGTAAAGGCCGTGACCGCGCTGGATGCGTGGATGGACCGCACCTACCGGCACATCCTCGCGCACAGCAACCCGAAGGACAACCACCTGAACCCGACGGTGGCGATGTACCTGTACGGCCGCAGCTTCTTCCTCGCCGACCGGCCGATCGCCAACGAGCACCGCGCGGCGTGGGAGTACTGGCTCGGGCAGGCGAAGCAGTACTGGCTGCAACTCGGCCACCGCCAAAGTCAGGCCCACATCGCGGTGGCGCTGAAGCGCGTCAACGACCTGCCGGCGGCGCGCGGCATCATGGCGTCGATCAAGGAGCGCTCCGTTTCCAACGAGGAGATGGGGATGTTCTGGCGCGACCTGGAGTTGCAGCAGTTCTGGTTCCGCGCCCCGATCGAGACGCAGGCGATGATGATCGAGGCGTTCGACGAGGTGATGAACGACCAGCAGGCCGTCGAGGACTGCAAGGTGTGGCTCATCAAGCAGAAGCAGACGCAGGACTGGAAGACCACGAAGGCCACCGCCGACGCGGTCTACGCCCTGCTCCTCCGCGGCGAGAACCTGCTGAAGTCGGACGCGCTGGTGGAGGTGACGGTGGGCAACCGCAAGATCGAGCCGCGGAACGTGGAGGCCGGCACCGGGTTCTACGAGGAGAAATTCCTGCGGAGCGAGGTGCAGCCGTCGATGTCGGCGATCACGCTGAAGAAGACGGACAAGGGCGTGAGCTGGGGCAGCGCCCACTGGACGTACCTGGAAGTCCTGGACAAGGTGACGGCCGCGACGGACGGCCCGCTGAAGCTGGAGAAGCGGCTGTTCCTGAAGGAGTACACGAAGCAGGGGCCGAAGCTGAACCCGTTCGCCAAAACCCCCATCGGCGTGGGCGACGAGGTCCTCGTGCGGATGGTGCTGCGGACGGACCGCGACATGGAGTACGTCCACCTGAAGGACCACCGCGGCAGCGGCACGGAGCCGGTGAACGTGCTGTCGCGGTACCGGTTCCAGGACGGGCTGGCGTACTACGAGAGCACGAAGGACGCGGCGACGCACTTCTTCGTGGACTACCTGCCGAAGGGGAATTACGTGTTCGAGTACCC
>JBGAQM010000311.1:0-7571 GCA_044220735.1 Urbifossiella sp. | reverse complement strand
TCCAGCCGGCCAGGCTCAGGCCGGTCGGAAGCCGGCCCCACGGCCCGATACCGACCGCCGGGCGGACGACTACGACCCCACGCCGCCCTCGGCCGTCACTCGCATCAGCGCCCACAGCGCCTCGACGTCCGCCCGGGAGGTTTGCTCCGCCCCGACGGACACACGCACCACCCACCGGCCGCCGAGGGTCGCCGGCGTCAGGTACGCCCGGCCCGAGCGGTTGACGCGCTCGGCCCACGCCCGGGTGTGAGCGTCGATCGCTTCGCCGGCGACACCGGGCGGCTCGTGAACGACGCACACCGTTTGCAGTGGCACCGGCGCAACCACGCGCCACTGCGGAGTCGCCTGCACCTGTTCGGCGAGCCACTTCGCGTTGGCGAGGTCGCGCCGCAGCCGCGCCTGCAAGCCGAACACGCCCTCCGCGCGGAGGAGGAACCACAGCTTCAGCGCCCGGAAGCGACGGCCCAGCGGGATGCCCCAGTCGCGGTAGTTCGTCACCTTCCCGTCGGCGGCCGTGCGGAGGTAGCTGGGGTTGGTGGACATCACGCGGACGAGGTGGTCCGGGTCGCGGGTGTAGAAGAGCGAGCAGTCGAAGACGGCCCCGAGCCACTTGTGCGGGTTGAGGAGGACCGTGTCGGCGCGCTCGATGCCGTCCCACATCCACCGGCACTCGGGCAGAATCATCGCCGAGCCGGCCATCGCCGCATCGACGTGCAGCCACAGCTTGTGCCGTGCCGCAATGTCGGCGATCGCGCCGATCGGGTCGAGGGCGGTGGACGCAGTGGTGCCCGTCGTGGCGACCACGGCGCACGGCATCCGGCCGGCCGCGAGGTCGGCGGTCACCATCGCGTCGAGCGCGTCGGGCCGCATGGCGAAGGCGTCGTCGTGCGACACGGCGCGGACGTTCTCGCGGCCGAACCCGGCCAGCAGCGCCGCCTTCTCGACGGAGCTGTGGCTCTGCGTCGAGACGTAGACGGTGAGCGGCCGCGGTTCGGCCTGGAGCCCGCCGCGGGTCAGGGAGAAGTTCGTGGCCCGCTCGCGGGCGCACAGCAGAGCCAACAGGCTGCCGGTCGAGGCGGTGTCCTGAATGACCCCGCTCCACGCGTCCGACAACCCGACCGCCCGACGCATCCAGCCGCAGACCACTTCTTCGAGTTCGGTCAACGCGGGGCTCGCCTGCCAGTTCAGCCCGATGACGCCGAGGCCGGTGCTGACGAGGTCGCCGAGCACGCTGGCGAGCGCGGCGTTCGACGGGAAGTAGCCGAAGAACCGCGGGTGCTGCCAGTGCGTGATGCCGGGCGCGATCACGCGGTCGAGGTCGGCGAGGACCGCGTCGAAGGGTTCGGGGTGGGTTGGTGCTTCGGTCGGCAGCGCGGCCTTCACCTGCCCGGGTTCGGTCTGCGCGATCACGGGGCGTGCCGCGACGCCAGCGCGGTAGTCGGCGAGCCAGTCGATCAGCCGGTGGCCGTAGGCGCGGAACTCATCGGGCGACATCGAACAACCGGTGCAGGTGGACGTGGTGCGGGCCGAGCTTGCCGCCGTAGTTGCCGGCGGTGATGCGCACCACCCCCGGGCGGCACGCGGCCTCGACGCCGGCGCGGGTCGCGGACTCGACCGTGGCAAGGTCGAGCCCGTCGAAGACGAGTTCGTAGACGGCGTTCACGCCCTCGGGCAGCGCCGACGCCACGGCGCCGCGGAGCGTCGGGCAGTAGGCGTCGTTCGTGCTCGCCTTCAGTGCCTTGTACTTGCTGCCCACCTTACTGCCGCTGCGCACGATGCCGCCTGGAAACGGCAGGATGACGCCGGGCAGCGCCCGTACCGCCTCGACCGCGGCTTCCGCCGCCGCCAGCGCCGCCGCCTGCGACCGCCCCAGGATCAAGAAGTTGCCGCCGCCGACGCCCTTCACCGTGCCGAACGATTCTTCGCACAGGAACTCGCCGTCCATCGTCGGCATCCGCCAGTACCGCTTGCCGTCGAGCAGCTTGCTGATCTGCCACCCGTCGCCGAAGTAGCGCAGCGCCCCGCCGACCTTGATCGACCGGCCGGCGTCGCCCGCCAGTCCGTTGAAGCAGGCGGTGGTGGCACACGTCAGCACGCACTGCGCCACGCGGTTGACGACGGCCTTCTGCAGCGCGTCGCGGCTGAAGCCGAAGAACAGCAGCGCCACGCCGGGCCGGCCGTCGGGGGTTTCGTCCGGCGTCAGCTCGCGTTCCAGGCCGGCCTCGGCGTCGCAGCCGATGACGCTAGCAGCGTACCCCGTGGCGGCCTGCCCCGCGGTCCGCGCCCACGCCGGCGTCGCGGCGGTGACCACGACCCGCGCCGCGGTCATGGGGAACGCCTCGGCGAACGTGTCCTCGATCTCGACGCCGTTGACGGTGAGCACGGGCGGGGCGCTCCGGGGGAGGTAGGGAATCGTGTATTCCTTTGCTGACCCGGCCGCAACCGCTTATGATGGCGATTCCCCGGCGAGCGAGGCGAGTTGATGGCGTCCATGCGGTTCGTCCTGACCCCGATCCGCAGCAACAAGCAGGGCGTACAGATCAACGTCGGCAAGGACGGGGCCGCGTACGACGCGATCGTGAACACGCTCACGATGCACCCCGACGACATGAAGGAGCTGGGCGCGGTGGCCGGGGCGACCGTCCGAGTGCGGACCGAGCACGGCGAGGCGACGTTCCAGTGCAAGGACGGCAACGTGCCGCGCGGGCTGCTGTTCGTGCCCTACGGCCCGCCGACGTGCAAGATGATGGGCGGCGAGACGGACGGCACCGGCATGCCCACCTCGAAGGGCTGGGACGTGGAAGTCGAAGTTGTCGCTCCTTGAGGCCGACGCGATGAACGACCACAGCAAACTTCCCGACGTGCAGGAGCAGGCCGCGAACCGGCCGGCCGAGCCCGAGGTCGCGGCGTGGGAGCAAGTCGAACCCGGGCGGTTCATGCCGCGCCGCGTCCGCGGCAGCGCCCGCGGGCAGGTGCTGGGGTGAAGCTTCGTCATCCCGCCCGGTCCGGGCGGCCCGCCAAAGTCGTAGCCCCGCCGTGCGCCGACTCCTCTCCCGGGTGACGCGATGGAATTGACTGTAACGAAGAATGCGGTCTGCACCTTCTGCGGGTGCGTGTGCGACGACATTGAACTGCACGCCGACGCCGAGCGAATCGTCGAGACGAAGCGGGCGTGCATCCTCGGCGAGGCATGGTTCAAGAACCACACCGCCGAGCGGCATTTTCCCGACGCCCTCATCGACGGCCGCGAGGCGACCGTGAACGAGGCCGTCGAGGCCGCGGCCGAGTTCCTGCACGCCGCGGACATGCCGCTGATCTACGGCCTCTCGAACGTCACCTGCGAAACCACCCGCGAGGCGGTTCGGCTCGCCGGGCTCGTCGGCGCGGTCATCGACAGTCACACCTCTCTCTGACACGGTCCCACAGAGGTGGCCGCCCAGTTGGGCGGGAAGGTGACCTGCACGCTGGGCGAAGTGAAGAACCGGGCCGACTTCATCATTTATTGGGGCGGCAACCCGGCCGAGTGCCACCCGCGGCACTTCACGCGCTACACCCTCACCCCGAAGGGGAAGTTCCTGCCGCGCGGCCGCAAGGACCGCACGATGGTGCTCGTGGACATCCGCGAGACGATGAGCGCCAAGGCCGCCGACATCTTCCTGCAGGTGCGGCCGGGCAAGGACTTCGAGGTGCTCACCATCCTGCGAGCGCTGGTGAAGGGCCAGCAGCTAAGCGCCGAAGCGGTCGCCGAAACCGGCCTGACCCTGGAGCAGCTTCAGGACCTCGTCGCGCGAATGAAGGCGGCGAAGTTCGGCGTGCTGTTCTTCGGCATGGGCCTGTCGATGACGCGCGGCAAGCACATGAACAGTGCCGCGGCGCTGACGCTGGCGGCGGAGCTGAACGCGTTCACGAAGTTCGTGGCGATGCCGATGCGCGGCCACGGCAACGTGACCGGCGCCGACGTGGTGCTGCGGTACACGACGGCCTACCCGTTCGGCATCAGCCTGACGCGCGGCTACCCGCGGTTCAACCCCGGCGAGTACTCGACGATCGACCTGTTGGTCCGCGGCGACGTGGACGCGACGCTGGTGCTGGGCGCCGACCCCGGGGCGACGATGCCGCAGCCGGCGATCGAGCACCTGAGGCGGACGCCGACGATCGTACTGGACCCGAAAGTGACGCACACGAGCCGGCTGTCGCGCGTCCACATCACGACGGCCGCGACCGGCATCAGCGCCGGCGGCACGGTGTACCGGATGGACGAGATCCCGCTGCCGCTGCGCCCGCCGCTGACGTCGCCGTACCCGACCGACGAGGACGTGGTGCGGCGCATCGCCGCCGCGGTGCAGCGGAAGAAGCCGTGGTACCCGGTGCCGACCGCCGCGCCGCAGACGGCGTAAGGAACCTGAACCGTTGACCATCAGGAACCCGATCCCAACCTCGGATGACTGGATGGCACGCACGCTCGTCTACAAGCGGACTCACCACGGCGACCCGAACGAAGCTGGGCACTTCGGGTGCAACGGGTGCATGATGTCGGTTCGCGGCCGGAAATTCAGCGACGTCATCGGCATCGGCGGAATCGGTCGTGAGCCGATTCGGGCCGGCATCGCTGGGCGAGTGAATTGGGTTGGCATCGGGCGAATGAAAGTTGGCAGCCGGTTCGGCTACCCGGTGTGGAGCTTCGAATCGTTCCGCGATTTCGGGACACGCGGACCGTTCGTCCGTGACTGTATCCCACTACTCGCGCGGCAGATGTACGACGTGAACGTGCGGTCTGCGATTCACTTTGACGCCCGGACCCAAGCCCAGATCGATGCTTTCCTGCGAGACTTCCTCAGCTTCCCCCTGACCGACACTGCCGGTGGCGTGCCGCCCTCAACCTGCACCGGCCGATCGAGCGTCTGCCGGAGAAGACCCCGACAGAGAATCTCAAACGGTGTCAGAATCTGCGGACGCCGGCCTAACTGAGACACTACCGCCTGTCCTGAGAAGGAAACGACAAGTCCATGCTTCGGATTCGCGGCGGCACGGTGTACGACCCCGCCAACGGCGTCAACGGCGAGCCGCGCACCGTCTGCATCGCCGGCGGCAAGGTCGTCGCCGACGACCCCGCGCAGGCCGGCCGCACCATCGACGCCACCGGCATGATCGTCTTCCCCGGCGGCGTGGACTGCCACACGCACATCGGCGGGGCGGCGCTCAACTTCGCCCGCGGGCTCATTCCCGAACAGCACCGCAAGGCCACGCCGATCTTCCACACGCCGCACACCCGCGGCGGCATCGTCGGCACCACGCCCACCACGTTCGCCACCGGCTACGTCTACGCCGGCATGGGCTGGACCACCGCCAACGAGGCCGCCGTCCCCATCCTGTCGGCCAAGCACACCCA
The DNA here is from genome assembly GCA_044220735.1 of Urbifossiella sp. Lineage (GTDB taxonomy): Bacteria > Planctomycetota > Planctomycetia > Gemmatales > Gemmataceae > Urbifossiella. Next base: position 2,182 of record JBGAQM010000311.1, on the reverse strand, counting down.
CGAGGAACTCCGCGACACGCCCATCATCGACAAGACCTGCTGCGTCCTGATGGCGAACAACGAACTCATCCTCGACCTGCTGGAGAACGACGAGTACGAGCGCGCCCGCGACGTAGCAGCATGGCAAATCTGGGCGGCGAAGGCCTACGGCATCAAGGCCGTGAACCCCGGCGGCGTCGCCGGCTGGAAGTGGGGCAAGGACTGCAAGGGCCTCTCCGACGTGGTCCCCGGCTACAAGAAGGTGACGCCGGCGAAGATCGTCGCAGCGCTCGCCCGCATCGCCGACGAGCTGAACCTGCCGCACCCGGTTCACCTCCACTGCAACAACCTCGGCGCCCCCGGCAACGCCTCGACCACCATCGAGACGATGAAGGTACTCGAAGGCCGACGGGCGCACCTCGCGCACCTCCAGTACCACGCCTACGGCGGCGACGACTGGTACTCCATGCGCTCCGCCGCGGCCGAGGTCGCCGAGCACTTCAACGCGAACAAGAACCTCACCACCGACGCCGGGGCGGTGCTATTCGGCACCACCGTCACCGTCACCGCCGACGGCCCGTGGCAGCACCTGCTCTACCAGCTCACCGGCCGCAAGTGGGCGAACCTGGATGTCGAGAACGAGACCGGCTGCGGCGTCGTGCCGTACGTCTACAAGGAGAAGAACCTCGTCAACGCGATCCAGTGGGCCGTCGGGCTCGAACTGCTGCTGCTCATCGACGACCCTTGGCGGATCAGCCTGACGACCGACCACCCCAACGGGGCGACGTTCTGGCGCTACCCCGAGATCGTGCAACTGCTAATGAACGCCGACTTTCGCAAGGAGCAGCTGGCGCGGTTCCCCGAGTTGGCCCGCAGCCGCATGGTGCTGCCCGACCTGACGCGCGAGTACACACTGAACGAAATCGCCATCATCACGTCGGCCGGCCCCGCGCGCACGCTGGGGCTGCCGCACAAGGGACATCTCGGCGTCGGGGCGGACGCGGACGTGGCGATCTACAACGCGAACACGGACGTGGCGGCGATGTTCGCGCACCCGAGGTACGTCATCAAGGGTGGCGTGGTGGTCGTCGAGGAGGGCGAGTTGCGGGCGTCGCCCGAGGGCCGGCAATTCGCGGTGAAGCCGCGGTACGACGAGGCGGTCGAGGACTACCTGCGCCCGCTGTTCCAGCAGCACTACACGATGTCGTTCGAGAACTACCCGGTGGACGCCGACCGCGTCCACGGGCTCGAAGTGGTAGAACCGCCGACCCGGTCCGCGACCCGACATCGATCGGTAAGCGGATCACTACGAAGACCCGAGCCGGCGATTCCATGCTCACGCTTACGCTCAAAGAGCCGACCGCGGTGCCGCTGGAGGCGGAGTGCCTCTCGCCGGACGTTGTCGCGCCGCTGTCGCACGCCGAGGTGCGAGCGCTACCGGTGATGCGCGGCAAGCGCACCCTGCGGCTCGACGACGTGTTCGAGGTCGAGGGCGACGGCTCCGACGAGATCGAGTTGCGCGGCGACCTCGGCCGGGTGAAGTGGGTCGGCCGCGCCATGACGCGCGGGCGCATCCGCATTCACGGCAACGCCGGGATGCACCTCGGGTCGTACATGACCGGCGGAAGCATCGAGGTGACGGGCGATTCCTCCGACTGGGTCGGGGGCGAGATGGCCGGCGGCACGATCCGCGTCCGCGGCAACGCCGGCGGCCAGCTCGGCTCCGCCTACCGCGGCAGCATGTCCGGCATGAGCGGCGGGACGATCGTCGTCGAAGGCGCGGCCGGGATCGAGCTCGGCATGCGGATGAAGCGCGGGCTGATCGCCGTCGGCGGCCCGGTGCGCGACTTCGCGGGCCTGCAAATGAAGGGCGGCACCATCGTGTTGATGAGCGGTGCCGAGCTGCGCACCGGAGCGTGGATGCAGCGCGGCACCATCATCAGCCTGAAACCGCTCCGCCTGCAGCCGACGTTTACTTTCGCCTGCGACTTCATCCCGTCGTTCCTGCCGATCTACGCCCGACACCTCGCCGCCCTCGGCGTGTCGCTCCCGACCGACGGCAGCTACCGGCGCTTCAACGGCGACGCCGCGGTTCCCGGTAAGGGCGAGGTTCTCGTCTGGCAGCGCGGCTGACGTCGGCCGGAGTTTCGCGCTTGACCCCGTCGGCCCGGCGTGGGACGGTGGTAGGGAACTCGCCACCCCA
>JBGAQM010000310.1:0-7602 GCA_044220735.1 Urbifossiella sp. | reverse complement strand
GCTTGGCGTCGCCCAACGCCAAGCCGCAAGCGGGTGGGCTACTTCGAGACGAAATCAAATCAGCCCGTACCCGCTCAGCGTCGCCCGCACCCGCGCCTCGCCGGCCGCGTCGAGCGGGGTCATCGGCAGCCGCAGCTCGCCGGTGCCGCGGCCGAGCAGCTTCATCGCCGCCTTCAGCGGAATCGGGTTCGTCGCCACCCCCAGCATGTCGCGGCACAGCGGGAACAGCTTCCGGTGCCACGTCTGCGCCCCCGCCACGTCCCCGGCGTCGAACGCCGCGCACAGCGCCATCATGTCCTTCGGCACCACGTTGCCGACCACGCTCACCACCCCGCGGCCGCCCACGCTCATGATCGGAAGCGTCAGGCTGTCGTCGCCGCTGAGGACGGTCAGGTCGGTCAGCGCCACCACCTGCGAGGCCATGTCGAGCTTGCCGGTCGCCTCCTTCACGCCGACCACGACCGGGTACGCCTCGGCGAGCCGGGCGATGGTCTCGGCGGCGATCTCGGAGCCGGTGCGGCCGGGGATGTTGTAGATGACCTGCGGCAGGTCGCAGGCGTCGGCGACGGCCGCGAAGTGGCGGAAGTACCCTTCCTGGGTCGGCTTGTTGTAGTACGGGCCGACCTGAAGGGTGCCGTCGGCGCCGGCCTTCTTGGCGGTACCGGCCATGACCTTGAGGCGGCCGCGGGCGCGCTCGCACACGAAAGCCACGACGCGCTCGTGCTCGTCGTGGTCGAGGGTGGGGGACTCGCCCGTGGTGCCGCAGGGGACGAGGCCGTGGGTGCCCTGCTGGGCGTGCCAGTCGACGAGTTTGCCGAGGTCGTCCCAGTCGATGTCGCCGTTCGTGAAGGGGGTGACGAGGGCGACGGTGACGCCGGCGAACTGTTCGCCGCGGGTGGCGGGCATGACGGAATCTCGGCGGGGGGCGGACGATGAGTCAGGTTACGACCCCGCCCGCCCCCCGGCGACCGGCTTGCCGGCTCCGTGCTCAATACTGAAGTACGATCTCGGCGAACGCGCTCAGGAGCGGGTCCACGCGCTCGTCCTTCTTGTTGTAGAGCTGACGGAACCCGCCCCCCGGCAGGAACGCCGACACCCCGCCCAGCACGATCGCGTTGTTGTTCAGCCGCGGACGCCACTCAAACCCGCTCGACAGGTCGAACCCGATGTCCCGGTCGATCTCGCTCTGGAACGTGAACGTCTCCAGCGCCGCCGTCTTGTCGAACAGCAGGTAGTTCGCGTTGTTCACCAGCCGGAACCGCGGCGTGATGTCGAAGTCCACGCCCGTGTTCACCAGCCACAAGCCGGGGTTCACGAAGTTACTCTGGCCCTGGAGGCGGCTCGACCGCAGGCTCGCGTACAGGCTCTGGTCCTGCGTCAGGCCCACGCCGAACAGCGGGATGCGGTTGCGGCGGAAGAAGCTGAACTCGCCGCCGAAGTTCGTCTGGTCGATGATGCCGTCGAAGCCGGTGGCGCGGCCGTTGTTCGGGTTGCCGTCGCCGCTGGCGAAGAACCCGCTGACGCGGAACCGCGCCCAGTCGCGGTCGTAGCTCAGCTCCACCGCCGCCATCCCGGCCGAGATGCTCTGCGGGGTGCCGGCGAGCGGGTTGCGGCTGTCGCGGCCGACCGCCCAGTACGCGGCGTGCGAGATGTTGTAGCGGCCGACGTGGCCGTCGCCGGCGAGGCCCATGTAGTACGCCTCGACGCGGTGCGGCTGGAACACGCCGACGGGGTCGGGGCGGACGAGGAACCGGTTGCGGTCGAACTGCACGTCCGGGCCGTCGTTGTTGTAATGGAAGCTGGCCTGCGCCGTGTACCCGGGGAACAGGAAGTCCTGCCGGTAGACGTTGGCGATCACGATGTTCTGGTTGCGGTCCTCGAACGTGTTGAGGCCGCTGTTCGTGTCCTTCTCCTGCTGCCGGAAGTACGCCAGGTTGTACTGCGTGCGGTTGCCGTCGTAGTTCCCGAACAGGCGGATGCCGCGGTTCGTGTCGCTGAAGATGAAGCCGCGGAAGTCGGACACGAACGGCTGCGAGCCGGCGCGGACGCTGACGAAGTCGTACTGCTCGCTGAGGTCGGCGAGCTTGTACTCGGCGAACCACTCCTGCAGCGCGCCCCAGGTGCGGTTGCGGATGGTGCCGTCGAGCGGGTTGGGCGAGACGACGGCCAGCTCCTGCACGCTGACCACGTTCACGTTGAACGCCGGCGTGAGCTTGATGCGCCAGTCCACCGGCTTGAACGCGGCGTCGCCGCGGAACAGGTCGAAGGAGAGGGTGTACAGCTCGTTGTGGATGAACTGCCCAGGGCGGCCGAAGAAGTCGAGCGTGCCGGGGCGGAGGGTGCTCTCGAACGGCGTGGTCGCGGTCGGCAGCGACCGCCCCTCGAACAGGTGGACGGCGGTGCCGGTCATGTTCAGGAAGACGTGCTGCCCGAGGATCGGGTAGTCGCCCTTCAGCACGTTCTGGTTGTAGGGGTCGAACCACCGCCCGGGCCGGTACGGGTAGTCGAACACCTGGGGGTAGCCGAGGCCGTACCGGTCCCACTCGGGGAAGCCGATGCGCCAGCGGTCCTCCATCGTCTCGTACTCTTCGTTCCACCCGGAGCGGGGCACGATGCCGCTCGGCCCGGCGAAGCCGATGGCCGGCAGCGCCGGCGCCTTCGTGGCGGGCGGCGGCGGCTCGGTGGCCGAGGCCGGCGTGGGACGGCTCGGTTCGAGGAGGCGGTCGATGGGGTCGCGGGGCGGCACGGGCGCCGGCCCGGGGGGCTGCGCGAACGCCGGGTTCCCGGCGAGCAGCAGCAGCCCGACCCCGGCGGCGTGGCGGACGCGGCGAATCATCGCACCCCCCGGCAATCGACGGACCCGACCCCGCGGCGGGTCGTCTCCGCATAGATCGGCTGCCGGTCGTGCCGGGGATGAGGAAAACACCGGTCGTGCGGGCCGCACGGGTTGGCGAACCGGGGTAAGGTACGCGACCACGACCTGAACAGATGTGCGGATTGCGCGGTGGTCTCGGCTTACAATGGGCTTGCCCAGCCCGCCGGAACCGCCGTCATGGACGAGCCCGCCGCCTCGCCGCCGCCCGCCGAGAAGGTCCGCACCTTCCCCGCCGCCCCCGGCGTGTACCTGATGAAGGACGCCGAGGGTGCTGTCATCTACGTCGGCAAGGCCAAGAGCCTCCGCAGCCGGGCGGGGTCGTACTTCCTCGCGCAGGCCAAGACCGACCCGCGGGTGAAGGACTGGATCGGGCTGATCGCCGACATCGACTTCATCGCCACCGACGACGAGATCGCCGCGATGCTGACCGAGGCGCGGATGATCAAGGACCTGCGGCCGCGCTTCAATAAGGATTTGCGCGACGACAAGACGTTCCCGTACCTGCAAATCCGCACCCGCGAAGAATACCCGCGTGTCGAGATCACCCGCAACCCGCGGCGAAAGGGCGTGCGGCTGTACGGCCCGTTCACGAACGCGGGTGCGCTTCGACAGGCCGTGCAGGTGTTGCAGCGCGTCTTCCAGTTCCGCACCTGCACGCTGAACATCAAGAGCACCGACGACCGCTGGCGCTGGTTCCGCCCGTGCCTGCTCCACAGCATCCGCCAGTGCACGGCGCCGTGCAACTTCCGCGTCAGCCGCGACGAGTACCGCCGGCAGGTGAAGAAGCTGATCCTGATCCTGGAGGGGAAGAAGGGCCGGCTGATCCGCCGCATGACGAAGGAAATGGAATCCGCGGCCGAAGACCTGAACTTCGAGAAGGCGAAGCGGCTGCGCGACGAGATCGCCGCACTTCAGAAGCTGGAGCTCCGCGGCGACGTGGACAAGGACGTGCAGCCGGAGGTGTTCCCGATCGACCCGAAGAAGGGGCTCGTCGGCCTGCGGAAGGTGCTGGGCCTGGCGAAGACGCCGCGGACGATCGAGGGGATGGACATCGCCCACCTCAGCGGCACGGACACGGTCGCGTCGCTGGTGAGCTTCCTGGACGGGCTGCCGTTCAAGGCCGGCTACCGCCGCTTCAAGATCAAGAGCGTCGAGGGCGTGGACGACTTCGCGTCGATGCGCGAGGTGGTGACGCGCCGCTTCCGCCGCCTCAGCGACGAGGACGAGTCGTTCCCCGACATCCTCCTCATCGACGGCGGCAAGGGGCAGCTGAACGCGGCGGTGGCGTCGTTCCAGGCGCTGGGGGTGGAGCCGCCGTGCGTGATTTCGCTGGCGAAGCAGGAGGAGGAAATTTTCCGGCCGGGGGAGGCGGAGTCGATCCGACTGAGCCGGCACTCGGCGGCGCTGCGGCTGTTGCAGTACGTGCGGGACGAGGCGCACCGGTTCGCGCAGCACTACCACCACATGCTGCGCCGCAAGCGGCTGACGGACGAGTGAGGCGCGTCACCACCCCTCGTCGATGACCACCGGCTCGCGCGGCGCCTCGCGCATCCGGTTGGCGTAGCCGTTCAGCTGAACCCAGTACACGATCCCGTACAGGAACGCGAACGGCAGCGTCACCAGCCCCGCCGGGGGCAGCAGCAGCACCGTCCCCACCAGCACCAGTGCGATGATGCCGGACGTCTTCCCGAAGGCGTCCTTCTTCTTGACCCGGTTACGGGCCGCCAACTCGGCGCGGATCGACTCGCCGACCCGCTCGACGGTCACGACCGGCCAGATCAGGTTGACCACCGGGATGAGGTTCACCCACACCTCGCCCGGCTCCATCCGCCGGTTCTCCGGGCTGACCCGCCCCAGCACCCGCGTGATGGTGGCGAGCAGCCCGACCGTCAGGATGAACCCGACCACCAGGAACAGGCAGGCGAAGCCTTCCAGGTCCGAGCGGTCGAGGTCCCGCATGAAGCGTTCGAGGTACATCAGCATGAGGCACTCGGAGCCGTGACTTGAGCGGTGCCCGGGAAGGCTTCACACCCGCGAAAAGCCCACCCGTTGCAACGGGTGGGCTTCGCCCGGTTCAGCGCGTCGCCGCCAGCGTCCGCAGCACGTAGGGCAGGATGCCGCCGTGCAGGTAGTACAGCACCTCCTGCGGGGTGTCGATGCGGCACACGGCGCCGAACTCGACCCGCGACCCGTCCGCCCGCACCGCGTGAACCGCCAACTCCTTCGCGGGGCCGGCGAAGTTCACCTTCAGGCCGTCCACCAAACCCTTGATGTCGAAAATCTCCTCGCCCGTCAGCCCGAGCGCCGCGGCGCTCTCGCCCGTCTTGAACTGCAACGGCAGCACCCCCATGCCGACCAGGTTGCTGCGGTGGATGCGCTCGTAGCTCTCGGCCAGCACCGCCTTCACACCCAGGAGGTTCGTCCCCTTCGCCGCCCAGTCGCGGCTCGACCCCGAGCCGTACTCCTTGCCGCCGATCACCAGTAGCGGCACGCCCGCCGCCTGGTACGCCATCGACGCCTCGAAGATGCTCGTCGCCTCGCCGTCCGGCAGGTGCCGGGTGAACCCGCCTTCCACCCCGGGCACCAGTTGGTTCTTGAGGCGCACGTTGGCGAACGTGCCGCGGACCATCACGTCGTGGTGGCCGCGGCGGGCGCCGTACTGGTTGAAGTCCTTCGGCGTCACCCCGCGCTCGATCAGGTACTTGCCCGCCGGCGAGTCCTTCTTGATGCTCCCGGCCGGCGAGATGTGGTCGGTCGTGATGCTGTCGCCGAGCAGCGCCAGCACCCGCGCCCCGGTAATCTCCACAACCGGCGGCGGCGTCGTGGTCATGCCGGCGAAGTACGGCGGGTTGGCGATGTACGTGCTCGCCGCGTCCCACTGGAACATGTTGCCGCTCGGCACGCTCAGCGCCTTCCAGTTGGCGTCGCCCTCGAAGACGGAGCCGTAGATGCGGCTGAACGAGTCCTGATGAATCGCCCCGGCGATGGCCGTCTGCACTTCCTCGTGCGTCGGCCAGATGTCGCGCAGGAACACGGGCAGGCCGTCGGAGCCGGTGCCGACGGGCTCGGTGTCCCAGTCGATGTCGATCTTCCCGGCGAGGGCGTAGGCCACGACCAGCGGCGGCGACGCGAGGTAGTTCGCCCGCACCTCGGGGTGGACGCGCCCCTCGAAGTTGCGGTTGCCGCTGAGCACCGCCGACACCACCAGCTGCTCGACGCGGATTTCCTCGCTCACCGTGTCGGGCAGCGGGCCGCTGTTGCCGATGCAGGTGGTGCAGCCGTAGCCGACGACGTGGAACCGCAGCTTCTCCAGGTCCGGCAGCACGCCGGCGTTCGTGAGGTAATCCGTCACGACCTTCGAGCCGGGGGCGAGGCTGGTCTTCACCCACGGCTTGCTCGTCAGCCCGCGGGCCACGGCCTTCTTCGCCAGAACGCCGGCCGCCATCATCACCGACGGGTTCGACGTGTTCGTGCAGCTGGTGATAGCCGCGATGACGACCGAGCCGTCCGTCAGGACGCCGCCGGGCACCTCGACGTTATCGGGCACGCCGGGGCCGGTCATCGGGAGCGACGGCACCGGCTTCTTCGCGGCCTTCAGCTTCGGCAGCGCCTCGGCGAACGACTTCTTCACGTCCTTGAGCGCCACCCGGTCCTGCGGCCGCGTCGGGCCGGCGAGGCTCGGCTCGACCGTACCCAGGTCGAGTTCGAGCGTGTCGGTGTAGTCCGCTTCCACGGTGGTGGCGTCGTGGAACATCCCCTGGTCGCGGTAGTACGCCTCGGCGAGCACGACCAGCTCCTCGGGCCGGCCGGTGGCGCGGAGGAACTTGAGCGTCTCGGCGAGATGCCGGGGCCGTAGAACTCGACGAACTTCCCGACCACGCCCTTCTTGCGCAGCATCTGCGTGACGGTCAGCACGAGGTCGGTCGCGGTCGCGCCTTCCTTCAGGTGGCCGTGCAGCTTGAAGCCGATGACCTGCGGGATGAGCATGCTCACCGGCTGGCCGAGCATCGCAGCTTCGGCCTCGATGCCGCCGACGCCCCAGCCCAGCACGCCGAGGCCGTTGATCATCGTGGTGTGGCTGTCGGTGCCGACGAGGGTGTCGGGGTAGGCGGCGCCGTGCTCGTCCACGAACACGCAGCGGGCGAGGTATTCGAGGTTCACCTGGTGGACGATGCCCGTCTCCGGCGGCACCACCTTGAAGTTGCGGAAGGCGTTCTGGCCCCAGCGGAGGAACTGGTAGCGCTCCTGGTTCCGCTCGTACTCCAGGTGCGTGTTGTTGGCGAACGCCTGCGGGTTGCCGCTGTCGTCCACCTGCACCGAGTGGTCGATGACGAGCTCGACCGGCACGAGCGGGTTGATGCGGGCGGGGTCGCCGCCGAGGGCCTTCATGGCGTCGCGCATCGCGGCGAGGTCCACGACGCACGGCACGCCGGTGAAGTCCTGCATCAGCACGCGGGCCGGCGTGTACGCGATTTCCGTCGTGGGTTCGGCCTTCGGCTGCCACAGCGCGAGCGCCTCGATGTCGGCCTTGCGGACGGACAGGCCGTTCTCGTTGCGGAGGAGGTTTTCGAGCAACACCTTGAGGGAGAACGGCAGCTTCTTGGCCTGGGGGTGGACTTGCTCCAGGACGGCGAGGCGGTGGACGGAGTACGCCTTCCCGCCCACCGGGAGGGTGGACAGGGTTCCGAAGCTGTTCGGCATGGGTCACCTGGGGGGTCTGATGGGGG
>JBGAQM010000309.1:1120-7616 GCA_044220735.1 Urbifossiella sp. | reverse complement strand
GGCACCGCGGTGCCGCGCCGCCTGCGGCGGATGCCCGAGCGTGCTTGAATCAGTGCCGGAACAGGAACTCGCGGGTGTTCACCAGCGCCCAGAGCACGTCCTCCCACGCCTTCCGCTTGTCCATCCCGCGATCGACGTGCGACAGGGCCAACCGCCTCTCCTCGCTCGACGGTGCTCGCGACAGTGCCGCGAAGTACAATTCCGTGAGGACCTGCTCGTCCGTCATCTTGGCCGACAACAACTTCCCGAGGCGGTTGTTCGGGTTGCGAATCTTGTCGTTCACCGTCGGCCCGTTGATGAGCTGGAGTGCCTGGGCCAGGTTGCCATCACTCTCTCGCTCGCACTCGCATGCCAGCTCTCGGGCCGGTTGGCCGAAGGTTTTGAGGAAGGCGTTGTTCACCTCGCCGTCGGGCAACTGAATCGCCCGCGTCCCCGCCGGCAGCCCGGGGAACTTCTCCGGCAGCGACGTCACGTCGCACAGCGCGTCCAGGAGCTGCTCCGCGGTCAGGAGCTTCGTAACAGCGTGCGAGAAGTACTTCGTGTCGTCGCGGTTCGACTCGTTCGGCTGCGCCGACAGCTGGTACGTCCGCGACTTCATGATCGTCTTCACGAGCGCCTTGTGGTCGTACTTCGACTTCACGAAGTCCTTGGCGAGTGCGTCGAGAAGTTCGTCGTTCGCGGCCGGGTTCGACTCGCGAAAGTCGTCTACCGGGTCTACGATCCCCTTGCCCATCAGGTGGAACCAGACGCGGTTGGCGACCGACTTGGCGAAGAACGGGTTATCCGCGCCGGTCAGCCACTCGGCCAACTTCTCTCGGCGGTCCACGCCGGCTGGCACTTCGGCATCGCCCACACCGATGTAGCGCGGCCGCATCGTCTTGCCAGTCCGCGGTTGCGTTACCTCGCCGTCACGGCTCACGAACACCACCTCGGCCGACGCCGCGTTCGGACCGGCCGGGCGGGTGCCGATCACGCCCTCAGGTCGCTGCTTCACCCGGGCGAACCACGCCGCCATGCCGTAGTAGTCGTCCTGCGTCCAGCGCTCGAACGGGTGGTTATGGCACTTCGCGCACTGCATCCGCACGCCGAGGAACAACTGAGCCGTCGTCTCGGCCAGGCTCTGCGGGTCCTTGGCGATGCGGTAGTAGTTCGCCGGCGGGTTGGCGTAGGTGTTACCGGTGGACGTGATGATGTCTCGCACCACCACGTCGAACGGCGTGTTGCGGGCGAAGTGGCCGCGGAGCCACGCCTGCATCCCGTAGCTCCCCTTGATCTGAATCGTCTTGCGGCTGCTGCGGAGCACGTCGGCCCACTTCAGCGCCCAGAAGTCGGCGAACTCCGGCAACTCGACCAGGCGGTCGATCAACTTCTCGCGCTTCTTGGCGTCGGTGTCGGCCTGGAACGCCCGGCTCTCCTCGGGGGTCGGGATACGGCCGACGGCGTCGAGGTAGGCGCGGCGGACGAACTCGTCGTCGGCGCACAACTCCGACGGGGCGATGCTCATCATCCGCAGCTTGTTGAACGTGTGCGTATCGACGTAGTTCACGGCCGGCGGGTTGGGCCAGGTGAAGCCCTCGCGCGGCTCCAGGTACGTCACCCGTACCGCGACCATCTCCTCCAGGTAGCGGCACAGGATGGCGACTTCGCCGGGCCGCTTGAATTCCACCAGTCCGCTTGGCGTCACGTCCGCGACCGACGGGTCGGAGCTGCTGAAGTTCGTCAGCCGGGTCACGTCGCGGGTCTTGTCGTCGGTGTAGGTGGCGACCACGGCGAGCTGCTGCCACTTTGCTGGGGTCTTCAGCACGCGGCCGCCGCCGGCCACCTCCACTTTCTTCACGCCCGGCAAGGTCGGGGCGTCGTCCTTCAGCCCCTCGGCGATCCAGGCCAGCACCATCTCGCCGGGGACGCTGTTCATACCGAACCGCTGTCCGCCCTCGTGCGGCACGGCGCCGACGCCCTTGAGCAGAAGCAGGCTCTGCGCCGGGCTGTGCTTATCGGTGCGGCGGCCGAACTGCTCGCGGGTCAGCATCAGGTAGTCAGCGGCGGGGTCGAACCCGCGCAGCGACAGTTTGAACCCGTTCTTCCCGCTCGGCGTCCCGTGGCAGGCGCCCATGTTGCACCCGCCCACGTTCATCGCCGCGACGACGTGCTGGCGGAAGCTCACCGGCGATGGCTGGTCCATCACCGACACCATCACCGGCACCGTGACCGTCTTGCCGCCGACGGCCAGCGTCAGCGTCGCGGAGCCGTTGGCCTTCGGCCGCAGGTAGAGCCCCTCCTGCACGTCCACCACGGCGGCGTTGTCCACCGTCACGGTCGTCACGGTCGTCAGGTCGCGGACGGTGCCGTCGGCGTAGCGACCGGTGACGACCAATTGCCGGGCGTCGCGGACGCCGGTGAGGCCGACGTTCGCGGGGAACACTTCCACGGCCGTCGGCGTGCCGGCGACCTCGGCGCGGCTGGCAGGGTCGGTCGGCGGGGCGGCGACGGCGGGCGACGCGAGTGCGAGCACGACGGCGACGGCCGGAATGAGGCGGGTCATGGTTGCCCTCGCGGGAGGCGAGCCGGGTGCGAGCCCCGGTGGGTGGGAATGCGGTGCTGGCGGGGACGTATCAACAGTCAGGGTAACCGATCCGCGGCCGGCGGGCGAGAGAATTTCGTATCCTGCCGTGGTTCCAACTTTATCCAGGGGGATCGTGATGGGCAGGCGGTTGATTAGCACCGGTTCGCCGTTCGAGGCCGAGATCGGTTACTCGCGGGCGGTCGTGGACGGCGAGTGGGTGTTCGTCTCCGGCACGACCGGGTTCGACTACGCCACCATGACCATCTCCGAAGACGTCGCCGAACAGGCGGACCAGTGCCTCAAGAACATCTCTGCCGCGCTCGCCCAGGCCGGGGCCACTCTCGCCGACGTGGTCCGCGTCACCTACATCCTGCCGACCGCGGCCGACTTCAAGCCGTGCTGGCCGGTGCTGCGGAAGTACTTCGGCGAGAGCCGCCCCGCCGCGACCATGTTCGCCGCCGGCCTCACCGACCCGCGCATGAAGATCGAGATCGAGGTCACCGCGCGGCTCAAGGCGTGACGCACAGGCGGCCGTCATTGGTTGCGGCGAAAAGGGGGACCCCGTCCAGAAAGCATTGACTCGGACATAGGAATCCATGTGAGGGTGATGCCGGTCCCCGACTCGACCGATCCTGTTCGCCTACGCTGGGTTGCGTCGCGCATCTGAGCTCGCCCGATTGAAGCGATTACGACGGACGTAGTGGCGAAGATCGGATGAAGTTGCCGGCCGCGCGGCCCATGCAGGTCGCGCCGGTCCGGTAGATGCGGTAGAATGGGGGCATGACGACCAACCCGCGGTCCGCCGGACCCGGCCGCCCGGTCCGCATCGCTGTCACCGCCGACCTCCACTTCGGTCCGCGCCACCCCGCCGGCGCCGCCGCCACCCACGCCCTCGCGGACGACTTGTTCCGCGACCCGCCCGACGTGTTCGTCGTCGCCGGCGACATCGGTGCGGGCGACGAGTTCGCCCACTGCCTCGATCTGTTCGCCGACCTGCCCTGCGCGAAGGCGCTGGTCCCTGGCAATCACGACATCTGGGTCCGCTCCGACGACCCCCGCGGCGATTCGCTCGACGTGTACCATCACCACCTCCCGGCCGAGGCCGCGGCGCGGGGGTTCCACTACCTCGACCACGGGCCGCTAATCCTGCCCGAGGCGGGTCTGGCCGTGGTGGGGTCGATCAACTGGTACGACTACTCCTGGGGCGTGGACCGGCTGCGCGACTTCACGCCCGACTGGGCCGACCGCCTCCGCACCAAGCGGTTTACACGCGGCCGGCACAATGACGCCAACTTCGTGCGGTGGCACCACGACGACGCCGGGTTCACGCAGCACGTCGTGGAGACGCTTGACGACCACCTGGCCGAGGCACTGGGTCAGGTGCCGGCGGCGCTGCTGGTGACGCACCACCCGCCGTTCCGTCGGTTGAACTACCCGAAGCCGGACCCGCCGGACCTGGACGCGCTGATGTGGGAGGCGTTCAGCGGCAACGCCGACCTGGAGGACGTGCTGGCGAAGTACGCCGGCCGGGTGCCGCTGGCGTTCTGCGGGCACACGCACTTCGCCCGCGAGGCGGGCTTCGGCCCGACGCGCGGGTACAACGTCGGCGGCGACTACGGCTTCAAGCGTCTGCTGCGGGTGGACTGGCCGACCGCGGCGGTGCAGCCGGTGGAGTACCACGCGACGGGGGAGATGGCGACCCGGTGAGGGCGCACACGGCCCGGTGAGTCGCCCCAAACGGCGGAACGCCCCGAACCATTCACGCCTCATTCGGCAGCGGGTTCCGCGCGAACACCCAATCTTCGATCACCCGCCCACCCACCAGGTGCTCCTCGACGAACCGCGGGACGCGGTCGGCGGTCATGCCGGCGTACCACGTCCCCTCGGGGTACACGACCATCACCGGGCCGCCCTTGCACACTCGCAGGCAGCCCACTTTCGTCCGGTAGCACGCGGCCGGGCCGGTCGCCAGTGACAGGTTGCGGTCCTTCAACTCACGCTTCAGGGCGTCCCACGCCGCCTCGCCGGCCTCGGACGCACAGCACGTCGGCCCGATGCACAGGAAGACGTGCCGGTGGAAGTGGCCGATCAGCATCTTGTCGGCGATGGCCGCAAGGTCCGCTCGTTCGTCGGGCGTCATGTTCGCCTCAAGTCAGGCTCTCGACCTTCGCCTTGGCCTCGGCGAGGCCGCAGCCGGTGAGCTCGCGGTACGCCTTGATGGCCGCGATCTTCTTCCCGGCCCGGTTCAGCGTCGTCGCCTCCTCGGCCGCGACCCGTGCCAGGTCCACGCCGGAGTGGCGCAACAGCACGTCCAGCTTCCGCTCCAGTCGCGACGAGATCGCCGCGGCCCGGAGTACCAGGAACCCGATGGCCCCGCCGATCACCCAGCCGAGCAGGTTGTACAGGACGATCTCCACGCCACACCCCCTCCGGGTACGAGTTGCTGGATCACATCCGCCGACGATCGGGTCACGCCGCCCGCAGCCGCCGCGCCACCTCCGCGAACACCAGCACGCTGGCCGTGCTCGCCGCGATGACGAGCCAGTCCACGGCCGACAGCGGCTCCACGTTGAACACGACCCCGCCGACCGACACGATCAGCACCTGGCCGATCACGATCAGCGACGCGATCAGGAGGAATTGCGGGTTCGAGAACAGCTGGTAGAAGCCGCTCTCGCGCGGGTTCAGCGACCGGCAGTTGATCTGGTTCCACACCTGGAAGAACACGTACACGCAGAAGAAGATCGTCGCCTGCCGCATCGTCAGCTCGGGGAACTCGGCCGACTTCGGCCCGTCGCCGGCGAACCAGCCCCGGTGCTCCATCCCGAGCAGCAGCGCGATCATCACCACCACGAAGAACGCCGCGGTGACGAGGATGTTCCCCGCCATCGCCCGGGTGATGATGTTGTCGTCGCGCCGCTTCGGGCGGGTGGACATCAGCCCCGGCCGCGGCGGCTCGCTGCACAGCGCGATGGCCGCGAACGTGTCCATGATGACGTTGATCCACAGCAGTTGAAGCACGGTGAACGGCGGCTTCAGCCCCAGGAACGGGCCGAGGAACGCGATCGTCAGGGCGCTGACGTTGATGGTCAGCTGGAACTGCACGAACCGCTGAATGTTCTCGTACAGCGACCGGCCCCAGCTCACCGCCTTCACGATCGTGCCGAACGAGTCGTCGAGCAGCACGATCTTGCTCGCCTCCTTCGCCACCTCCGTGCCGGCCACGCCCATCGCCAGGCCAACGTCGGCCTTCTTCAGGCTCGGCGCGTCGTTGGTGCCGTCGCCCGTCATGGCCACGACGTGCTGCTGCTCTTGCAGCAACTTGACCATGCGGTACTTGTCGAGCGGCCGGGCGCGGGCCAGGACGCGCAGGTCTGGTAGCTTCGCCTTCAACTCGTCGTCGGACAGCTGGTTGAACTCGTCGGAGGTCATGGCGAGCGCCGACGGCGAGTCGAGCAGGCCGATCTCGCGGGCGATGGCGCGGGCGGTCTCGATGTTGTCGCCGGTAATCATCTTCACTTCGATCCCGGCGCCGCGGCACTGCGCGACCGCCGGCGGCACCTCCGGCCGGATCGGGTCGCGGATGGCCACGAACCCGGTGAAGATCAGCCCCTTCTCGATCTCGTCGCGGCGGTCGTGGATCTCGTCCTCCGACTGCGGGAAGCCCGGCGGGAGCGTGGCGTGCGCGAACGCCAGCGTCCGCATCGCGTCCCCGGCGGCACCCCGGAGGTTGGCGGTCAGTTGCTCCCGCACCTCCGGGAGCGGCCGCACCGAGCCGTCGGGCGCGAGGTAGCGGTCGCAGTGCTCCAGGATCATCTCCGGGGCGCCCTTCACCAGCGTCACCAGCTTGTCGCCGACGCGGGTGACGGTGGTCATCCGCTTCCGGTCGGACGAGAAGTGGAGCTGGTACAGCACCGGGTGGTCGGCCCGCAG
>JBGAQM010000309.1:0-1063 GCA_044220735.1 Urbifossiella sp. | reverse complement strand
CCACGCGCCGCCGCGGAGCCACGTCAGCAGCGCGCCCTCGGTGGTGTTCCCGACGGTGAGCGTCTTGCCGTCCTTCTCCTCAAGGCTGGCCGTGGAGTTGACGGCGCTGTTGAGTACGAGCCAGCCGAGCGGCGTGCCCGGGTCGGCGGAGCGGCCGGCGACGGTGTCGTGGGTCTCGCCGCCGACGCCGACGCGGGACACGGTCATCTTGTTCTGCGTGAGCGTGCCGGTCTTGTCGGAGCAGATGACGGTGGCCGACCCGATCGTCTCGGTGGCTACGAGCTGGCGGACGAGGGCGTTGGCGCGGGTCATCTTCCGCATGGCCAGGGCCAGCGACACGGTCACGCTCATCGGCAGCCCTTCGGGGACGGCCACGACGACGATGATGACCATGTACACGAAGTACGCCAGCAGCGCCTTCACGCTCCCGAGCAGCACCGGCCCGGCGGCCTCGTCCGCGCCCGGCCAGCGCACGTCGCCGACGTACAACCCGCGGGCGAGGAGTGCGACGAAGATGGCGACCGCGGCGATGTAGCCGACCTTGCTGATGAGGTCGGCCAGGACCGTCAGCTTCTCCTGGAGCGGCGTCGCGGCCTTCGAGATCGTCAGCTTCTTCTGGACGCGCCCCTCGGCGGTCGCGGCGGCGGTCTCGGCCTCGTCGCCCTCGGGCTCGCCGGACAGGCGGCGGGCGATCTGGCCGATCATCGTGTCGTCGCCGACGTTGCCGACGACCATGAGGCCGACGCCGTCCACGACCTGCGTGCCGCGGTAGACGCAGCCCGCCTGCTCGGGGCCGTCGGCCGCGTCGTCGTCGCGCGCGGCGGTCTTCTTCACCGGCTCGCTCTCGCCGGTCATCAGCGACTGGTCGAGCATCAACTCGTTGGCGCGCAGGACGCGGCCGTCGGCCGGGATTTCGTCGCCCATTTCCAGCACGACCAAGTCGCCGACGACGACGTCCTCCAGGCCGATCGCCTGCACGGCGCCGCCGCGGGTGACCTTCACCTGAACGGCGTCCTTCGTGGCGTTGAGCTTCTCGAACTCGTTGTCGGAGCGGTACTCGCTG
>JBGAQM010000308.1:0-7627 GCA_044220735.1 Urbifossiella sp. | reverse complement strand
CGGCTTCGGCGCCGGCGGCATGGGCATCGGGGGCGGCGGCGGGACCAGCGGCGGGTTGTAGTTCCGCAGCCCCGACACGAACCCCGACGGGCTCGGCGCCAGCAACCCCCGCAGCACCATCAGACGGCCTCGTAGGTCCGCGTCCGTCTCGGTGCCGGCCTGCTGTGACACGGTCGTCGTCAGCGCGTCGGCCGTCAGCTTGCCGTACGCCTGGACGTGACGCACCGCGGCGTCCGCCGCCCGCACCCGCAGCGGCAGCGGACGCATCGGCGTCACCGCCAGGCTCACGAGCCCCACCTGGGCCTCCGTCGAGGGGAGCCGCGCCACGCCGTCCACCGCCACCTCGGCCAGTTCGTCCGTCCGCAGCGCCGCGAGCAGTTCGGCGGACGCCAGCCGCGCGTCGTACCCCGGCACCTCGCCCGTCGCCATCCGCGCCAGCCACTGCACCGCCTGCCGGGCGGTCGCCCGCTTCTCGGCCGGGTCGCGCGGGCGGTCCGCCGGGTCCTGGAAGGCCGCGTTCACGTCCGCCTCGAACCACGTCTTCGAGTACGGCTCGGGGATCACCCGCACCCCCGGGTACTGCCCCACCAGCCGCTGCGTCCGCGCCTCGGCGGCGTAGTCGCGCGGCGGCCGCACCACCAGCCCCAGCGCGTCCGTGTCCACCCGCGCCCGGAACGCCTCGTACCGGGCCCGCGCCACCGGCGCCCCGGCCACGTCCGACTCGAACCGGGCCGACATCTGGATCAGGTGGTCCAGCCCCAGCCGCCGGGTGTACTCCGGCACCGCCGGCTGGACGGCGATCTGCTTGCCGAGCGTCTGGAACTGCTGGTACGCCCCCGGGGCGGACGCGGGCGTCAGCGGGAACTCGGCCGCCAGCACCGCCCACGTGATCTGGTCCACCCGCAGCTTCACCTGGAACTTCTGGTCCGGCGACAGCTCGATGCCGCTCGTCTCCAGCACCCGCGTCAGCCGGTCGGCCCGCGTCTTGACGGTGGACGCGAACACGCCGTCGCGCCGGTCCTGGACCGCCTTCCGCTCGGCCGCGTCGGCCTCGGGGCTGCGGCGGATGTCCGACACGTAGGGGTCGGGCATCCCGACCTGCGTCGTCTCGGTGGCGGCGATCAGCAGGCCGAACCGGAGCAGCAACTGGTCGAAACTCGGCGGGACCGGCTGGTCCGACGACGCCACGACCAGCATCGGCCGGCGGGCGGCGTTGGCGTCGGCGCGGAGGTGGCTGACGAGGTCGCGGAGTTCCGGGTTCGGCACGTGCCGGTCGATCACGACGAGGTCGAAGTCGTTGGCGCGGGCGACGCGGCGGAGCACGTCGCGGCCGGTCCCGTACACCTCCACGTCGTAGCCGATCTGGCGGAGGAGCACGGCCGTCTCGTCGGCCCGCTTGCGGTCCGGGTCGGCGAGCAACGCCTGCCCCTTCGCGCCGCTCGGCACGCCGGGGTCGCCGGCGGCCTCACGCTTCAGCACCTCCAGCACGCGGCCGCGGGTCTTGCCGTCGAGCGGGACCGGCGAGCGGAGCAGGGCGTTGGCCGCGGCGAACTGCACCCGCGGGTTCGGGTAGCTGAGGCCGCGCTCGAGCCGCGACGGGCGGGCGGCCGTGCCGGTGGCGGCGGCGCGGTCGGCCCGGTCGCCGAGCACTTGCACCAGAGCGAGCACCAGAGCCGACCGGTTCTCGGCGAACGCCCGGTCGAGCAGGTCGTTGAGCACCGGCGCGGGGGCGTCGGCGAGGAGCTTGTAGACGACCGGGTCGGTGCGGGCCAGGTCGCCGAACTTGCCGCGCTCCATCGCCGTCTCGGCGGCCAGCGCCAGGACGAGCCCCTGCGCCACGTCGTAGTCGGGCCGCACGTCGAGCGCCCACTTGGCGTAGCGGAGGCCGAAGAACTCGTCGGCGTAGGGCGTCGGCACCGCGGGTTCCTTCACCAGCTTCTCGTCCTTCGCGTCCCACTGCCACACCGCGACCGTGGCCGGGGCGCCGGTGCCGGGGTTCAGCGCGCCGCCGTAGCTCGCCTTGTGGTGGGCGAACGGCCGGGCCAGCGCCACGAGCTCCTCGGCGGCGCTGCGGCGGTCCACGTCGCGGACCATGCGGTCGAGCGCCGACTTGGCGAAGTCGCGGAGGCCGGGCAGGGTGTCGGCCTTGCCGTAGGCGTACCACAGGCGCGGCGTGAAGTCGGTCTGCGCCGCCTTCGTCAGGTCGAGCACGTCGGGCCGGCGGCCGATCGCGGCGAGGACGGCGTACTGCATGTCCGGGGTGAGGCCGTCGAGGGCGGCGAGCCAGCCGCCCATCGTGGCCGCCGGCTGCTCGGGGATCGCCCCCAGGATGCCGCGGGTGAGTTGCGGGCTGGAACTGCGGCGGAGGGCGTCCACCAGGTAGGGCACGGCGTAGTCGCCGGTCCGCTTGAGCTCCTCGACGGCGAACAGCCGCTCCTCCTCGGTCGCGCCGAGGTTGCGGATGTACTTGTTGACGCGGTCGGGGGTTTCGAGCTGCTTCGTCACCGCGGCGCGGGCCTTGGCGATGACGGTCTCCACGTCCGCCTTCGCCTGGTCGTTCGTCTTGCGGTCGTCGGACCAGGGGATGGCGCGGAGGTCCTGGAAGACGGTCGTGCCGTAGTCCTTCTCGATCTTCAGCAGGAGCGGGTCGGTAGGGTCGCTGCCGACGAACGCCCGGAGGTAGACCGCGGCCAGGTCGAACTTGCCGTCGCGGATGAGGCCGCGCATGTCGCGGAAGAGTTCTTCCGGGGGGGTGGCCTGGGCCTTCGCGGGCGGCTGGGCGGCGCCGGGGTTGCCGCCGAGTGCGACGACCACGCCGATACCCAGCACGCCGCCCACCACGACCCGGCGGGCGGCGGCCAGCGCTCCGACGAACGATGCGGCAGTCACCGGGGAACCTCCGGGCGCGAAACGGGCGCGACCCCGGCGCGGGCCGGGCATTCTCCGATTGTGACGCCGCCGGTCAGCGGAGGCAATCAACTTCGCACGCGGTCAGGTCGGCGAACGTCTCGCGGCGGCGGATCAGCCGGTGTGTGCGGCCTGTAACGAGAACCTCGGCCGCGCGGAGGCGGCTGTTGTAGTTGCTGGCCATCGCCATCCCGTAGGCGCCGGCGCTGAACGTCGCCAGCAGGTCGCCGCGGGCCAGCGCCGGCAGGTTCCGCCCCTTCGCCAGGAAGTCGCCGCTCTCGCACACCGGGCCGACCACGTCCTGCGGCAGCGTGTTCGGGATCGCCGCCTCGCAGTCCTCGGGCCACGTCGGCACGTCGGCCTTCGGGCTCACCGGCCAGACGCGGTGGAACGAGTCGTACAGCGTCGGGCGGATGAGGTCGTTCATCGCCGCGTCCTGGATGACGTAGCGCTTGCCGCCCGTCTCCTTGGTGAAGACGACGCGGCTGACCAGGATGCCGGAGTTGCCGACGATGAACCGGCCGGGTTCGAGGACGAGCTGGCAGCCGGTCTCCTTCACGGCCGGGAGGATTACCTCGGCGAACGCCGCGGCGGGGAGCGCCTCCTGCTTGCGGTAGCTGATGCCGAAGCCGCCGCCCATGTTGAGGAAGCGGATGTCGTGCCCCTGCTCGCGGAACGCCTTCACGAGCTGCACCGCCTTCGCGGCGCCCTGGCGGTACGGCTCGGCGCTGAGGATCGGCGAGCCGAGGTGCATGTGCAGCCCCACGACCGCGAGCCCGGGGTGGCCGACGACGGACTTCGCCACGTCCACGACGGTTTCGATGTCGAGGCCGAACTTGACGCCCTTGACGGACGTGTCGGTCTTGGCGTGCGTCTTGGGCGGGAGGTCCGGGTTGACCCGGAGGGCGACGGGGGCCTTGACGCCCATCGACTGCGCGACGGCGCCGAGGGCGTGCAACTCGGCCTCGCTCTCGACGTTGAAGAGGAACACGCCGTTGGTCAGGCCGTCGCGCATCTCGGCGTCCGACTTGCCGACGCCGGCGTAGACGATCTTCGTCCCCGTGCCGCCGGCCTTGAGGGCGCGGTGGAGCTCGCCGCCGGACGTGACGTCGAAGCCGCTGCCGTGTTCGGCCATGAGGCGGCAGATGCTGAGGTTGCCGTTCGACTTCACGCTGTACGCGATGATCGGGGCGGCGTCCTTGAACGCCGTCTGCACCTCACGGAGTCGCGCGAGCAGGGCGGCTTCGCTGTAGATGTACAGCGGCGTGCCGTAGGCTTCGGCGAGCTCGGGGACGGGCACGTCGTCGCAGAACAGGGTACGGTCGCGGTAGGCGAAGTGGTCCATGAACGCGGTTCCTGAGTGGGCGTTGAGATGGGTTCAGCTTAGCGGCGCACGCCGTAGGCCGCCCAGGGTTTCACCCTGGGCTACACGCTGGCCGCCCCTCCGGGGCTCCGGCCGCTTGCGGCGTGTTCGTGACACGAATGATGAGACGGGGGTTCAGCCCGGAGGGCGTCGGCGAGTAGCCCCGGGTGGAACCCGGGGCGGCGTCCGCGGTGTCTCGAAAGACCTACCCCAACCGCTCTCGCCACTCCCGCAACTGCCGCGCGACTTCGGCCGGCGCCGTGCTGCCGACGCTCGTGAACGCCGCCAGTGCGTTCGCCACGCCGAGGGTGCCGCGCAACTCCGCGCCGCGGCCGGGGCACGCTGCCTCGAACGCCGAATCCGGCAGGTCCGCCAGCCGGCAGCGCTTCCCCTCGCACTCACGCACGAGGTTCCCGACCGCCTCGTGCGCCGAGCGCATCGGCACGCCGCGGGCGATCAACCCCTCCATCAGCGTCGTGGCGTCGAGGAAGCCGTCTTCGAGGCGGGCGGCGATCACGTCGCGGCGCAGCTTCGTTTCTCGCACCAACGGTGCGGCCACGCCCAGGCAGCCGGCGATGGTGTCGTAGGCGTCGAAGAGCGCCGTCTTGTCCTCCTGCAAGTCGCGGTTGTACGCCAGCGGCAGCCCCTTCACGAGCAGGAACAGCTGCTGCAGCCCCGCGATCACCTTGCCGGCCTTGCCGCGGGTCAGTTCCAGCACGTCGGGGTTCTTCTTGTGCGGCATGATGCTCGACCCGGTGCAGAAGGCGTCCGGCAGGTCGAGGAAGTTGAACTCCGTCGTGCTCCAGATGACCCACTCCTCCGCCCACCCGCTCAGGTGCGCGGCGACGACCGACAGCGCGAACACGAACTCCAGCGCGAAGTCGCGGTCGCTCGACACGTCGAGGCTGTTGCGGGCCACGGCGTCGAACCCGAGCTGCTTCCGCACCGACTCGCGGTTGATCGGCAGCGACGTGCCGGCCAGCGCCGCGGCGCCGAGCGGCAGGACGTTAACGCGCTTGCGGCAGTCGGCGAGGCGCTCGCGGTCGCGCTGGAACTTCTCGACGTAGGCGAGGAAGTAGTGCGCCGCCAGCACCGGCTGGGCCCGCTGGAGGTGCGTGTACCCCGGCAGCACCACGCCCGCCTCGCGCTCGGCCGACTCCACGAACGCCGCCTGCACGTCCTTCAGCAGCGCGTCCAGCTCGTCGATCGCGTCGCGGACCCACAGCTTCACGTCGGTCACGACCTGGTCGTTGCGGCTGCGGCCGGTGTGCAGCTTCCGCCCCAGGTCGCCGAGCCTGGCGATGAGCGCCCGCTCGATGTGCGTGTGGATGTCCTCCAGCGAGATGCGGAACTCCATCTTCCCCGCGTCGATGTCGGCGCCGATCTCGTCGAGCGCCGCCGCGATCTGCTCGGCTTCCGCAGGCGTGATGAGGCCAACTTCGCCGAGCATCCGCGCGTGGGCCTGGCTGCCGATGATGTCGTGCCGGTAGAGCCGGCGGTCGAACGTGATCGACTCGGTAAACGCCTCGACCCGCTGGTCGGTCCCGCCGGTGAACCGGCCGCCCCACGTCTTCTGCCCGCTCATGCCGCGCCCCGTGTGATGACCTCCCCGTTTTATTGACACCCCACGCCCGCCGGCCGGGTATACCAGCCGTTCCCCAATCCAGGCACGGAGACGGCTATGCGGACGTGGTGTTGGGCGGCGGCGGTCGCGGTCGCGGGCTTGCTGCCCGGAACCGTTGCGGCCCAGCCGGCGAAGGCGGTCGAGCCGACGGTCGAGATTCGCTTCCGGTCGCTGAACGACCTCCTCGACAAGGGGAGCTACCTCGGCGGCCTGTTCGACCAGGAGGACGGCGTCACCCAGGTCCGCGAACTCATCAAGCTCCTCAGCGCCGACGGGAAGGGCATCCTCGGCGTGGACCCGGCCCGGCCGATCGGCGCCTACGGCGTCCTGCTGCCGGACGTGGGGAACAGCCCCGCCGTCGTGATGATCCCCATCGCCGACCGCGCCCAGTTCCTGCGCGAACTCAAGGACCGCGCCGGCATCGAGCCGATGGACGCGGGGAAGGGCGTGCAGAAGGCGTTCGTGCCGATCCTGAACGAGGCGTACTTCACGTTCGCCGACGACTACCTGTTCGCCGCCCGCGACCCCAAGCACCTCGACGCCAAGACCCGCGTCAGCCCGAAGGCGTTCTTCGACAAGGCCGACGGCTCGGTCGCGTCGGTCGTGGCGCGCATCGACCGCATCCCCGCCGACCTGCGCACGCTCGTGACCGGCCAGCTCGAGCACCAGATCAAGGAGAAGCAGCGCGCCGACGCCGGCGGCAAGCGGCCGGCCGAGCTGAAGCTCGAAGGGTTCGTGTTCGACGGGCTGGTCGGCTCGGCGAAGTCGGTCGTGGACGACGGCAAGGAACTGGCCGTCCGCGTGTTCGTGGACGAGAAGAAGGACGAGGTGTCGGCCGTGCTGAGCCTCGACGCGAAGCCGGGGTCGGCGCTGGCGAAGACGATCGCCGGGCTGGGCGGCAAGAAGAGCGCCCCGGCCGCGATCGTGAAGACGGCCGACCCGGTGATTTCCGCGACTGGCAAGCTGGCGCTCACGGACGAGATGCGGAAGAAGTTCGAGCCCGTACTGAAGGCGGTGTTCGAGGACGCGGCGGCGCAGGCCGGCGACCGCGGGGCCGCGGAGCGCGTGCTCGAAGCGTTCCTGCCGACCGCGAAGGCGGCGTCGCTCGACGCGGCGGTGACGCTGACCGGCCCCGACGCGAAGGGGAAGCACGCGCTGCTGGCGGCGGTCGCGGTCAAGGAGGGCGGTGAGTTCGTGAAGCTGGCGAAGGAGTTCGCCGGGTTCATCCCCGGGGACGTCGCCACGATCACGTTCGACGTGGAAAAGGTAGGGGCGTTCAGCGTCCACAAGGTCGAGCTGGGCCAGGTCGATGCCGGCGTGGACCGCGTGTTCGGCACCAAGACGTTCTGGCTGGCCACGTCCGACGACGTGTTCGCCGTGGGGATCGAACCGGACGGCAAGGCGCTGAAGGCCGGGCTGAAGGCCGCGCCGGTGGCGGTGCCGGTGGCGAGCGGGCAAGTGGCGTTGACCCGGGCGGTGCCGCTGTTCAACGAGAACCTGCGGCCGGACGAGGCGAAGGCGCTGATCCGCGACGCCTTCGGCGCCGCCGGCCCCGCGGGCCGCGACACAGTGACGCTCACCATCGACGGCGGCAGCGCGCTGACGGCCCGGCTGGTGGTGAAGGGCGGGGCGGTGAAGTTCGGCCGGGCGCTGGACGCGTTCAACAAGAAGTAAGTTGTCGTGGGTTCGTGGTCTTGCCGCTTGCGGCTTAGCGCTGCCCATCGCTAAGCCGC
>JBGAQM010000307.1:2744-7653 GCA_044220735.1 Urbifossiella sp. | reverse complement strand
CCCGGGACCGCACCAACAGCTGGCGGAGTTTGTATAGAGCCAGCCCGACGACCGCCGAGGCGGCAGTCCGGATCCCGATAGCCGCATAGATCGCTCCGTCGGGTGGGGACTCGTCGTAGACCCGGAGCGAGAACAACTGCATGATGTCGGCGAAGTCGGCGCCCCGAAGGGCTTGCTCCGCGAGCCAAACCCCGCGTGTACCTTTCCAGACATCCGTCGCGCCAAGAAGCATGAGGACGTATCCAACATAAATTAAGCTGCCGGCGGTCATAGATATAACGCTAAGAAATGCAATTTGTATGGCGAGAAACGAGCCGATACCCTTGACGACCGACGCAAGGCCATCGACCAGACTCGCGGTCAAGGTTCTTCGGCCTTTCGATTCAGAGTCCACCACACCGAGGGTGGTGTCCCGTGCCCGAGGGATGGCGACCCCGGGCGGAAGTTGCCCGCCACTATTCATGGCGCTCTCGAGCTTTTCGAGGACAGTCCCCCCAAGGCGTTTCCTCGTGACCGAAGCGACGACCAAACTCGCGACCGTCCCCGCTACCAGACCCAGATTGAACCCCCAGTCGTAGCCTTCGGGCGGCGGGGAGAATAGCCCGCCGATCGTAATCCCGAGAAACGCGGCCGGGCAGAGGACGAAGCCAGCCCCTGCCGCGACCACCACGAGTTTGAGTTGGATCGATCGGAGTACGTCATTTCCGAATATCGCTTTCTGCACTCGGGCGGCGGCGCGCACGGCCCCTTCGATGACGAACGCGCCGGTGAGGAGGTGGAACCCGACGAGGAGGCCGGCGGCCAGGGGGCTCGTGTGGCGGACGGATTGAATCGGGTGGCCCCAGAAGTCGAGCAGGTCGATGGCGTCGGCGGCCCGCAGCAGGTGCGCGAGGGTGAACACCACCCACCCGCCCGCCCCCGCCTCGGCTGGTACCGCGAAGTGGCCGGGGCCGAGCAAGGCGTGGGACGTGGGAAACACAAGGGCGTACAACCCCACGGCGAGGGCGAGACGACCGACCCGCGCGAGTCGTCGCTTCCCCGACCCCGCCGCCGAGACCAGGTTCGCCGTCACGAGGGACAGGGAACCCACCAGTGCGGCCCAAAACGCCGGAGCCGACGGGCGATCGACTACACACGCCCCGACGCACGCCGCCGCCCAAGCCGCTGACGCGACCGTCAGCCTGTGATTGGTTCGCATGACCCCCGACCTACGATGAGGCTGTTCGACCGGCCTGCAAGACGATGGGCACGAGTGTACCGGACCGTCGGACCGGGAGACGGATACACTCGATTCGTCTTTCGGCCGACATGCTTGGTGACAATCTCAAAGTACGGTTCGCAACCGCCCACGAGCGGGCGGATGCGAAGTGACGCACTGCGGAACTCGAACGAGCCCGCGGCCTGACACCGTCCCGGAGCCCGCCGTGAATTCCGACCAACCCATCCGCCTCACGAAGCTCGCCAAGCGGGCCGGGTGCGCCGCCAAACACCCGCCCGGCTTTCTGCTGCCGCTCCTCGGCCTCCTCCCGGCCGTCACCGACCCCAACGTCCTCGTCGGCAGCAGCACCGCCGACGACGCCGCCGTCTACAAGCTCTCCGCCGACACGGCGCTCGTCCTCACCACCGACTTCTTCACCCCCATCGTCGACGACCCGCGCGACTTCGGCCGCGTCGCCGCCGCCAACGCCCTCTCCGACGTGTACGCGATGGGCGGCAAGCCCCTCGCCGCGCTCAGCGTCGTCGGCTTCCCCGACACCCTCCCCGCCGCCGTCCTCGGCGCCATCCTCGCGGGCGCCAACGAGGTCGCCGCCGAAGCCGGCGCCCCGATCGTCGGCGGGCACACGATCAAGAGCGAAGAACCCATCTTCGGCCTCGCCGTCACCGGCACGATCCACCCGGGCCGCGTCCTCAGCAACGCCGGCGCGCAACCCGAAGACAAACTCATCCTCACGAAGCCGCTCGGCCTCGGCATCATCTCGACGGCGGCGAAGAACGACCGCGACGCCCGCGGCGCCATCGCCGAAGCGATCGGCGTGATGACGACGCTCAACCGGGCCGCGTCCGAGGTGTTCGCGGCGCGCGGGGCGCACGCGCTCACGGACGTGACCGGGTTCGGCCTCCTCGGCCACCTGCGGAACATGACCGCGGCCAGCGGCGTGACGGCGGAGGTGTGGGCGGCGCGGGTGCCGGTGCTGGCGGCGGCGCGGGAGTACGTCGCGGCCGGCATCGCCCCCGGCGGCACCCGCGCCAACCTCGCCTTCCTCGCGGACTGGGTCAGCTACGGCAGCGACGTGTCGGAGGCCGACCGCCTGCTGCTGTGCGACGCGCAGACGAGCGGCGGCCTGCTCGCGGCGGTGCCGGCCGCCGACGCCGACGCCACCCTGCGGGCGCTGGCCGACGCCGGGGTGACGGGCACGATCGTGGGCAAGATCGGCGGGCGCGGCAACGGGAGGATCACGGTCGTGAACGACGGGCGGCCGGGGTGAACGTGTTTGACACCACCCCCGCGCCCGGGTAGCCTGCGCGTCAGTTCGACTCGCGTGCCCTTCTCCCCCCTCACCGGGAGGCACGACCATGTCCGCGGACGCCTTCTTCTCCGACGCCGTGGCCCGCGACGTACTCTCCGACGCGCCGGCGGTCGGCCGCGCCGAACACCTGTGCTGCCGGTTTTGCGGCAGCGACGCCGCCGGCACCCGCGAGTGCTGCCTCCGCGTCGCCGAGAGCCACGCCGTCGGCCGAACCTGGACGAACTTCCGCGCCGTGAGCTGCCGGAGGTGTTTTCGCCGCGGCGCGACCCTCGAACGCACCCGCCTCGCCACGACGGCGTGGCTGTGGGCGTGGGCCGTCGCCGGGCCGGCGCTGGTCGTGCTCGTCGTGGTGGCCGGCGAGCCGCCGCTGAACGTCGCCGCCGTCGCCGCGGGGGTGGCGGTCGGGTTCGTGCTGCCGGTGCTGCTGTACAGGGGTTTCGCGGCACGGCGGATGGCGGCGCTGCTCGGCGCCGACCGCGACGCCCGGCTGCGCCGGTACGCCGGCGTAAGCGGGTGGGGCGTCACTACCGCATTCGGCTTCCGCCCGGCGGTGCCGCCGCGGGAGACGAGCGCGCCGCTCGACGGGGTGTGACGTGGGGCCGGTTTCCAACCGGCCTGGTTTCGCCGGCCGGTTGGAAACCGGCCCCACGAAAAAAGCCGGGGGCTGACGCCCCCGGCTCGCGGTACGAACGGGCGCCGCCTACTGCTCGCCCATCTGGTCGTGGATCATCGGGTCGAGGTGCTTGGTGTTCCGCTCCACCGCCAGCACGATCGTCCGCTCCTCCCCGCCGTCGGCGCTCGTCGCCACCGCCGGGATGATCTGCCGGCTGTCCGGCAGGCTGAACCGCATCGTGAACGTCCCGTCCGGCCGCAGCTTCACCGGCTCGTTCTGCAAGGTGCAGTGCGCTGCCGGGTCCGTCTTGCCGTACACGATCAACTCGGCGTCGATCTCGAAGTGGAACTTCTTGAGGCTCGCGGGCAGGGCCGCCCCGGTGCCGAACCCGGTGTCCTTCGGGGCGCCCAGGGGCCGCCGCAGCCGTTCCTCGAACAGCTCCTTCAACTCGGGGCTGCCGGCGGGGCTCTCGAACCCGCTCGACATGGCGATCAGCCGCTCCGCCTTCTTCGGGTCGAGCTCGCCCATCCCCACGTCCAGCGCCTCGGTGCTCCCGGCCTTCGGCGGCGTCACCACATTCGACCGCGCCAGCACGAAGAACTCGCCGCGCCGCGACAGGTACCCGATGTCCGCCCGGTACGACCGCGGCGGCTGGGCGATGTCGATGTACCAGTTGTTGCACTCGCCGTGGACCTGCACGTCGCGCACCGGCGTCTCCGACGTGCTCGTCGTGTCGGTGCTGGTCACGTCGAACAGGCGGATGATAGGCCGGGCGCCGTACCAGTCCTGCTTCAGTGCCGCCTCCGCGCGCTGCACCGATTGGTGCGTCAGCTCCCAGTACGCGTGGAGCCAGAACGGGTCCGGCACCATCAGCAGGATGCGGTCCTTGGTGGCGCCGACGGCCGCGGCCGAGAGGTCCTTCGCCGGCGGAATGGCCGGCGGCGGCGGTGCGTTCGTCTTGATGAGCGGCTTGACCGGCGCGGCCGGCTTCGGCGTCGGGGCGGTCGGCTTCGCGGCTGGAACGACCGGCTTGGCGGCGGCCGGAGCGGGCTTCGCGGCCGGCGGCGGCGTGGGGACGCGGGCGGCCGGGGCCGGGGTCGGGGCCGGCCGGCGGTGCGAACCGTTGACCGCAGGCTTGGGGGCGGGCTTCGCCGACGGCTTGGCCGGCTTGGTGACCTTCGCCGCGGACTTGGCGGCCGGGCGCGGCAGCGGCTTCGGCGCGGGTCGCGCGGCCGGCTTGGCGGCCGGCTTGGGACTCAGGCGCGCCAGCGCCCTTACGAGGTCGTCCTTCCCCATCCGCTCCCAGCCGCGGACGCCTCTCCGCTTGGCCAAGTCGGCCAACTCTTTCTTCGACCGGTCGCCGAGCGCACCTGCGGTCTTCATCGTGCGGCCACTCCGTCTCGCCGGGGGGCCGGCGGTCGCGGGACGGGGCTCTGGCGTCCGAGCCGGGTTGCGGTCCGGGGTCCGACCCGGACGGGCGACCCGGGCGAAGCCGGGCCATTCTAGCGCTGCCGGTCCAGTCGGAACGGTCCGACGGGCGGGGGGACCGGTGCGGGCGACGACCATCCTGGGGGGTGTCGGCCCATTCTCGGCGAGGTTTTACCCGCCGGTTGTACAGACATCCTAGAGAATGCGTACTCCATGCGTCAACACGATTTACCGCGTTCGCCCAGGCGCGCCGACCGGCCCGCGCGGCGCATCCGTCAGCTAATTTGCACGCGAATGTTGCACCTTCCCCGGACCTGTCGCACAGTCTCTGAGCAATCGG
>JBGAQM010000307.1:0-2736 GCA_044220735.1 Urbifossiella sp. | reverse complement strand
CTCAATTCCGGGAAACGGCTCTAACCAACAACCTCGATTGGTATTGAGTCGGGTCCGCGGCGGGCTTGTGAAATATTTCACGAAGCCGTGATTGACGTTGGCTTTGCTCGCCGCTTCAATACGCTCACTGGACGGCCCCGGCTCACCCTGAGCGTCGCGGAGCCACCGTGCGTGTGCTGATCCTGGTCGGCGCCACGGCCGCCGCGGCCCTGTCGACGGTCCTGCCGTTGGCCCTGCTCGACGACCCGAGGCACGCGGCGGCGGGCGGACTCGCGGCGGTTCTGTGCCTGATCCCGGCCGTCGGCACGCTGGTGCTCGCGGGGGTGGTTGGACGGAACGACCCGGACACGACGACGACGGTGATCCTGGCCGGCATCGGGTTCCGGTTCGTCGGCGTGACCGCCGGCGTGTTCCTCCTGGACGGGGCGGTGACGGCGGCGGGAATCGGCCGAGAGCGGTTCGCCGGCTGGGCGGTGTTCTTCTACCTAATGACCCTGACGGCCGAATCGATCCTGATCCTGCGGCCCGACCCGAGCCCTCCGGCGGACGTGCCGTGACCGCGCCGACTCGCAGCCCCGGCGACTACCGCGGCCTGGCCCTCGCCAGCATGGCGATCGGCGAGATGGTCGGCCCGATCCTGCTCGGCGTCTGGCTGGACGACCGGTACGGCTGGGCGCCGTGGGGGCTGGCGGTCGGGGCGGTGATAGGCGTCGTCGGCGGGATCGGCCACCTGATCGTGACGGCGCGGCGGATGAGTCGGGACGAGGCGAAGTAGCCACAGGGACGAACGAACCATGGCGCACAGCCCGATGGATCACGTCGTCGATCACGCCTGGGTCGGGCCGATCACGAAGTATCAGGTGCTGCTCGTCGTCGCCGCGGTGGCCGTCGCCGTGCCGTTCATGCTGCTCGCCAAGAAGGTGCAGGACGGCACCCCGCCCCGCGGCCCCTTCTGGAACTTCCTCGAATCGCTCCTGCTGTACATCCGCGACGAGGTCGCCAGACCCAACATCGGCGAGCACGACGCCGACAAGTACGTGCCGTTCCTCTGGACGCTGTTCCTCTTCATTCTCACCTGCAACCTCCTCGGCATGGTGCCGTTCCTCGGGTCGCCGACGGCCGACATTAGCGTGACGCTGGTGCTCGCCCTGATCGTGTTCCTGGTGATCCACGTTCAAGCCATCCGGGCCAACGGCGTCGGCGGGTACGTGAAGTCGTTCATCCCGCACCTGGAGGCCGACAACCTCCCGATGAAGCTGTTCCTGACGGTGCTGATCGTGCCGCTCATTACGGTAATCGAGGTGATGGGCGCGGTCATCCGCGGGGCGGTGCTCGCCGTGCGTTTGTTCGCCAACATTTTTGCCGGGCACGTGGCGCTGGCGGTGATCCTGTCGTTCGCGCTGGCCGAGGCGGCGGGCGGCATGTCCGCCGGCGGCACGGTGGCCGCGGTACTCATGGGCACCGCGCTGAGCGTCCTCGAACTGTTCGTGGCCTTCCTGCAAGCCTTCGTGTTCGTGCTGCTGTCGTCGATCTTCCTGGGGATGCAGCTGCACCCCGAACACTGACCCCCGCGCCGCGGCCGGGTTCCGCTTCCGTTCCACCCCGTAACAAGGACCGCCGACCATGAACTTCGCCTGCCGTTTCCTCGCCGCCGCCGTCGTCCTGCTCGCCGTCTCCACCCCGGCCTTCGCCGCCGACTCGGCCGGCGACTCGAAGGGCGGCATCGGCATCGGCGCCGGCATCGGGGCCGGGCTCGCCATCGTCGGCGCCGGCATCGGCATCGGCCTCATCGGGTGGTCGGCCCTCGCCGGCATCGCCCGCCAGCCGGAGCAGGCCGGCAAGATCCAGGTCAACATGATCGTGCTCGCGGCCCTCGTCGAAGGTGCGGCGATCATCGCGCTGCTGGTCATCTGCTTCGCGCTCGTCGGCAAGATCTAGGACCAGAGGACAGAGGACAGAGATCAGAGGACAGAGAAGATAACTGCCTCCGAATCCGCCTCCCTGTCCTCTGACCTCTGACCTCTGACCTCTGACCCGCCGGGAGAGGACCGACCCCATGCCCGCGACCCCCACCCGCATGGCGGCTGCCGCCGTCGCCGCCCTGCTGGTCACCCCCGCCCTGGCGCTGGCCGCCGACGCCGGCGGGACGAAGAACGTGTTGGAGCCGGACCTCGTCAACTCGATCGTGACGCTGATCGTGTTCGGGGCGTTGCTGGCCGTGCTGTACACCTTCGCTTGGGGGCCGATCCTCCAGGGACTGAAGGCCCGCGAGACGGCGCAATTCGCCGCCGTCGAGGAGTCGAAGCGGGCCCGCGACGAGGCCGCCGCCATGCGGGCGCAGGTGCAGGCCGAGTTGGCGAAGGCCGCCGACCAGGTCCGCGCCCTGCTCGACGAGGCCCGCGCCGACGCCGCCAACCTCCGCACCACGGAGCGCGAGGCGGGGGTGAAGGAGGCCGCGGCCGAGCGTGACCGGGCCAGGCGCGAGATCGAGGTCGCCAAGGACACGGCCCTCGACGAGATCTACCGCACCGCCGTGGACCTGGCGACGAACCTGTCCGCCAAGACGCTCGGCCGGCAGATCAGCGCCGACGACCACCGCAAGTTGCTGGACGAGTCGCTGGCCGAGCTGACGCAGTCGGCCCGGACGGCGTGACGCCGGAATCCGGCGAGCCGGGAGCGTGTGCGACCGGAGGCCGACGCGGCGGATGGCGGGTTCCACTCCGGTCGCTCACGCTC
>JBGAQM010000306.1:0-7635 GCA_044220735.1 Urbifossiella sp. | reverse complement strand
AACACCGCGGCGACCTCCTGAAACTCGGCACGGCCGGGGAGACGGCCGCCGACCTGCGTGCGGCCGCCCTCGACGGGCTGGCCCTGTTCGGCGACGCGGCGGCCAAGACGACGCTCGGCGACCTCGCTGCCGGCGGCGCGTCGGCCGACGTGAAGCGTCAGGCGGTCGTCACGCTCGCGTCACTCGACCTGCCGCTTGCGGCCGGGAAGGCGGCGATCTTCCTGGCCACCGCCGAGGCCAAGACCGAACTGCTGGACCTGTACGCCGCGTTCCTGACCCGCAAGGGCGGCGCGCCGGTGCTGGCAAAGGCGCTCGCCGGCGCGAAGCTATCGCCCGACGTTGCGAAGCTGGGCATCCGCGCCGTGCGGGCCGCCGTCGGCACCGACGGCGCCGCGCTCGCCGACGCGCTCACGAAGGCGGGCGACCTGTCCGCCGCGCGCAAGGAACCGACGCCCGACGACATCCGCGCCCGCGTTGCCGACCTCGCCGCGATCGGCGACCCGGCCCGCGGCGAGGCGATCTTCCGCCGCCGCGAGATGCAGTGCCTGACGTGCCACGCCGTCGGCGGCGCCGGCGGCCGCGTCGGGCCGGACCTGACGAGCATCGGCGCGAGCGCCCCGCCGGACTACCTCGTCGAGGCGCTGCTGCTGCCGAACAAGGCGATCAAGGAGGGCTACCACGCCGAGCGCGTCGTGACCGCCGACGAGAAGGTGCGGGTCGGCGTCGTCGTCCGCGAGGCCAACGGGATGCTCGTCCTCCGCGACGAGAAGGACCAGGAGGTGAACATCCCGACGCGCGACATCCTGGAGCGCAGCAAGACAAAATCGCTGATGCCCGAGGGGCTGCTCGACCCGCTGACCCGGCAGGAGGTCGCCGACCTGGCGCGGTTCCTGAGCGAGCTCGGCAAGGTCGGCCCCTACGCCGCCAGCCCCGCCCGCGTGGTCCGCCGCTGGGAGATCATCGAGGGGTCGCCCGAGAACATGAACCTGGCCCGCCGCACCCGCCTCGCTGCGGCCGCGGAGCCGGGCACGCCGTTCGCCTGGACGGCGCAGTACACGAAGGTGTCCGGGGCGCTCCCGGTCGCCGAGCTACCGCGGCTCGTCGTCTGGAACGGCAACGACCCGCTCGCCGTCGCCCGATTCCAGATCGATGTGACCACCGCCGGCAAGGTCGGGTTGCGGTTCAACGGCGTGACGGGGTTGCAGCTGTTCGTCAACGGCCGCGCGGTCGATCCGGCCGCGGACATCACCATGGACCTGCCCTCCGGCGTCCAGACGGTCGCCGTGGTGATCGACCGGGCGAAACGAACTGACGACCTGCGCGTCGAACTGACCGACGTGCCCGGCTCGCCGGCGCGTGCGGCCGTGGTCGGCGGGAAGTGAGCGACATGCCGCTGTCGCTGTTCGCCGTCCACCTGTCCGGCGGGGGCGTGGTCACGACCCCGTGGCAGTTCGGCGGGTTTGTCGGGGCGGCGGCCCTCGTGGCCGCCGCCGGCTGGCGGCTCCCCGAGAGTCAGGTCCCGCGAATCGGGGTATTGACCGCGGCGTTCTTCGTCGCGTCCAGCATCCCGCTGCCGCTCGCCGTCCTGCCGACGACCGTCCACCCGATCCTGAACGGGCTCCTCGGCGTCTGTCTCGGGTGGCGGGCGCCGCTGGCCGTTGCCGTGGGCCTTACCCTCCACCTGTTCCTGCTGGCGCACGGCGGGCTCGACACGCTCGGCCTGAACACCTGTATCATCGCCGTCCCCGCGGTCGCAGCCGCAGCGGCGCACCCACTGCTGCGGCGCGTCGGCGTCCCGGCGTTCGCGCGCGGCGTGCTGCTCGGTGGCGGAGCGGTCGCGGGGGCGGCGGTTTTGAACTACCTCGTGCTGTTGTTCGGCGGGCAGGAAGACTGGACTACGCTCGCCCGGCTGGTGCTTGTCGCGCACGTGCCCGTGGTACTGATCGAGGGGTTTCTGGTCGGCGTGATGGTGAGCTACGTCGAGCGGGTGAAGCCGGAGTTGCTGGCGAGTTGACGGGATCAGCCGGGGGGGAAGATCTCGTCGAACGGGACTTCCCACTGGCCGATGCCCACGCCGACGGTCACGGTCTGCTTCTTCGCGTCCACGCGGACCACCTTGCCGGTCTTGTCGAACCGCGACACCAGCACCAGGTCCCCGGCCCTCAGCCCCGCCCGCATCTGTTGGAGTTGCACGACCGCCTCCGCCTCGCGGTCGAGCTGCGCCTTTCGGCGTTCGTACTCCTCCCGCTCGCGGGTCGCGTCGTGGGCCGCGGCCATCGCCACGTCCTTCGCCTTCTCGGCCTCCTCGCGCAACTCCTGGAGGCGGGCCAGTTCGCCGGTCTTACCCTTGCGTCGCTTCAGGTAGCGGTGGGCCTTCTGCAACACCGCCTTCGGCAACTTCAGGCGGCGGGCGATCTTCAGGGCGTTGCTCATCCCGTACTGCCCGGTCAGCAGCCGGTACGTCGGCCGTAGCGTCTCAGCGTCGAACTCGACCGCGCCGTTCTCGGCGCGGTCGTTGTTGAAGGCATAAGTCTTCAAGTCGCCGAGGTGCGTGGTCACGACCGCCCGGCAGCCGATGCGGTCGAGTTCGTCGAGGATCGCCCGGCCGAGCGCGGCGCCTTCGGTGGGGTCGGTGCCGGCGCCGAGTTCGTCCAGCAGCACGAGGCTGTCGGCGTCGGCGGTGCGGAGGATGGCGGCGATGCGGGTGACGTGCGAGCTGAACGTGCTGAGCGACTGTTCGAGACTCTGCTCGTCGCCGATGTCGGACAGGATGTGGCGGAAGACCGGCACCTGGCTCCCCTCGCCGGCGGGGACGTGCATCCCGCACTGGGCCATCAGGCACAACAGGCCGGTCGTCTTCAGCGTGACCGTCTTGCCGCCGGTGTTCGGGCCGGTGACGACCAGCAGGTTGAATCCGTACCCGAGCCGCAGGTCGATCGGCATCACCTTTCGGGCCGGCGGCGCGGGGTCGGTCGGCGTCGGGAGCGGGGGCGGCTCGGTCCGGAAGAGGTGTTCGAGGATCGGGTGGCGGGCCTGCCGCAGCCACAGCCGGCGCTCGTCGTTCACGTCCGCGGGGAACATATTGAAGTCGCGGCTGAACCGGGCCTTCGCCGTCACCAGGTCGAGTTTCGCCAGCACCTCCACCGCGTACGCCAGCGGCTTCGCCACTTTCCCGACCTCGGCGCTGAGCCGCCGCAGCACGCGCTTCACCTCGCGGTCCTCGTCGGCCTTCAGCGTCACCCGCTCGGCGCTGAGGTTGGCGATGCTCGCCGGCTCGACAAAGATCGTCTCGCCCGTGCCGCTGACCCGGTGGACGACGCCCGGCACCTTGTGCCGGTGGTTCACCGCGACCGGCAGCACGTAGTGGTCGCCGTGGATCGTGGCGTTCGGGTAGCTCAGGACGCGCCGCAGTTCGGGGTTCGCGAGCAGCCGGCGGACCTCGTGCTTCACCTTCTCGTCGAGGTCGGCCAGGAGTTGCCGCACGGCGGCGAGGTCGCGGCTGGCCATGTCGAGGACGTGGCCGCGGGTGTCGATGCAGCCGCTGATCGTCTTGGCGACGAGGCCGAGGTCGTCAATCCCGGCGAGGTGGTCGATGAGGCCGGTGAGGTGCTCGGCGAGCCGCATCCGGTAGCGGTACATCGCGCCGGTGCACGAGAGTGTGTCGGCCACTTCGAGCAGTTGCTCGGCCGTCAGCATGGTGCCGATGGCGGCGCGGCGGGCGAGGAGCCGTACGTCGTGCAGCCCGCTGAACGGCGGTGCCTGGCCGAGGCCGAGCGCCTCGACCATCTCGGTGACGAGGCGCGTCTCGGCGCGGATGGTGTTGGCGTCGGGGAACGGCTCGACGGCGCGGGCCAGGTCGCGGCCGAGGGCGGTGGCGGCGTAGCCGGACAGGAGGTCGCGGACCTTGTCGAACTGGAGGAGTTCGAGCGTGTGAGCGTCCATCAGCGGCGGTGCGGTGTCAACGGCGGCCATGCCGGGTCGGACACCCGGCGGCGGGGCCGGGTTCGGTATTCTACGAGCGCCGCGCCGCTACTTCGGCTGCTTCGCCCACACTTCGAAGAAGTGGCCGCTGCCGGCCGGGGCGGCGAACTGCGTCGGCCGCGGCCGCTCGACGGGGCCGTAACAGAGCTTCAATTCGTTCCCGGCGACCTCGTAGATGCCGTGCCGCTTCTGCCCCTTCAGGTTGCCGCCGGCGAACTCGAACGTGACGCCCTTCGGGCTGGTGTTGGGGTCGAGCGCCACGGTCATGACGGCGAGCTTGAGCACGGTCGGCGGCGACTTCGACTTGTCGGCGTAGTAGAGGTGGTACTCGCTGCCGTCGAACACGGCCGTGAGCTTGGCCATCTCCTCGACGGGCGCCTGACTCTTCCCCTCGTGCTGGATGGCGAGCGGCTTCCAGTTCCCCTGGAGGCCCGCGAGGTCGCCGGTTGGGGTCGCCGGCGGCTGGGCCGTGACCGTGCCGAGGAATCCGACCGCCGCCGCGACCGCCGCCAGACAGACCCGCCGCATGTGACACCCCCGCGCCCGGACGACCGTTGGCGCCGCTATGCCGGCGGGGGCGGGCGGCGTCAAGGCCGGTCACGCCGGGAAATCCGGCCGAAAAGCCCGGCGACCGGTTGGCCCGGCGCGCGCGCCGTTATACAGTGGGTGCGGTAACCCCGTCGCCGAACGTCGCCCATGAGCCTCCCGAGCCAAACCGTCGCGCTGCTCCAGGCGGCCCGCGACCTCGTGAAGACGCTGCCGGCCGACGCCGTCCTCGTCCTCACCGAGACGTCGATCGACTGGGACGAGGTCGGCCGGCTCCTCGGCGGCTGTCGGCTGTTCGTCGCCGCCGAGAACCCGGCCCTCACGAAGCCGCTCCGCGACCACCCGGACTGGACCGTCATCGACCTCGACCCCGAGCCGCGGCCCACCCAGGAGCGCATGAACGACGCGCTCCTGAAGGCCGTCAGCGAGGAGATGCTGCAACCCGGGTCGCACGTCGTGGCCCTCTACAACGGCATCGCCACCCTCGACGACGCCCCCGAGCCGGTGGACAGCCTCAGCGTCATTCACCTCGGCGAGCACCTCGAACGCATGACCTCGCAGGACCTCCGCGTCCTCGGCGGGTCGGTGCCGATCGACGTGCTCCGGGCCGTCGTCGACCTCGCCACCGAGATCGGCCGCGAGGGCCGCGAGGGGCAGCCGATCGGCACCATCCTCGTCGTCGGCGACACGCGGAAGGTGCTGGCGTTGTCGCGGTTCCAGAACTTCAACCCGTTCCGCGGCTACACCCGGGCCGAGCGCGACATCCGCGACCGGGACGTCCGCGAGCAGATCAAGGAGATCGCGAAGCTCGACGGGGCCGTGCTGATCGGCCGCGACGGCATCGCCGAGGCCGCGTGCCTCCACCTCGGGGCGCGGGCCGACGGGCTGAACCTCCGCAAGGGGTTCGGCAGCCGCCACGCCGCCGCCGCCGGCATCAGCAAGCACACGAACGCCATCGCCTTCGCGGTCAGCCAGTCGAGCGGGTCGGTCCGCGTGTTCCAGAAGGGCGAGGAGGTGCTCCACATCGAGCCGCTGGCCCGGCCGCACGTGTGGCAGCCGTTCCGACTCGAAACGCAGGAAGACCCCGACGCCGATGGCGGCGAAGGTTCCTGAAAGGACGCCCCGCGGTCGGCGAATCACCAGTCGCCCGAAACCGGGGCCGGCCCGCGCGGGTAGCGTCGATGCCGCCCTGCGCGCCGGCCCCCGCAATCGCTAGTATGGCCCCGGAGCGCAACGCGGAAGCCCCGTCCCCCACGAGACTGTCCCCATGCTGCGGACCCTCCGCCTCCCGCTGGCCGCCGTGCTGGCCCTGGCCGCCGCCGGCCCGGCCGCCGCCCAGCCGCCGGCCGGCAAGAACGTCAGCCTCCCGTACCCGGCCAAGGCTCCGCTGGTGGTCGCGGTCAACGGCTGGCAGAAGTCCACCGACCGCCTCATCAAGATGACCGAGTCCCTGCCGAAGGCCGAGGCCGAGAAGGTCCGCGGCGCACTTGAACTCGGCATCGACAAGGGGTTCGAGGGTCGCAAGACCGAGTCCGTCCCCGGCGACCGCCGCATCTACACCGTCGTCCACGACTTCTCGAAGCTCGGCGACGAGGAGTCCGCGTTCGCCATCCTCCTCCCGGTCACCAGCTACGCCGAGTTCAAGCGCGGCTTCCTCACCGCCGGCGAGCGCGGCACGGTGGCGAAGGCCGGCAAGGGCGTCGAGTCCGTCCAGGCCTCCTTCGCCGGCGAGGAGAAGAAGCTGTACATGGCCGACCTGAAGGACTACGTGGCCGTCTCGCCGAGCGAGGAGGTCGCGGCGAGCTACGCCGGGCCGTACACCCGGGCGCAGTCGGCCACGATGGGGCCGGACCTGTCCCGCACGTTCCTCGCCGCCGACGCCGCCGTGTATCTGAACATGGAGGTCGTGAACGACCTGTACGGCGAGCAGATCCGGCAGGTGAAGGGGCTCATCGACTTCGGCCTCCAGCAGGCCGAGATGCAGGGCGCGCTCCCCGGCCTGGACAAGAAGCAGGTCGAACTCGTGAAGACGATGTTCACCGGCATCCTCCAGGGCGTCGAGGACGCGCAGGGGCTGCTGCTGGCGATGGAGTTCCGGCCCGAGGGGCTGAACTTCGGCGTCCGCACCCGGTTCACCGCCGACAGCCCGACGGCCGGCGCCCTCGCCACCGAGGCGCCCTCGCCGCTGGCCGACATCGCCAAACTGCCGCGCGGCATGGGGGTGTACGGCGGGTCGCGGTTCAGCAAGAAGGTGAGCGACACGTTCCGCGGCTTCACCCAGCAGTTCTCCGCCCCGGACGGCGAGGAGGGGACGGACGCCCGCATCACCAAGCTCCTCGACCAACTCTCGTCGGCCGGCGCCGGGGCCGACGTGACCGCGACCAAGGGCTCCGACGCGACCATCAACGTGACGCAGTACAAGGCCGCGAAGCAGGCCGCCGCCGCCCTCGTCGGCGTCCACCAGGCCGTGCCGGCCGGCGGCAAAATCATGGGGATCGTGACCAAGGAGAAGACGCGCGTGGCCGACGCGGCGCAGTCGCACCGCGGGTTTACCTTCTCCGAGGTGAAGGTGGCGTTCGACTTCGAGGCCACCATCGCCGCCCTCCCGGACAACGTCCGCGAGTCAACGCTGGCGAACATGAGGCGGATGGCGAAGGAGCGGATGACGCTCTGGATCGGCAGCGACGGCAAGGCCGTGGCCACCCTCACCGCCCCGGACTGGGGCGCCGCCAGCAAGTTGCTCGACGAGTACCTCGACGGCTCGGACGGGGTAGGTGGCGAGGCCGGGTTCAAGACCGTCCGCTCGAACCTGCCGGCGGACGCCAACGCCGTCTACCTGGCGGAGACGAGCCAGACGATCACCATGCTGGTGGAACAGGTGAAGGCGACGATGGCGGGCATCCCCGGCGGCGGCGCCCCGCCGCTCGGGAAACTCGGCACGGTACGCGGCGAGCCCACCTACGCCGGCTTCGCGCTGACGCTCAAGCCGCAGTCCGCCGCCGTGGACGTGTTCGTCCCCGGCGCGGCGATGAACGTCGCCGCCCGCATGTTGAGCCCGTTGCTCCGCCGCGTCGAGTAGGTCGGGAGCGCCTGGTTCAACGAAAACAT
>JBGAQM010000305.1:0-8908 GCA_044220735.1 Urbifossiella sp. | reverse complement strand
GGCGTAGCGGGCACGCCCGCTACGCCGCAAGCGGCAAGCCCCCAAGCCGTGTGAAACTGGGCGAATTGTTCCGGTCGTGCCGGATCGGACGCGAGACGGGTTGGGTGGTCAAGAATTCTCATCGTGCCGACGCGGGGGGCACACGCGGGGGAGCCGATATACCGGTCGATCGGGTCGCGCTGCCCGTTCACGGAGGACCGGACCATGACCCTCACCCGCAAGCTCTGCGGTCTCGTCGCCCTCGTCGGCACCGCGGCCCCGGCCGTCGCCCAGTACACCCCACCGCGGCCGGCGCCGCAAGGCCCGACCCGACTCGTGTTCGCCGCGCCGCCGTGGATCACGAACGGGCCGCGCACCGGCATTCCGGCCCCCGCGAACCCGCACCCGATGACGGGTGAGGTCTCACCCGCTCCGCTGCCGACGACCGTCCCGACTCTGCCCGCAATTCCGCCCGCGCCGCCGACCGGCGTGACCCCGGCCGGCGCGACGACGCCGCGCGCCACCACCGTGACGCGACCGGACGTGTGGCGGCCGGGCACGCTGACCATCCCGGGGATGGTCGTGCCTGCGCCGAAGGTGTCTCGTTGAGTCGGTAGCGAGTCGATACTGCGAAAAGCCGGAAGTCTCAGGCAGGCAGGGGCTTCCGGCTTTTCGTCGATCCAACGCTGATTCCTGCGGTTGACTCAATGCTTTCGGGATGGGGTCTCCCTCTCCCGCGAAACCAAGTGTTGCGGTCGGAATGACGGTCAGTTGACAACGTTCCGGAGCGGCTCCCCGAGCAACGCCCGGCGGCAGGCCTGGGCTCCCTTTACGCGCATGTCGCGCAGCCCCTCCTCCGAGTAGAAGGCCGAGTGCGGGTTGACGATCACGCGGTCGTGGCACGGGTCGGCCGGGTCGCGCCACGCGGCCAGCAGCGGGTGGTCGTCCGGCGGCGGCTCGAACGGCAGCACATCGATCGCCGCGCCGGCCAGCTTGCCGCTGCGGACCGCGTCGGGAATCGCCGCCGCGTCCACCGTCGCCCCGCGGGCGGTGTTCACGAGGTACGACCCGTCGGGCATCAGCGCCAGCGCGCGGGCGTCCACGATGTTCCGCGTGTCCGGCGTGAGCGGGCAGTGGACGCTTAGCACGAAGCTCTCTCGCAGCAGGTCGTCGAGCTTCTCCACCCGGCGGACGCCGAGCGTCTTGTCGTACCCGTCCTGCTTCAGCGGGTCGTAGAAGGCCACGTCCATGCCGAGTGCCTTCGCCCGCAGCGCCGCGGCGGAGCCGATGCGGCCGAGGCCGATGATGCCGAACACCCGGCCGCGCAGCCGCCGGAGCGGGGCGACGGGCGTGTACATCCACGCCCCGACCTTGCGCTGGAGGCGGTTGTTCAGGAAGTTGATGCCACGGGTCATCGTCAGCATCAGACCGATGGCCGAGTCGGCGACCTCCTCGGTGCCGTAGTCGGGGACGTTGCCGACAGGGATCCCGCGCTCGCGGGCGTAGACGCGGTCCACGTTGTCGAACCCGACGCCGCAGCGGACGATGAGCTTGCAGTTCGTCAGCCGGCCGATCGTGGTGCGGGTCAGTTCGAGGTTGTGGTAGATCATCACCGCGTCGGCGTCGTCGATCTTCCCGACCAGGTCGACCTCGGTGTAGGCGTCGTAGGCCGTGATGTCGGCGAGGTCGCCGAGGATGTCGCGCTCGGTGGACAGGTCGTCGTTGATGAAGTCGGTGACGGCGACGCGGAAGCGGGGCATGGGCAGCAGGTCCGGGGAGGGTTTGGGGGGCCGTGGCGGCGTTGTACCGTCCGGGGGGCGGAAATCCACTGTCGGCCGAATCCGCTACGATACCCCCATGCTGACCCGTCGCTCCCGCGCCCGCGAAGTCGCCCTCCAACTCCTGTTCCTCAAGGACCAGAACCCCGCGGGCGTGCCCCGCCGGGTGATCGAGCGCTTCGCGCACGACCGGCTCGCCAACGAGGAGAAGTTGAGGGGCAGTGCCGAACTCACCGCATTCGCGCTGGCGCTGTACGACGGCGTGATCGCCCAGCAGGCCGCGATCGACCCCGTCATCTCGTCCGTCGCCGAGAACTGGCGGCTGTCGCGGATGAGTCCGGTGGACCGGAACGTGATCCGACTCGCCGGGTACGAACTCCTCCACGACCCGGCCCGTCAACCGGTCGAGGTCATCCTCGACGAGGCCATCGAACTGTCGCGGCGGTTCGGGGCGAAGGAGTCGCCGGGCTTCGTAAACGGCGTTCTGGACCGCATCGCCAAGAAGCGGCCGGCGGCGTCGTGAGGCGGT
The DNA here is from genome assembly GCA_044220735.1 of Urbifossiella sp. Classification (GTDB taxonomy): domain Bacteria; phylum Planctomycetota; class Planctomycetia; order Gemmatales; family Gemmataceae; genus Urbifossiella. The sequence goes on along the minus strand of JBGAQM010000305.1, from coordinate 6,622 downwards.
CTCCGTTTACGGCCCTGTGCTCGCAACTCCACCGGCTCGCCAACCCGGCACGCGCCGACCTCCACGTCCACACCACCGCCAGCGACGGGGAGTACACCCCGTCCCAGGTCGCCGCGCTCGCGCGCGAGGCGGGGCTGACCGCGGTCGCCGTCACCGACCACGACACGCTCGCCGGCGTGGCCGAGGCGCGCGAGGCCGCGACCGGTTCGGGCGGGAAGCCGCTCGACGTCGTGTCCGGCGTCGAGATCAGCACCGACCTCGACGGGCGCGAATTACACCTCCTCGGGTACTTCGTTCGGCCCGATCACGCGGACCTCGCCGAAGCCCTTCGTCGCGTCTGCGACCGCCGGCGCGAGCGGTTCTACGACTACGTCGCGAAACTCGCGGCGAACGGGACGGTCATCCCGGCCGACCGCGCCGAGTTGCTCGCGGCGCGCACGCCGAGCCTGGGGCGAAGGCACGTCGCGGGGTTGCTCGTTGCCTGCGGGTACACCGGGAACGTGAACGGAGCCTTCTACCGGTTCCTTCACCCGCTGCGCGCCGCCGTCGTGCCGAAGATCACGCTCCCGATCGAGGAGGCCATCCGACTCGTGCGGGCGGCCGGCGGTGCGTCGAGCCTCGCGCACCCGCCGGACCTGACTGACGAACAGTTCGCCCGGCTCCGCGACGCGGGGCTCGACGCCATCGAGTCCGAGTACCCGTTCGGCCGGTCGTCGCCCGGCGGGCGGCTCCGTGCCGTCGCGGCGCGGTTCGGGTTCGTCCGTACCGGCGGGAGCGACTGTCACGGCCCGAACCCTGCCCATCGCAGAATCGGAAGCACGGCCGTGGCGGTGGAGCACCTGGACGAGTTGCGCCGGCGGTGCAGCGCCGCGCCGGCGTGAAGCCGTTCCGGTTGTACCCGCCCCGCCGGTGAGCGCTGTTGCGCCCGAACCGGCGCTCACATCCGCGGCCGCTTCCGGCGGCTTCCCCTGGCACGCGGGCCGTTCGGGGGGAATGTTGGTGGGCCTGGATCAAGGACGGGGCCAGGGCAAGGCTCCGGTCCGGGCGTACCCCGCAAGGACGAGCCCCGATGAGACGGACCCTCGCGGCCGCGGCCCTCGCCGCCCCGCTGCTGTGCCTCTCCGCCAGCCCGGCGGACGCCCACAACGGCCCCAACACCTTCGGCCTGAAGTGCGGCGGCTGGGCACTCCACCTGTTCCCGTACATCCACCAGCACGGCCCGCTCTACAACTACGGCCCGTACTCGGGGTACTACCCGTTCGAGCCGTACGGGCCGTGGGACGCCTACCTCCGCTACCAGGGCGGGAACGCCTACGGGTACGGCGGCGGCGGCGGTGCGTACGGGTGGATCAACGGCTGGCAGCCGGGTAGCCGCGTCCACGGCATCTCGTGGGGCCAGCACGGCTGGGGCAACAACGGGTGCAGCAGCTGTGGAGGCCACCACCTGTTCCACCACCACGGCCGCCAGCACGGGTGCAACTCGTGTGGCACGGCGGCGGCGGCGGTGGTGACCAGCGGTCCGGCCGAGGACCGCTATACCGGCTTCGGCCACCCGGCCGCGTCGGCCGCGTTCTACGCCGAGACGCCCAGCCTGATCGTGCCCGTCGGCGGGACGAGCGCCCCCTGATCCGACCCGGAACCTTGCTCGGTGCGCTCACGGAGGTGCGCCGAGTCCCACGGAGGAGGACGACCGAGATGCTGAACCTACGGAAGAGTCTGTTCGCGGCCGCGGCGGTGCTCGCCGCGCTGCCTGCGGCCTCGCAGGCGGGCGGCTTTCACGGCAGCCCGTTCATGAGCCAGCCGCACCAGCCGCGGCTGGGGCCGTACCTGTTCGCCAACCACCACAACCGCCAGCTCCCGGCGTTCCAGGCGGCCCCGTGGTACCTGTACTGGCCCTACGACGGCCACTTCCAGACGCCGGCGCCGGTCCACGCCCCGTTCTACGGGCCGCCGGCCGCCGGCAACTTCCCGGTGAACCCGTACTTCCCGGCGCCCGCCGGGTACTACGGCCCGATCCCCGGCGGCCCGGCGCCGGGGTCCGTCGGCCCGAGCTACGGCCCGGCCCATCCGTCGATCATCCCGCCGACACAGGGCGGCGGCGGCACGGGTCCCCTTTCGATACCGGCGCCGGTGCCCCCGCAGTAACGCCCGGAGTACCTGACACGGACCGCCCGGGGATGACCCTCCCCGGGCGGTTCCGCGCGCGGCACCTGTTCCCTCCGGCGTCCCAACCGGCTAACATGGCGCGACGGTCGGGAGTGGCTCCCGGCCGGATTCATTCCCATTCACGCCCGGATTCGGGCAAGGCTTTTACTCATGGCGAGTACGCGACGGGGCGAGTTGGTGCCGGTCGGCGGCGGCGACGCCATCCCCCTCATCTCCGACGTGATGACGCTCGGCCGGCGCGAGTCGTGCGACATCTGCCTGAAGTTCCAGAACGTGTCGAGCGTCCACGCCGAGCTGTCGTTCAAGAGCGGCGGCCGCTGCGGCCGGGCGACGAGATCGGCATCGCCGGCCACAAGTACACCATCCAGTACGAGTTCGCCGAGGGAACCTCGATCGACGACGTGTTCGCCGAGGAGGAGAACATCTTCGGCCAGTCGCTGCTCGAGAAGGCGGGGTTGGCCAAGCCGAAGAAGCCCGGACCCGACCGCGGATGATTCTCCCACCGCCCCCACTCCGGGGCGCGGGAACATGTCACGCAGTTAGAATGAACGCCGTTCGGGCGTCCGCCGGCGGCAACGGTCGGCGGCGCCGGCACTTCGGGATACCTGGGTTGACGCTCGACAGGACGCCGCCGCAGGTGTATGGTTCAGGAGCATGTTACAGGGCCGCGGGGTCCTCTCCGACCGGTCCGGCGTCCGACCCGCGGCCCGCCCCCTCACCGGGGGCACGGCGGCGCACGCCGCCCGGAGGCCCGGCCCATGAGTCGCGCGACCAAGCACGCCCGTCACGACGCGGAACGGCGGCAGCACCGCAAGGAAGCGCGGGCCAACGCCCTCGCCGCCGGGAAGCGGCCGAAGGAGCACGTGGCGCTGTGGTTCCTCGCTGTCGGCGTCGTCGCCATGCTCCTGCTCATCGTCGGCGCATCGGCGATCCGCTAGACCCCGAGCCGTCGTTCCACCCAGTTCGTGACGTCGCTCACCCACGGGTGCCCCGGCGGCTCGAACTCGAGCGTGTGGTACGCCCCGGGGTAGTCGAGCAACTCCACCGGCCGCCCGAAGCGGCCGGCGTTGAGCCGCGTTTGCGCGTTGTCGATGATGCGGTCGTGCTCGCCGAGCACCAGCAGCGTCGGCACGCGCACGCGCTTCGCGGCGCGGCGGAGGTAGATGTCGAGCCCGAAGCTGGCGAACAGGAACCGGGCCGTCGCTTCGCGCAGCCCGTGCGGCTCGTGTGCGATGTACTCCTGCCAGCTCGGGTCGGCCGTGAACAGCTCCGGCTCATTCAGGGGGATCGGGAAGAACTTCCCCGGCCGGAACACCCGCGCGAGTGCGATTCGCGCCCGCGTCACGAATGGCGGCGCCACCTTCGGTACCAACCCGGGGCACAGCAGCACCATCCCGTCGATCAGTCCCGGTCGGCGGTAGGGCAGGCCGACCGCCAGCTTCCCCCCCCACGAGATGCCGCCGAGGACGATCGGCAGCCACCCCCGCTCGGCACGGAGGCTCTGTACGTACTCGGCGACGTCGTCCAGGAGGCGGCGGAACGACGGGGCGTCGCCGCGGGCGGCGGTGTTGAGGCCGGCGCCGCGGCGGTCGAGAAAGTGGACCTCGAACCCGGCCGCGGCGAAGGCGGCGCACGACCGCACGTACCAGTCGCCGTGGCTGCGGATGCCGTGGACGAAGACGATGCGCCCGCGCGGCTCGCCGGCCGCGGGGTAGAAGCGGGTGTAGAAGCGGTAGCCGTCGGAGGCGCGGAACTGCGAAAGGCGGGCGTCGCTCATGCGGTGAGAATAGTGGGGCCGGATTCCAACCGGCCATTGCCGGCCGGTTGGAAACCGGCCTCCACGATCAAGTGCTCGACACCCGCCGCCGCGCGTCACCCGGTCCATCGCCGGCTTCAGCGTCACGCCCAACCTTCTGCTCGACGAGCATCAGGGCGGTGCCGTTCAGCGAAGGTCCGGGAGTCCTCGGCGGTGAAGTGCACGTCGCGGACAGGGTGTCGTAGGAGCCTTCGACCAGCGGATGCCGCCGACGCTCGTGGCGATGGCGCTGCGGCGGACGGATGCCGTCTCGCCGGCCTGGCAACCGAGTTGGTAGCCAAGGCCGCCCGCTTCGCCAGCTGCTGTAGCCGCAGGCTCGGGATCGCCCGCCGCACTTCGACAGCCGCAGGTTGGGTGGGTCACTACCGCCCGCGACCGCCGCCGTCCTGCGCCTGCAACGACTCGTCGAGCACGCCGTCGCGTACGAAGATCGCGTTCCGCACCGCGGCCAGCCCCGACACCTCCTCGTGCGGCACCAGCTGCTCCGGCGCTCTCGTGATGCCGGCTGGCTCCAGCGCCCGAATCCTGTCCGCGGCCTCGGCGGCGGTCCGCCTCGTTCGTCGATGCGGAGGTTCATCTTCGGCCAGCCGGCGGGTGCGTTTCGTGCAGCTCACGTCGTCGGTGCCAGGGATGCCGGCTTTCAGCTCCACCTGCTCGAACCCGGCGAGGCGGTAGACGAGCGGGTAGACGCAACCCTTCCACCCTTCGGGTTGCCGATGACGCCGCTGTAGCGGACGCAGCGCGGCTCGGCTGGGTCGGGGGCGACGGCGCGGGTGACGTTCATCAGCAGCTCGCCGAACGCCCCGCCATGCCTTGCGTCGAGGACGGCGAGTTCGAGGGCACACCGGGCGGCGTTCCCTGGATGAGCCGGTCGTCGCCGAGGACGGGGCGAGTTTCCTTGCTCGGCCAGGTGGACGGCCGCGACGAAGTCGATGCAGGGCGAGTTGCGGGGACGTCGCTGGTGCGGAGGAGTTCGAGGCGGGGTCGATGGTCTCGCCCGTGACGTGGTCACGCGGCACATCTCGCCGTGGCCGACGGTGCCGTCGGCGAGGACGCACCGGACGACGACGTTGTCGGTGTCGGTGCAGGAGTGGCTGGCGTGGGTGACGGTCCGCCCAGGGCGATGCACCGGACGTGCCAGACTTCGAGTTCGACGACGCATTCGCGGGGTTTCCGTGGGGCCGGCTTCCAGCCGGCCGGATCGACCTGGCCGGCTGGAAGCCGGCCCCGGCTCAGCGGTTGCGACGTTCACCGCCAGCCGCCGCGGGACGTTTCGGTACTTGCTGTGCATGTCGTTGCCGGTCTGGCGCATCGTCTCGATCACCCGGTCGAGCGGGACGCGGTGGGTGCCGTCGCCGTGGAGCACGGCCAGCCGCGCCGCGTTGATCGCCTTCGCCGCGCCCATCGTGTTCCGCTCGATGCACGGCACCTGAACTAGCCCGCCGATCGGGTCGCACGTCAGCCCGAGGTTGTGCTCCATGCCGATCTCGGCGGCGTTCTCGATTTGCTCGTTCGTGCCGCCCATCACGGCCGCGAGCCCGGCCGCGGCCATGCTGCACGCCACCCCGACCTCGCCCTGACACCCCATCTCCGCGGCCGAGAGAGAGGCGTTCCGCTTGTACAGCATCCCGACCGCGGCCGCCGTAAAGAGGAATGTCCGCACCCCGGCCGCGTCGGCACCCGGAACGAATCGCTTGTAGTACGCGAGCACCGCCGGGATGACGCCGGCCGCCCCGTTCGTGGGGGCGGTCACGACGCGGCCGCCGGCGGCGTTTTCCTCGTTCACGGCCAGGGCGAACAGGCTCACCCAGTCGAGCCCGGCGAGCGGGTCGGGGATCGTCGGGCGGGTACTGAGGGTGCGGAACAACTTCGCGGCCCGGCGCTCGACCCCGAGCCCGCCGGGGAGGACGCCGCTCGTGCGGCAGCCGCGCTCGATGCAGGATTCCATCACGGCCCAGATGCGGTCGAGGCCGGCGTCGGTGTCCGCGGGCGGGCGCCACGCCTTCTCGTTCTCGCGGACGATTTCGGCGATGCTCATCCCGGTGCGGCGGCCGATGTCGAGTAACTCAGTCGCGGAGCGGAAGTCGTGGGGCAGGGGGCCGGCCGGCTCGTTCCCGCCGACCTCACCTGCCTCGGCCTCCGCCTCGCTGACGACGAACCCGCCGCCGACCGAGTAGTAAGTGTCGGACGCGATCCCGGCGCCGGCCGCGTCGAACGCCGTGAAGCGCAGGCCGTTCGGGTGTCGAGGCAGGCTGTGGTCGTGGAAGACGAGGTCGTCGGGTTCGTGGAACGGGATGCTGACGCGGCCGGCGAGGCGCAGCTTCCCGGTGCCGCGGATCACGTCCACCAGCGGATCGACGCCGTCGGGGTCGGTGGTGTCGGGCTGTTCGCCGGACAGGCCGAGGAGGACCGCCTTGTCGGTGGCGTGCCCGCGGCCGGTGGCCGAGAGGGAGCCGAATAACTCGGCGCGGACGCGCCGCACGTCCGCGAGCCGGTCGCCGAGCCCGCGGACGAAGCGGAGCGCCGCCCACATCGGGCCGACGGTGTGGGAGCTGGACGGCCCGATGCCGATCTTGAACAGGTCGAACACGCTTAGCGACATGCGGTACTTTCGGGACGGGTCTAGGCCGTGGGGCCGGC
>JBGAQM010000304.1:0-7653 GCA_044220735.1 Urbifossiella sp. | reverse complement strand
TACTCGGGCGCCCGACCGCCGCTGATGACGAGGCCCGCGTACGCGGCCGAGTCCACGTCGCGAAAGGCCACGTCGGCGGCAAGGTGGTACCCGGGCCGCTCCTCGGTGATGTCCCAGCCCGGCGGCCGTTCGTGCAACACCAGGTGATAGGGCCGCTTGTCCGGCCCCGCGACGTGGACGGTGTACCCCTCCTCCTGGAGGCGGTGGAGCGGGTAGAACGTGTCGAGTACTTCGGCGGCGTCGCCGATGACGAGCAGGATTTGCGGCACGGGTGGCCTCCCGGGGTACGGTCCCGAGATTCTACGAGCCAGTCAGACCGTCATCCGCCCGCGGAAGAAGCCGCCCTTCTGGCCGGTCACGGTCAGGAGCATCTGCCGCTTCACCCACGGCACCAGCGGGAGGACCGGGAGCGCAAGGTCGCGGCCCCAGCCGAGCACCGGCCAGTCGGACTGGAAGAACGGCGACAGCAGGTAGGTGACGACGGAGTAGTAGCGGAGGTAGTCGCGCTGTTGTCGGGTGAAGGCGTGAAACGCCGCCGCCGGGGACCGATGCGTGCGGAGGGCGTCGGCGAGGCGCCAGGCGTCCACGAGTGCGAGGTTGATCCCCTGCCCGAGGTGCGGGCTCATCGCGTGCGCGGCGTCGCCGATGAGGACGACCCGGTCGTCGTGCCTGCGGCGCAGCCAGACGTGCTGGTAGCCCGTGAACAAGAGCTGTTCGCGGTCGTGGACGAAGTCGAGAAGCTCGCCGGCCTCGGGGGCGAAAGCCAGCATTTCTGCCTTCAGGGATCCCAGGTCGCGTGCCTTCGCCGCCGCGAAGTCGCGGACCGGGAGCCCCCAGTACAGTGAGCAGAGTCCGTCGCCGAGTGGGAGGAGCCCGAGCATCTGCCGACAACCACGGACGACCTGGAGGAGCTTACCCCGAACCGTCGTTGAAGGGCCGGTCACCCACAGCGTCCCGTGCGAATACCGGTGGACGCGGGCCCGAAAGCCGAATACCTCCCGCAACCGCGACCGGGAGCCATCCGCGACGACCACCAGGTCGAACGGCCCGTGCGCGACGCCGCCCCGTTCCCGGACGAACTCGCCCCCCGTCCCGCGCTCACGACCGGTGATTTCGCATCCGACCCGCACGTCGATCGACTGGGTGGCAACAAGCCGGTACAGCGTGCGGAACAGGACGCCTCGGTGAACCCCGTAGGCGCGGCAGTTCGGGTCCAGATCGGGATAGCGGGTGCGAATCAGCGTGCCACCGGAGAGGTGCCGGGCGTGCAGCTCCTCCAGTTCCGCCGCGTGGGCGAGCACCTCGTCGAGCACGCCGATGCGCCGCAGCACTTCCTGCCCGGAGCACTGGAGCAGCACGCCGGCGCCGATCGGCCCGGGGTCCGGAGCCTGTTCGAGGAGCGTGACCCGGTGCCCGTCGCGGGCGAGCAGGTACGCGACGGCGGCCCCGGCCACCCCCGCCCCGACGACCGCGACGCGATACGGACCGGACACGGGCGACTCCGAACCCGCCAGGGTGGTACGATGCCACAGCCTACCCGAGGGCCGGAGCCGATGCGACCGACGACCGGCGGAATCGTTCTGTGCGGCGGCCGGTCGTCGCGGATGGGGCAGCCGAAGTGCTGGCTCCCCGTCGCCGGCGAGCCGATGCTGACACGCGTGCTCCGCGTCGTCGCGACCGTCGTTGAACCCGTCGTCGTCGTCGCGGCAGTGGGGCAGGACCTCCCGCCTTGTCCGATCGGTGTGGACATCGTCTGCGACGAGGCCGAAGGGAACGGCCCGCTTCAAGGTCTCGCGGCGGGACTCGCCGCACTCGACGGGCGGGCCGACGCCGCGGTCGTCACCGGGTGCGACTGCCCGATGCTCACCGCCGACCTCCTTCGCCGGTTGATCGACCTCCGAGGGGCGGCCGCGGCGTGTGTCCCGGTCGTGGCCGACGTTCCCCGTCCGCTCCCGGGGGTGTATGCTGTCGGCGTGTTGGCGGAGATTCACAATCTTCTCGATGCCGGACGGTTTCGACTCGGCGGTCTGCTCGAGCGGGTCTCGACGCGGCAGGTCTGGCCGGACGAACTCGCGGACGTGGACCCGCGACACGACGCGCTCCGGAACGTGAACACGCCCGCCGACTACGCCCGGCTTCTGGCCGAGACGAACGAATGAGCGACGCGACCACGACGCCCGGGTCGAATCCGCAACGTCAGTTCCCGGTGCTGCTGTACACTGCGACTCGCGGTGGGCCGCCGTTCGGGCTCGGCGGGGCGGCGTTCGGCGGGCTGCTGGCGGCACTGGTGTTCGGCGTGGGGGCAGCGTTCGTGCGGTCGGCGTTCTGGATCGTCGTCGTGTTCCCCCTGCTGCACGGCGTCGTGGTCGGCGCCGGGGCCGGCGTTCCCGCCCGACTGTTGAAGTGCCGCTACCAAAAAGGCCTCGCGCTCGTCGGGGCAGCTTGTGGCCTCGGGTCGTACGTCGTCGTCCACTACGTGTTCTACCTGTCGTTCGTCGGAGCCGGAAACGCCCCACCGATCGACTTCTGGGAGTACATGGACTTGAAGGCGACCGAGGGCGTGCGCTTCGGCAATGCCGGTGGCGGTGCGGCCGGAAACGGCATCGGCTACACCGGCAGCATCATTTACTGGGCAATCGAAGCGATCATCACCGCCGCGGGCGCTGCCGCTCTGGCGTCGGTGTGCGTCGGCTCGCCGTTCTGCGCGGAGTGTAACCGCTGGAAGCAGAAGCGAAAGCTCGGCCCGTACCGCGTCGAACCCGGGTACGCGGTGCCCGCCGTCGGAGCCGGCGTGCCGACCGGCCTCCTCGTCCCTGCCGACGGGAAGAAGTCCGTGCTGGTCGAGCTCTACGTCTGCCCCGGCTGTGGGGACCAGGGGACGCTCGACGTGAAACTCACCGGCACGCACCAGGACGGCTCGAAAATGCTGACCTGGAAGGGTTTCGTCACCTACCCCGGCGAGGCACTCGGGACGTTCGACGAGGTCGAACGGGCGTGCCGCGAGTTGGGCCTGGGTGGGAAGAAGAAGTAGGCTCGGCCGCGCCTACAATCACCGGGTTGCCCCCGCCTCCGACGCCGAGCCGCGATGCACCCGCACAAGCCGCACTACGACCGCCACGCCGGCACCGACGCCAACAAGCAGTTCCTCCACCGCATCAGCCGCCAGAAGATCGACCCGCCCGCGGTGGGTGCAGGGGTCGGTGCCGCCGACCTCATCGACAGCGCGTTTCTGTCGTACAACGGGGGCCGGCTCCGCGAGGGTTGCCAGCTCTTCGCCCGCAAAATGCTCGCCACGAACGGCACGGTCGGCCTCGCACTCAGCGGCGCGCTGACCCCCGCCGGGCTCGGCATGAGCTGCCTGGTGCCGCTCGTCGAGGGCGGGTACGTGGACTGGATCGTCAGCACCGGGGCGAACCTGTACCACGACACGCACTACGCCCTTGGCATGGACCTGTTCCAGGCCGGCCCGAACCTCCCCGACCTGGAGTTGCGCGAGAACCAGGTCATCCGCATCTACGACATCGTCTTCGATTACGACAACCTTCTCGGCACCGACGCCTTCTTCCGCCAGCTGTGCCGCGGCGACGCCTTCCAGCACACGTTCGGCACGGCGGAGTTCCACTACCTCGTCGGCAAGTACCTCGCCGAGCGCGAGGACCAGACCGGCCGCCGCGGCAAGAGTCTCCTGGCCGCGTGCTACCGGGCTGGCGTGCCGGCGTTCACCAGTTCGCCCGGCGACAGCTCGATCGGCATGAACCTGGCCGCGCTAACGCTCGAAGGCTCGGCCCTGCGGATCGACCCGCTTCGCGACGTGAACCAGTCGGCGGCGCTCGTGTGGGACGCGAAGGTGAGCGGCGGCACGAGTTCGGTCCTCATTCTCGGCGGCGGCAGCCCGAAGAACTTCATGTTGCAGACCGAGCCTCAGATTCAGGAGGTGCTGGGTCTCGCCGAAGCCGGGCACGACTACTTCCTTCAGTTCACCGACGCCCGCCCGGACACCGGCGGCCTCAGCGGCGCGACGCCGAGCGAGGCCATGACGTGGGGCAAGGTGGACCCCGACAAGCTCCCCGACTCGGTGACGTGCTACGTCGATTCGACGATCGCCCTGCCGCTGCTGACGGCGTACACACTGAGCCGCGTCGAGACGCGGCCCGTGAAGCGGCTGATGGACAAGTTGCCGGGCCTGATGACAGGCCTGGAAGCAGGCTACGCCGCCACCAGGGCGAAGCGCGAGGTCTAGGCCTGGTCGATATCCCTCCCCGTGCCCCCGGAGCCTCCATGCTCTCCGCCCCTCTCCTACTCGTCGCCCTACTGCCGGGACAGCCACAGACGAACCCGCCGATCGTGCCCCTGTGGGAGGGGAAGGCGCCGCACGCGGTTGGCGACTCTGCGGCCGACAAGCCGCACCTCACCGTTTACCGCCCCGCGGCCGGGAAGGCGAACGGCACCGCGGTCGTGATCTGTCCCGGTGGCGGCTACGGATTTCTCGCCGACGACCACGAGGGGAAGCAGGTCGCGGAGTACATGAACGGCCTCGGCGTCACGGCGTTCGTGCTCAAGTACCGCATCGTCACGAAGGACCGCCCCGGCCCGCTTCATCCGGCGCCGCTGGAGGACGCCCAGCGCGCCATCCGGCTGGTCCGCCACCGGGCGGGTGAGTACGGCGTGAACCCGGATCGCGTCGGCATCATGGGCTTCTCGGCCGGCGGACACCTCGCCAGTACCGCGGCCACGCACTTCGACAAGAAGGGACTCGCGAGCACCGACCCGGTTCAAATCCAGCACTCCCGGCCGGACTTCGCGATTCTCGCCTACCCGGTCGTGTCGCTGGAGACCGGCTTGACCCACGTCGGCAGCCGCAACAACCTGCTTGGCGCGAACCCGGACGCGAAGCTGGTCGAACACCTGAGCAACGACAAGCAGGTGACGAAGGAGACGCCGCCGACGTTTATCTTTCACACGAGCGAGGACAAGGCCGTGATGCCGGAGCACGCGGTGCGGTTCTACCTGGCCTGCAAGTCGGCAGGTGTGCCGTGTGAGCTGCACGTCTACGAAAAGGGGCGTCACGGCGTCGGCCTCGGCCGCGACCCGAAGTGGACCGGCGGAGAGCCGTCGGTGGCGACCTGGCCGGACCGCCTCGCGGACTGGATGCGGTCGCGGGGACTTCTGACGGCTGCGAAGTCGCCCGGGAACTGACGCGAACGCCCGCGGCTTCGCGTCGCGCGTAGCCGTGAGCGGCAACGATTCCTTTCCTGTTCTATCCTCGGTGGTGATGTCTTCCGACGCGATGATCCGCCTGTCCGGCCTGCGGGTTCACTACGGCTCGTTCGCGGCCGTGGACGGGCTCGACCTCGACATCCGCCGCGGCGAACTGTTCGGCCTCCTCGGCCCGAACGGCGCTGGCAAATCCACCACCATCCGCGTGCTCATCGGCCAGCGCCGGCCGTCCGGAGGCACGGTCACGGTCGGCGGGTTTGACGTCATCCGCGAGTGGGCGAAGGTCAAGCCGATCTTCGGCTACGTGCCCGACCGCGAGAACCACTTCGAGGAGTTCACCGGCCGCCGGAACCTCGAGTTCTTCGCCCGCCTTTATGGCGTCCCGCGCCGCCGGGCCACGGACTGCCTGAAGATGGTCGAGCTCGGCGAGGTCGCCGACCTGCCGGTCCGGGGTTACTCCCTCGGGATGCGCAAGAAGTTACTCCTGGCGCGAGCGCTACTCCACGAGCCGCCGGTGCTCTACCTGGACGAGCCGACGGCGAACCTCGACATCCATTCGGCCGAGGTCGTCCACCGCATCCTGCGCGACCGGGTGAAGCACGGCGCGACGATCGTGCTGACCACGCACGACATGGACGAGGTGGAACGCATCTGCGACCGCGTCGGCATCGTGTGCCGCGGCAAGCTCGTGGCCCTCGACTCGCCGCTCGCGCTGAAACAGGCCCACACCGAGCGGAAAGTGGACGTGACCCGCCCCGACGGCGAGCGCGTCATCTTCGACCTGGACGCCGACGGGAGCCGGCGCGAACTGGCCGATCTCGTGACCGCCGGGGGCGTCGCCACCATGCGGACGCGCGAGTTCGACTTCCACGCGACGTTCCTGAAGCTGACCGGCCAGGCGTTCGAGTAGCGGCCCCGGGGTCCGTTGATGCGTCCGTACGTGCTCCACGCGCTGGTCGTGAAGGAAGCCCAGCGGCACGTCGCCAACCGCGGCGGCATCGTGCTGGCGGTCCTCCTCGTCGCCGCGGCCGTGCTGTTGTCCGTGTTCGCCCCGGAAGAAGCCGCCGGCGGCACCGGCATGGTCGGCGGCGTTCACCACTGCTTCGTCGAGTACGACCGGCCCACCCCGCTCGTGAAGCACCTCCAGGACAACAAGCCGAACGACCTGAAGGTGCAGTTCCGCGAGCTGGCGAAGACCGAAACCATCAACACCGTCATCGTCTACCAGCCGGGCACGGGTGCGATCCAACTCCGGCAGGATACGACCGCCCCGGACCGCCGCCCGGCCGTGAAGGTGGACGTGTGGCACCCGGAGGGTGACCCGCTCGCCCTGGCGCCGTACGAGGCGTGGTTCTGGAAGGAGACGCGCCGGTACTTCGCCGCCGAGGCACGCAAGAAGCTGCCGACCGCGGACCTCCCCGCCGACCCCGACTTCACCGCCGGCGGCACCTGGCTCGTCACCGAGGCGCACGCCCGCCTTCAGGAGCGAGTCGAGGCGGCACGCGGCACCAACGAGCCGCGACCGCTCGTGCCCGACCTGGTAATCGACCGCAAGGGGTTGGGCGGTAAGGTGCTCGACTTCCGCGCCGCCATCGCCACCGGGATGGTGGTGTTCGCGCTGTACTTCGCGTGCGTGTACCTCCTGCCGACGCTTAACTGCGAGGAGCGCGAGCGCGGCGTGCTCCTGGCGCAGGCGCTGTCCCCGGCGTCGCCGGCCGAGATCGTGGCGGCGAAGTTCCTGTTCTACCCGACAGCCGGGATCGCCCTCGCCGCGATCATCGCAGGCGTGTACCACCCGGCGATCCTCAAGAGCCTATTCTTTTGGCTGTCGCTCCTGGGCGTGGCCGGCGGGTTCCTCGGCATCGGCATGACCATCGCCACCCTCGCCAAGACGCAGCGCGCGGCGTTCCTCGGCGGCATGTGCTACCTGCTTTCGGTGTCGATGATATTGCTGATCTGCTCGACGAACGGCATCCCGTTCCTGCCGTACCTCGCCGTCGAGTATCACGGCCCGCGCATCCTCCACGCGGCGCTCGCCGGGGAGGTTCACACGGGCCACTGGGGGCATCTCGGCGGGGCGGTCGCGCTCGCCGTCGTCTGGCTGACCGCGGCCGGCTGGTTGTTCCGCCGTCGCGGGTGGCAGTAGGCGTCGTGGCGCCGCCTGTGACGGTCGTAACGCCGGATCAACCGGTACGACCGCCCAGATTCCCGCAGATTCCCTTTGACGCCCATTTTGCCCAGAACTACCATCCTCACCGCGGGGGGCGGTCGGCGCGCGCCTGCGAACCGACCCGAGAACCACGGGATGAGGAGGGCAACGGGATGTACAGCATCGTTCGGAGGGCGGCCACGACGGCGGGGCCGACGACGCCGGCCGCGGACCATACGCCGGTGGTGGTGGCCGCCCCCGTCGCGGCCGGCTGCTGCGGCGGGTCC
>JBGAQM010000303.1:0-7660 GCA_044220735.1 Urbifossiella sp. | reverse complement strand
GGTGGTCGCCAGGAGGGCCGCCAGCGCCGTGCCCAGCACGGCGACGGCACCCCAGTACGGCGCCCGGGCGGCCACGCGCCGCACCACGGGGAGTACGCGGCGGACGAACCCGGCGGCCGCGAGCGCCAGCAGCGTCAGGTTGACCACGGACACGACGCCCGCGGTGAGAAGAACGGGCCACACGCGGCCACCTCGATCGCCGGGGGGGGTGACGTGAGTCCGGCCCGCCGACGCTCAGGTCGGCGCGGCCGGGAGCGGGAACAGTTGCGGGTCCATCCGGTGGAGCAGCTGGCGGATCTTCGGCAGCTGCTCGAGGGCCGCGGCCTCGCCGATCGCCGCCATCTCTTCGGCCCGGGTGAACTGGGTCAACTCGAACCCGGTCACGTCCGGCTCGATCACCACGTCGGCCGGCTGCACCCCGATCGCGTTCAGGCTGTGGTTCTGGACCAACAGGCTCCGGAGGATCGTCTTCAGGGCCGACGGCTTCCGCACGGCCGCGGCCGGCCGGGCCGGCCCGATGTCGCCGAACGCCTTTTCCATCTTGGCCGTCACGCTGACCGCGATCACCAGGTTGCACCCGGCCGCCACCAGCACGTCGGCCGGGATGTTGTTCACCAGCCCGCCGTCGATCAGCGCCTGGCCGTTCCGGACGATCGGGACCGACAGGACCGGCAGGTTGATGCTCTCCAGAATGGCGTGGACGGCGTCCCCGTGGTCGCGGACGACCGAGTTCCCGCCCACCAGGTCCACCGTCACCGACAGGCACGGCACGGCCAGCTGCTCCAGCGTCCAGTCGTGCAGGTACGGGCGGAGCATCGGGTCGAAGTGGCCGCGGCGGTACTTGTACAGCAGGTACCACTGGTCGCCGGCGGGGAGCCGGCGGAACAGCCACGACGGCCGCAGGTCGGCGGCGAACCGGGCGGCGTTGTAGTCCGGGTCGATGCCGGAGGCGTACATGATGCCGGTCATCGCGCCGGCGCTGGTGCCGGCGATCGTGTCCACCACGACGCCGCTGCGCTCGAGCGCCTTGAGCACCCCGAGGTGGGTCATGCCGCGGGCCGCCCCGCCGCCGAGCGCCACCCCGATGCGGACCCCGCGCAGGTCGTGGACGAGCCGTTCGAGCCCGCCGGCCGCGGCCTGCCCCCAGGGGAGCGGGAGGGCCGCGCCGACGAGGGTGAAGGTGCGCCGCGCCACCTCGGCGAGCCCGGGCACGGCCGGGGCCACGGGCGGGGCGCCGTCGAGCAGCCAGGCGACGCACACCTTGTCCCGCCACCCGCGGCCGGGCACGTCCAGCCCCCGCAGCCGTGGGGGCGCCGCCGCGCCGGCGGCCGCCGGGACGAAGTACACCACCCGGTCCATCAACTCGAACAGCCGCTTCCCGCCGTCCGGCGCCTGGTCCAGCCGGATGTCGAACACGATCCGGTTCGCGTCCTTCCACTCGACCGCCTGCCGGCGGAGCTCGTCCGGCTCGAGCGGCCGGCCGTTCTCCGTCATCGACCGGTACCGGATCCCCGGCACCCCGCGCCACTCGTCCGAGTCGCTGAACACCCCGAGCGTCTCGCCGACCCCCCGGAGGCGGTCCACCAGCCGCCGGGCGGCCGACGCGGTCGTCGGGGAGTCGTGGGCGAGCCCGAGCATCATGGGGGCTTTCGCCCGGGTGGACCCGAAGAACTGGTCCCGCAGGGAGCCCGCGTACGCCCGCAGCCACGCCCGCCGCAAGTCGGGGTACCGGAGGGTGAGTTCCAGCGCCCGGTCGTAGTCGATCTCCAGCACCGTGGCCGGTTCGAGCGCGAACACCCGGACCGGGACCGGCTCGGCCAGCGCCCCGAGCATCATCCCGTACTGCTCGCCGCGGCCGATCACCCGGAGGAGGGCCTCGCGCCCGTACGAGTCGACCTTCACCGCCTTGAGCCGGCCCTTGAGGACGAACCCGACGACGCTGAGCGGGTCGTCCGGCTCGTGGGCCACGTCGCCGACCGCGTAGGTCCGGACCCGGGCGGTGCTGAGGGCGTCGGCAAGGGTCTCCTCGGCGAGCCCCCGGAAGTACTCGTGGATCTTGACCAGGGCGAGGATCTCAGTGTCCATGACGGCCCTTCTCGAGCTCGCGGCGGATGTGGTCGCCGAACCCGACCTCGGGGGCGGCGTTGGCGACGTCGGTGAGGTAGGCGGCCCGGCGTAGCTCCGCGTACGGCAGGCTTCGGTCGAGCCGGCCGCCGTCGTACAGCGCCCGGTCGAGGTGGGCGTTGGCGAACACCCGCCAGTCGCGCCGCCAGCGGCGGCTCGGCAGCCAGTAGAACGACGTCGTGCAGTTCATGCAGAACCCGTGGTACCAGCGCGGCACGGCGACCAGGTCGTTGATGGCCGCGGCGTAGTCGAGGAACACCTCGCGGGCCTCGTCCGGTGGCGCGGCCAGCCGGTACAGGTGCGCCGCCTGCCGCGGCGGGTGCCGCGTCCGCCGCAGGATGACGTCCCGCTCGTCGGCGACGAGGTAGATCAGCTCCTGCTGCCGGTACAGGCTCGGCAGGAGCGCGTACTTCTGCCCCTTCCGGTAGCGCACCTCGACCGACACGCACAGCCGGCCGTCCGGGCCGAAGTCGAACACCAGGACCGGGTGGCTCATCCACCGCGCGCCCCAGTTGAAGAAGATCACGTCCAGCCCGACGAGGTGCGACAGCCGGCAGGTGCGGGTGTCGTACCGCGGCGTCACGACGCCGGGCGCCGGGTAGTCGAAGTCGCGGACGTGGTGGACGGTGACCGCGTCGCCGTCGCGGGTGACGTGCGGCAGCACGGCGACGGCCGGCTCCCAGTCGCGGTCGTGGCTCGGCCGCAGCCGCAGCCACCACGCGACGACCAGCCCGCAAGCCGCGGCGACGGCCGCGACGGGGTACCACACCGGCTCCCACAGCAGCAGCGCGGCCGCCACGGCGGCGAGCCATGCCGTCGCCGCCAGCCGGCCGCGCCGGCCGCCGCCGCACAGGTCGAAGTGGATGGCCCCGGCCGCCCACAGGGCGACGACTGCGACCGCCGCGACGGCCATCGCCGTGAGCACGCCGTCCATTCCCGGCCTCGGCGGGGCTGCGCCCCTACACTGGTCAAAACCTGTCTTCATCCTGCCGCACGCGCCCCCACCATCGGAGGCCGGTATGCGTCTCGCCCGCCGGTTGGTCGGCCTGATCCTCGGCGTCCTCGGTGCGACCGGCACAACCCTGTGCGTCGCGGGGCTGGTCGGCGTCTGGGTCGTACACGCCGACCTCACCCGCCGCGCGGACGGCGCGTTCGGCCGCGTCGAGGACCGTCTCGGCCCCGCGAAGGCCGACATCGGCCGCGCCGCCGAGCGACTCCGACAGGCGCACCGCGAGGTCGAGGCGGTCGAGCGGAAGGAGGAGGAACCGGCCGCCCCGCCCGCGGCGAAGCGGCGCCGCGCCGTCGTCCCGAAGGCGACGGCCGCGTCTGCGGCCGGCCAACTCGGGCAGGCGCGGCAGGCGCTCGTGACCGCGACGGAGGTCGGGCTCGTCGCCGACGGCATTCTCGACGTGCTGGCCGAACTCCCGGCGTCGGAGCGCGTCGGCCTCGACACCGCCCGGCTGCGCGACACCTCGGCACAACTGTCCGACCTGATTCGCACGGCGGAGCGCCTGTCGGCCGCGCTGCCGGCCCAGGACGACGAGTCGGACCCCGGCATCGCCGAACCGCTGGGCCGCGCCGTGGCCGCGCTCGACGCCGCGGAGGCGAACTTCGGCGAGGTTCACGCGCGGGTTCAGGACTGGCACCGGCGGACGGTTCGCGCGCTGACGACCGGCGCCGTCGTGCTCACCGCGCTGCTCGTGTGGGTCGGGCTCGGGCAGGCGTGCCTGACGGCTACGGGGTTCCGACGGCCGCGAACAGCATGACGACCGACCGCGCGCCCGCCCGGTAGGTGCCGCCCGGCGCGGCAGGTGCCACCGTCCAGTCGCAGATGTCGTCCGGCGACGCCAGCGCCGTGTCGATCCACCGCCGCCACTCCCGCCCCGGCGGCAGCTCGAACTCCAGCGGCTCCCAGTAGGCGTTCATCATCAGGTGGAACACCATCCCCTCGCCGGGCACCTCGGCGCCGAACGCGATGCTGTGCGAGTGCTCGCCCCAGTCCGGCTGGTTCAGCCGGGTGCCGTGCCACGCCTTCGACACCCGGTCGATCATCTCGGTCAGGCTCAGCCGCATTGTCTCGTGCGCGGTCGTTCGGCGGACGCGGCGTGCCAGCAGCAGCTTCACGAACCGGTGGACGTCGGCGTGCTTCTGAACGAGCGACCAGTCGAACCAGTTGGCCTCGGTGTCGTGGCAGTAGAAGTTGTTGTTCCCGCCCTGCGTCCGCCGCACCTCGTCGCCCATCAGGATCATCGGCAGCCCGACCGACAGGAGCGTCGCGGCGTGGAAGTTCTTCACCTGCCGGTTCCGCAGCGCCTCCACCGCCGGGTCGTCGGTCGGGCCTTCGGCGCCGCAGTTCCAGCTGCGGTTGTCGTCCGCCCCGTCGCGGTTGTTCTCGCCGTTGGCCTCGTTGTGCTTGCCGTCGTAGCTCACCAGGTCGTTCAGCGTGAACCCGTCGTGGCACGTCACGAAGTTGACGCTCTGCTCGGCCTCGCGCCCCTTGTGGCCGTACACCTCGGCGCTGCCGAGCATCCGGTCGGCGAACCGGGCCAGCGACCCGGGGGCGCCGCGGAAGAAGTCGCGGGCGTCGTCGCGGAACCGGCCGTTCCACTCCTTCCACGCGTCGCCGACGAAGCTGCCGACCTGGTACAGCCCGGCCGCGTCCCACGCCTCGGCGATGAGCTTGGTGCCGGCCAGCGCCGGGTCCGACTCGATGTCCCACAGCACCGGCGCGTTCGGCAGCGGCCGGCCGTCCGGGGCGCGCGACAGGATGCTCGCCAGGTCGAACCGGAACCCGTCCACGTGCATCTCGGTCACCCAGTACCGCAGGCTGTCCACGACGAGCCGGCGGGCGACCGGGTGGTTGGCGTTGAACGTGTTGCCGCAGCCGGAGTAGTCGGCGTACCGGCCGCCGCCGCCCTCCAGCATGTAGTACGTCGCGTTGTCGATGCCGCGGTAGCAGAGCGTCGGGCCGTCGTGGTTCCCCTCGGCGGTGTGGTTGAACACCACGTCGAGGATGACCTCAATGCCGGCCCGGTGGAGCGCCTTCACCATGTCGCGGAACTCGTCCACCGGGCCGAGCGGGTCGCGGCGCGAGCTGAACTGCGGGTGCGGCGAGAAGTAGTTGACCGGCTGGTAGCCCCAGTAGTTGACGCGCCCGGCCGGCGCGGCGAACGGGTCGAAGGCGTGGACCGGCAGCAGCTCGACGGCGGTGACGCCCAGGTCTTGCAGGTACGGGATCTTCTCGGCGAGGCCGGCGTAGGTGCCGCGGACGTGCTCCTTCAGCCCCGAGCTCGGGTGGCGGGTGAAGCCGCGGACGTGCATCTCGTAGATGACCGTCCGCGCCGACGGCCGGCGCAGCGGGTGGTCGCCCTCCCAGTCGTAGGCGGCGCTGTCCACGACGACGCTCTTCATCGCGGTCGGGGCGTTGTCGCCGGCGCGCCGCGCGGCGTCGGGGTGGTAGCCCGGCGGGCAAGCCACGCCGCGGCCGTAGGGGTCGAGGAGCGTCTTGGTGGGGTCGAAGCGCAGCCCGCGGGCGGGCTCGGCGGGGCCGCGGACGCGGTAGCCGTAGAGCTGCCCCGCCGCCACCCCGGGCACGAAGGCGTGCCAGTAGTGGTAGGTGCGGTTGGCGACGGGGTCGAGCGACACGACGCGGGCCGGCGGGCCGTCCGCGCGGTCGAACAGGAGGAGGTCCACGCCGCTCGCGGTGCGCGAGAACAGGCTGAAGTTGCAGCCGCCGTCGGCGACGGTGGCGCCGAGCGGGGCGGGCCGGCCGGTGGTCGTGGGGTTCATCGGGCTCTCGGTTGGTGCGGGGCGCCGGTTCAGGGGTCAGAACACGTAGTTTTCCCAGCTCTTGATCCGCAGCACGAGCTTCCGCAGCAGCGACAGGGCGTGCGCCCGCTCGGTGTAGATCGCCACGCTCGCCGCGGCCCCGACCGGCAGGTTCAGGTTCGTCACGTCCTCGTCGTAGTCGAACACGATCGGGACGTACCCCGCTGCCGTGACCGGGGTGCCCGTCATGAGCTGGCCGCTGGCGTCGATCTCGCCCTCGCGGAGCGCCGTCAGCACCCGCTTGACCTTCACCTTGAACGACCGCCCCGGGTACGCGTCGAACACCGCCTCGCCGTCGAGCCCCGGCTTGACGTCGGAGATCACCCGCTGGTGGAAACTGGCGATGAGCTGAGGCTGCTCCGCGGTCACGAACGCCAGCAGCGGCTTGACGCCCAGCGCGGTCGCCATCTGCCCGGGGCGCAGGAGCTTCTGCGGCACGTACCCGTCGGACGGGGCGCGGACGACCGTCTGCTCCAGGTCCCACCGCGCGCGGTCGAGCAGCGCCGTCGTCTCGCGGACCTCGGGGTTCTGGCCGTCCACCTGGACGGTGAACTCGGTCCGCACCTTCCGCTCGGCCGCCTCGGCGGCGGCCAGCGCCTGCCGCACCGACTCCAGGCTGGCGCTGCCGCCGCGGAGCTTCTCGGCGGCGATCCGCTCGCCCGCCTCGGCCTGCGTGTACTCCTGCTGCGTGGACTGGAGGCTGAACTCGGTCCGGTCGAACTCCGACTGGCTCGCCGCCCCCTGCGAGAACGACTGCTTCACCCGCTCGTAGTTGGCCTTCGTCAGGTCGAGCCGCTCCTTCACCTGCGACACCTGGCTCTTGGCCCGCTCGTGCTCCTCGCGGAGCTGCCGGTCGTAGGACGACTCGGACGCGACGAGGGTGGCCTTGGCCTGCCGCGTCGTCGCCTCCGCGGCCGCGAGCTGCTCGGCGAGTTGCGCGAACTTGCTGTTCTTCGCGGCCAGCGACGCCCGCAGCCGGTCCACCTCGATCTGGAACGGCCGGGCGTCGAGCTTGAACAGCACGTCGCCCTGCTTGAGCGGCTGGTTCGCCTCGAACGGCACGTCCACGACGACGCCGCGGACGTTCGAGACGACCTGCACGACCGGGGCGTACATCCGCCCGTCGTGGCTGACCGGGTGGAAGATCGACACGGCGATGAACAGCACCGCCAGGATCGACACGCCGATCAGGATGGCCGTGCAGACCGTGTAGGTGGTGACGGCGACGAGCTTGAACTTCTTGAAGACCAGCCAGCAGATCAGGGCGTAGAGCCCGACGAGTGATTCGACCACGGCGCGCCTCGGGTGCGGGGTGTGCGGGGGTTACTTGGCGACCGGGTCCTTGTCCGGGTGGGTCAGCTGCGCCTCGAGGGCGGCGATGCGGCGGACGAGTTCGTCGGTCGTCCCGCCGGCCGAGACCAGCGTGAGGTGCGCCTGCCCCTTCTTGTGCGACACCGCCCAGATGAACACGATCGGCCAGATGGCGTGGAGGGTGAACAGGCTCAGCCAGCAGGCGACGTGGATTGCCTCCTCGTGCGGGTGGCCGCGGTCCTCGGCGATCTTGTGCGGCATGTCGTGGATGTAAATGAACAGGTAGAACACGGCCGTCAGGCTCATCAGGAGCAGGACGAGCGCGAGGTAGTCGAGAAACACGGGGTCCTCCGTGGGGTCAGTCGTCGTTCGCTGCGGGCCGTCAGCCTGTCGGCAC
>JBGAQM010000302.1:0-7750 GCA_044220735.1 Urbifossiella sp. | reverse complement strand
GCGTGCGGCGGCGCGGGGTCGGACGACGTTCGTCCGGCGGCCCCGGGGGTTGCTACCCCGGCGGCCGCGAGCGGGAGGATGGCGGACCAAACCTGGGCGGCGGCTACTTCCGCAGCCCGAGCCGGGCGATGAGGGCGAGGTACTTCTCGCGGTCCGTTTCGCGGAGGTACTTGAGCAAGTCAGCGCGCTGGCTGACCAGCTTCAGCCCCTTGCGGAAGGCGTCCGCGTCGGCGTCGATGGCCCGCTTCAGCACCGTGACGCGGCCGACGCCCGCGGCGCGGAAGTGGTCGCGGAGCTTCTTCGCGTCCAGCGGCGCGACGTGCTCCACCCGGTACGCCGCCGCGAACGGCGACGCCACCGCCGCCGGCCCCGTCAGCAGCGCCACCCCCGGCTCGACCGGCGCCGCCCCCAGCCGCCCCGCGAGCCCCCCCACCAAATCGGCGCGCACGACCGACGGGTCGGGGTCGAACAGGTAGTCCCCGATCGGCTCGGCGTACGGCATGTCGTCGTCCACGTCGGCGGCGAGCGTGTGCGGTCCCGGCAGCACGGTCGCGCGACGAGCCGCGGTGCGAAGCGGGCCGAACCACAGCACGCACTCCTTCAACTCGCCGCCGGCCGACACGAACTCGGCCTCCGCGTCGAACCGCGCCAGCGCGTCGCGCGGCACCCCGGGGGCGATCTTCGCCGCCAGCGGGAAGCCGGCCGGGAAGCGTCCCAGCACCGCCGACAGCGGCGGCTCGTAGCGGTCGGGGTCGAGGAAGCGGCGGTCGCCGGCGCGGCGGCCGGGGTCGGTGTACGCCGCGTCCGCCGGCGGCAGCGGCAGCGTCAGCACGTCGCCGGGGTGGAAGCGAATGTGCTCCTCAACGCCGAGGGCGCGGGCGTTCGCTTCCGCGAGCACGAGCCGCACGGGGTCGGCGTCCACGGCCTCGACGCGACAGCCGGCCGCGGCCAGGGCCAGCGTGTCGGCGCCGACGCCGCACCCGAGGTCGAGCACGGCGGCGAACCGCTTCAGGCGCTCGGCCCGGTGCGCGGCCGGGAGGTCGCCGCTCGCTTGCTCCAGCGCCTCGCGGGTGAACCACATCCGGTCGGCGGCCGCGAACTTCGCCCGCGCCCGCTCCCGCAGCGTCACCACCTCGACGGCTGCGGCGGCGAGCTCGGGCGGGAAGCGTTTCCGCAGCGCCGCCAGCGCCGCCAGCGTGCCAGCCGGGAGCGCCTCGGCCGCGGCGGCGAGAACCGCGGTGCCGCCGGGGCTCGTCAGAGCGTGTGCGGTGCGAACGTCCATGAGGCGCGGCGCCCTCGCCGTTGGGGGGCGGGTCTGTACAGTAGGGAGAATACGACCCGAAGCGCAAACCTCACCCGAGGCGATCATGGGGAACCCGGCCGGCGACAAGCGGAAGCTGAAGGAGAAGCGGCGGAACCGGCAGGAGCTGCGGCTCGGGCCGGGCGCCTACCTGCCGAAGGACGAGCGGGCCGTCCTCCAGGCCGAGATCAAGAAGGGCGAGGAGGTCGTGAAGGCCGCCCGCGAGGCCCGCGGCAAGGAGAAGGCCGCCGCGAAGAAGGCGGCCCCGGCACCCGCGGCGAGCAACGATCGAAGAGCGGATCGCCGTGAGGCGGCGGGTGGCGTGCCCGCTACCTGCCGCCTCACGGCGGTCGGCTCGCCGGTTAAATGTAGTTCGGCTCCGCGTCCAGGTCCGGCGCCGCGAACTCGCCGCGCTTCCACTTCTCGACCGCCAGCGCCGCCATCGCCGCGTTGTCCGTACACAGCGCCAGCGGCGGGATGAACAGCTCCGCCCCCTCCTTCGCGCACATGGCCGTCAGCGCCGCCCGCAGCGGGCCGTTCGCCGACACGCCGCCGCCGACCGCCAGCCGCGTCAGCCCCGTCTGCCGCAGCGCCTGCCGGCACTTCCCGGCCAGCACGTCCACCACCGCCGCCTGAAAGCTCGCCGCCAGGTCGGCGCGCTTCGGCCCCGGGCCGGGCGGCGTCGCCTTCGCCACGTCCTGCCCGTGGCAGGCGTAGAGCACCGCCGTCTTCAGGCCGCTGAAGCTGAATTCGAGGCGGTCGGTGTCGAGGAACGTGCGCGGGAAGCGGTGCGCCTTCGGGTTCCCCCGCGCGGCCTCACGCTCGACCGCGGGGCCGCCGGGGAAGCCGAGGCCGAGCAGCGCCGCCACCTTGTCGAACGCCTCGCCGGCGGCGTCGTCGCGGGTGCCGCCGAGGAGGTCGAGTGACAGCGCGGTGTCGCAGCGGAACAGCGCCGTGTGCCCGCCGCTGACGACCAGCCCGACGCACGGGAAGATGTCGCGGCCGGCCGCGAGCCGGCAGGCGAAGACGTGCCCGGCGACGTGGTTCACGCCGACCAGCGGGACGCCCAGCGCCAGGCTCAGCGCCTTCGCCGCCGTCACGCCGACCAGCAGCGCCCCGACCAGCCCCGGCGTGTGGTGGACGGCGACGCAGCCGACGTCCGTCACGCCGATGCCGGCGCGGGACAGCGCCTCGTCGATGACGGGGAGGAGGTTGCGGAGGTGCGCCCGGCTGGCGATCTCGGGGACGACGCCGCCGAACCGGGCGTGCAGGTCGGTCTGCGACGCGACCACGCTCGACCGTACCGCCAGGTCGTCGGTGAAGACGGCGGCCGCGGTCTCGTCGCAGCTCGTCTCGATGCCCAGGAAGTAGGTCATTCGATCTCGATGATCGTGCCGTCGGCCTTCAGGTCGATCTCGCGGATCTTCCCGGCCTTGTCCTTCCCGGACACCTCGTACGAGCCGTCCTTCTTCTTCCACGCCTTGTCGAAGGTCACGCCCGGGAGCTGCTCCTTCGCCACCTTCATCGCCTCCGCCGGCACGTCGGCGAGCGGAATCACCTCGCGGCCCGCCGCCCCGCCGCACCCGACCGCCGCCGCCAGCACCAGCCCCGCGAGCACCGTTCGCATCAGTTCCCCTCCGACACGGTCTCGGCCCCGGCCCGGGTGCTGAGCGCCTTGAACGTGGTGTAGTCGATGCCGCCGCCGAGGAAGCGGACGTGCCCGTCGGCGAACACGAAGTTGGCCCCGCCGCCGGCGTGGCGGCTGCCGAAGTTGTTCGCCTCGCTCGGCTGGGCCGGGCCGCCGAACGACTCGCCGGTGTGCCCCAGCACGAAGTTCGCGGCCACGTTCACCTGCCCGGCGAACGGCGTCCCGGCCGGGGCCGCGTGCCCCGCCCCGGGGATCACGCCCACCCACGTCGTCGGGCCGAGCTTGTCGTGCCGCTCGCCCACGGCCAGCGTGTGGCTCGTGCCGTCGGTGACGTCGCCGATGCGGACGGCGCTATTGCGGAAGAAGATGCCGTTGCCGTCCACGCCGGGTTCGGTCACGCCGAACACCGCCGGGTAGCACGCCGAGGCGAGGTCCGTGGCCGGGCCGGCCGGCTGGCCGGTCGGGGTGAGCGGGCCGACGGGGATGGTGAGTTCGTCCTTGTCCGCCGGGCACAGGAACACCGACAGGCTCGTCGTCCGGGCCGCGGCGTGGGCCGGGTCGGTGATCGGCTTCGCGCGGTCGATCTGCGCGGCGAGCGGCCCCTGCTCCAACTGCGGCAGGACGAACGCCGCCCACCCCCAGCCGGGGCCGGCGTCGTCGCCGTTGGCCGCGACGCCGGAGGCGTAGCCGGGCGGGAACTGCTTGTGCGTGTCGTGGTACGACTGGAGGGCGAGGCCGATCTGCTTCAGGTTGTTCTGGCAGCTGCTCCGCGCCGCCGCGTCGCGGACCTTCTGCACCGCCGGGAGGAGCATCCCGATCAGCACCGCGATGATGGCGATGACGACGAGCAGCTCGATGAGCGTGAACGCGCGGCGGGTCATTTCTTCTCCACGAGCTTGATCTGGTCCGGCCCCTCGACCTTGATCTGCGGCTTGTCCTTGAACAGCGTCACCGTGCCGGTCACGCGCACGGTCTTCCCCTTGAAGTGTACCGCCGGGTCGTCCACCTTCGCGGCCTTGAACTTCTCGACGGCCTTCGTCGGCAGGAACACGGTGAAGTTCTTGTCGCTCTTGAAGTCCTCTTCGGAGTTCAGGTAGATCGCGGTCTTGCCGCCGGTGCTCTTGACCAGGAACTCGACGGTGACCTTCTGGTCCACCTTCTTGGCGGCGTCGGCGGGCGTCAGCGGGGCCGCGTCCTGCGCGAGGACGAACCCCGCGCTCAGGACGGCGACGAACAGGGCGGCGGGCAGGCGGCGCATGGGGCACTCCACGAGGATCAAATCACCTGGCGAGCCGGGGGCGTCAGCCCCCGGATTCTTAAGCCCGGAGGGCGACGGCGTGTAGCCCCGGGTGGACCCCGGGGCGGCCTGGGCAGTGTCCCGAGGGGCGATACACCACGGACTCCGCCGGACGCCCGCCCCGGGTTCCACCCGGGGCTACACGCCGTCGCCCTCCGGGCTCAAGCCCCGAACCGAGAACCCGAGCCTACCGCCCCCCGCTCGTCTCATCGAGCAGGTACCGCTGCACGAACAGCGCGGTCGCGGCCGTCTGGAACTCGCGGTTCTTCTGCTTGGCGAAGCCGTGGCCCTCGTCCTTCGCGTTGAGGTACCACACCGGCGTGCCGCGGGCCTTCAGCGCCTTCACCATCTGCTCGGCCTCGCTCGCCGGCACCCGCGGGTCGTTCTGCCCCTGCACGATGAACAGCGGCTTGCTCACCTTCGCCACGTTCGTCAG
Organism: Urbifossiella sp.; assembly: GCA_044220735.1. GTDB lineage: Bacteria > Planctomycetota > Planctomycetia > Gemmatales > Gemmataceae > Urbifossiella. Next base: position 3,069 of record JBGAQM010000302.1, on the reverse strand, counting down.
CGGCGCCGTGCGGTCCATGAACGCGCGCACCTGCGGGTCGCGCTCGTCGCCGTACTCGGCCCGCCGCAGGTCGCGGCGGTACGGCTCGGTGTTTTCGAGGAACGTCCGCAGGTTCGACATGCCCACCACGTCCACGGCGCAGCGGATGCGGTCCGGGTAGTACGTGGCGATCGCCAGCGTCATGTGCCCGCCGTAGCTGCCGCCGGTGACCATGACGCGGTCGGCGTCGAGGTCGGGGCGGCCCTTGATCCAGTCGAGCAGCGCGGCGATGTCCTTGTAGCTGTCCTCGCGCTTCAGGCCGTTGTCGAGCTTCAGGAACGTCTTGCCGTACCCTTCCGACCCGCGGACGTTCGGGAACAGCACAGCCACGCCGAGCTCGTTGGTGTAGTAGTTCCCCGCCCCCAGGAAGCCGGGCCGGGCCTGCCCCTCGGGGCCGCCGTGGATGTTGATGATGACCGGCCGCTTGCCCGTGAACTTCTTCGCCGGCGGGTACAGGAAGCCGCTGATCTCGCGGTCGTCGAACGACTTCCACGTCACCAGCTGCGGCTCGGCGAAGCTCGCGGCGTTCAGCCCGCCCGTCTCGCTCTCCGTCCACCGCTCCACCTTGCCGGTCACGGGGTCCATCGAGAACACGTCCGTCGGCACCTTCGCCGACGCGAGGTTGAACGCCAACTCGGCGGTCTTCGGGTGGAACTTCAGGCCGCTCACCGAGCCCGGGAGCGGCGGCGCGGCGCGGGCCGTGCCGGTGTCGGCCTCGATCAGCCGCAGCGTGCCAACGCCGGCCTCGTTCACCACGAACGCCACTACCCGGCCGTCCGGCGACAGCTCGAACTCCTCCACGTCCCAGTTGATGTCGGCGGCGAACTGGTCCGCCTTCAGGGTCGCCACCTCGATGCGCGTGAGGCGCTTGAACTCGCTGCCGCGGTCGGTCGTCGTCCACACGTGCTTGCCGTCCGGGCCGAACTGCCCGCCGGAGTAGGCCGACGGCGTGTACTTCCCCTCGGGCTTCGGCGTCAGCGCCGTCTTGGCCCCGGTCTTCACGTCCACCAGCCACAGGTAGCTCTCGTTAATCGACACGTACTCGCCGACCAGGATGGTGCCGTCGCCGGGCGCCCAGTCCACCACGCCCCAGCCGACGCCGAGCTCGGCCACCTTCGTGTCGCCCTTGGGGTCGGTCGGGTCGATGACGTACAGGTCGGCGTCGGTGCCGTTGCGGCGGGTGCTGGTGTACGCCAGCTTCGTGCCGCCCCGCGACCACACGCCCAAACTGTTCCGCGCCTTGCCGTCGGTCAGCATCGTGGCGCTGCCAGTCTCGGGGTCGAAGCGGAACGTCTGGTAGCGCTCGTTGCCGCCCACGTCGCGGCCGAAGACGAAGCTCTCGCCGCCGGCCGGGCGGAAGCGGGCGCCGCTGACCTTCTCGGGGTAGAACGTCAGCTGCGTGCGGGCGCCGCCGGGCATCTTCACGCGGTGCACCTGCGCCGTCTGCCCGAAGCGCGTCGAGACGAGCATCTCGCGGCGCGTCGGGTGCCAGTCCAGGAGCGTGGCGCTGCGCGACTCGGTGTAGCGCTTCACCTGGTCGGCGAGCGCCGCCGGGATGGGCGGGATGCCGTCCACGATGAGGTTGTCGCCGGGGGCGAGCACCTGGGCCGCGGCCGGGAGCGCGACGACGAGGAACGGCAGCGGCAGGAGGGCGCGGCGCATCGGAGCCTCCGGGGCGGGACGGGGTGATTCTCGCCGCCGGGGCCGGCGCGGGCAAGGACCATCGGGCGGGGCGCGTCGCTCTCACATAGATTCCTACAGTTGACTCAATGCTTCTGGGACGGGGTATCCCTCTTTCCCAGAACCAAGTGCGTGGGCCAGAATGAGCCACCCGGGCCGGCGGGGGTTGAGATGGCTTGCGGCGGCGGGCGTCGGTTAGGATGGTCCCCATCCTCATAGGTGAAGCCCCCTTATGGCCGGCGCGATCATCTTTGTCCCGGCGCTGGCCGCCACCGCCGCCCTCGGGTTCGTGTTCGCCCTGTTCGCCGCCAACCACTACCTCACAGTCCTGCAGAGCACCGCGGCCGGTGCCAAACACGTCACCTGGGGCGACGAAGGCGTGTTCGACGGGTTCTGGAAGCCGTTCTACCTTTTGTGGCTCGCCGGGCTGTGGGCCGGCCCGACGATGCTGCTGGCGAAGCTCGGCGGCGGCGGGTGGCTCACCGCCGTCGCGCCGCTGGCGGTGGTGTGGCTGTGCTACCCCGTCAGTCAGCTGTCGTCGCTCAGCGCGACGAGCGTGTGGCTGCCGCTCCACCCCGGCGTGTTCGACCGCCTCGCCCAGCGGCCGCGCGTCACGCTCGGGTTCTTCGCGCTGAGCGTCATCCCGATCGTCGGCGTCGGCGTCGCGCTGCACGGCATCGTGCGGGCGGAAGGGGCGGCGTGGCTCGTGTTCGGCGCCGCGCTGCTGGTGCTGAGCCTGTACGGCTACGCCCGGCTCCTCGGCCGGCTGGCGTTCGTGCTGATGTTCACGAAGTCGCGGCTGGCACGGCTGACGAGGAAGAAGAAGGAGCCGCGGGACGCGATGCCGCCGGTGCAGCCGCCGCCACTGCCGGAGCCGGACGAGCTCGAGGGCTTCCGCCAGCCGAGCGAACTGCCGCCGCTCGACACGCCCGACGAGGGGCCGCTGACCGGCTACGACGTGGCCTTCGCCGACGACGACAAGCCGAAGAAGCCGCGGATGCGGGCGGAGGCCGTGTACCCGCGGAAGGTGGAGGGCGACGAGGACGTGCCGTACGCGGTGAACCAGCCGGACGGCGAGGAGGTGCGGGAGGAGCGGCTGCCGGCGTCGGTGGTGAAGCCGCGCGACGACGAGATGAAGCTGCTGGACCGCTCGGACGCGCCGAAGAAGCCGAAGGTGGCGTGGTCGGCGGACGTGCTGGCGTTCCTGGGCCAGCACGAGACGTGGTCGCAGGCCGGGGTGCTGACGTTCTTCGCGCTGGTGGTCGGCGCGCTGGTGCGGCTGCTGATCGAGACCAACCCGGCGAAGGGGGGGTGAGGCTCGGGTGTGGGGGCGGGTGGTAAACCGCCCCC
>JBGAQM010000301.1:0-7679 GCA_044220735.1 Urbifossiella sp. | reverse complement strand
GTCCACCGGACGGATGTCGTGCGCCCCGCTCGTCTCCAGGAGCACCGTCCGCCCGGCGTCGCACAACTCGGACATCAGCGGCAGCACGTCCGGTTGCAGCAGCGGCTCGCCGCCGGTGACCTCGACGAGCGGGCAGTCGAACGCCAGCGCCCGGGCGAGCACCTCGGCCCGCGGCAGGCGCTCGCCCCGGTTGAACGCGTGCGGCGTGTCGCACCACACGCACCGGAGGTCGCACACGCTGGTGCGGACGAACACGCACGGCAGCCCGGCGAAGGTCGATTCGCCCTGCACGCTGAGGTAAAGCTCGTGGATCAGCAACTCGCCCGGTTCGAGGCCGCTCAGCGGGGCCAGGCGCGGACGGGCCTCGGGCGGGACGGACGGGAGCGCGACCGACGGCGGGGCAGACATGCAGCCATCTTACCTACCGCCCGCCCGCCAGCCACACGGCCGACTCGCCGGGGATGAGCCAGCCGTCGTCGGTGTCGAGCGGGGCGGTGCCGTGGCCGCCGTAGACCGGCTCCTCACTCGACCACACGGTCGCCCACCGGGCCGAGCCGTCGGGCGGAGCGAGCAGCGGTTCCGGGATCGGGTCGAGCTTCAGGTCGCGGCCGAGGTTTACGACCAGCAAACGGTCGTCGCCCCCGTTCACGAACGACCGCAGCAGGAACGCCGTGGGGCTGATGACCGCGCCGTCGGTGCGCGTGTCGGGCCGGAACGCCGGGTCGGTTTTGCGAACGGCCAACAGGTCGGTGTGGAGCGCGAGCCATACGTGCCGACGCTCGCGCTCCTCCCAGTCGAGCTTCGACCGGGTGAAGGTGTCGGCCGCGGCCGGGTCCGCCACCTGAGCCAGTGCGTCGGGCGACGACAGGCTGCGGAACCGCTTCAACTCGCCGCGGCGGCCCTCGTGGACGAGCTTCGCCAGGTCCGGTTCGTGGTGGGCGAAGTAGAGGAACGGACGGGTGCTGGCCCACTCCTGCCCCTGGAACAGCATCGGGGTCGCGGGGCCGAGGAGCAGGTACGCGGTGACCGCCCGCAGCTTCCCGGGGCTCGTGAGTTGGTTCAGCCGGAGGCCGCGGCCGCTGTTCGCCACCTGGTCGTGGTTCTCGATGAACGCGACGAAGCGGTGCGGCGGCAGGTCGAACGCGGCCCGGCCGCGGGGCCGCGCGTGCCAGCTGTACCGCTGCCCCTGGTAGAGGAAGCCGTACTTCGCGGCGCTCACCAGTTCCTGCGGCGTGCCGTGGTAGTCGGAGAAGTAGCCCTCGTTCCGGGCGGTCAGCGCCACCCGGCAGGCGTGGTGGAGGTCGTCATTCCACAACGCGTTCAGGCCGCTGCCACCCGTGGCGACGGGTCGCACCAGGCGGGCGTCCTGCGGCTCGTTCTCGGCGACGACGTAGATCGACTTCCCCTCGCCCGCCTCCCGCGCCCGGCGGGCGATCGCGGTGACGACGTATTCCGCGGTGTCGTCGTAGATCGCCTGCGTGGCGTCGAGGCGGAGGCCGTCGAGGTGGAACTCGTCGATCCAGTAGCCGGCGTTGGCGACGAAGAACTCGCGGACCGGGCGGCTGTCGGCGCCGTCGAAGTTGAACGGCTCGCCCCAGTCGGTCTTGTGGACGGTGCTGAAGAATTGCGGGGCGTACTCGCGGGTGTAGTTCCCGCTCGGCCCGAAGTGGTTGTAGACCACGTCGAGGATCACCCCGAGGCCCAAAGCGTGGGCGCGGTCCACGAACCGGCGGAAGTCGTCCGGTGTGCCGTAGAGGCGGGTGGGAGCGAAGACGTGAACGCCGTCGTACCCCCAGCCGAATTCACCGGGGAAGTCCGCGACCGGCATCACCTCGACGGCCGTGATGCCGAGCTTCGCCAGTTCGGGCAGCTTTTCAGCGGCGGCGGCCCAGGTCCCCTCCGGCGTGAACGTGCCGACGTGCATCTCGTAGAAGACCTGCCCCGTTTCCGGAACCCCCCTCCAGCCGTGGTCGGTCCACGGGAAGGTACTCGGGTCCACGACCTGCGACGGGCGGTGAGGCCCCTCCGGCTGGAACCGCGATGCCAGGTCCGGGTGTGAGTTCGGCTGGCCGTCGAGGCGGAACTTGTAGCACGCCCCCGCACCGATGCCTGGGACGAGCGCCGAGAAGTACCCGCCGCCCTCCGCGCCGAGCGCGACCATCGGGCCGCCCTCGATCAGCACCTCGACGCTCGCGCGGATCGGAGCCCACACGCGGAAGTGAACGCCGCCGGGGACGACTTCGGCGCCGACGGGCAGGCGGCGGCTGGGCATGGTCACGACCGTGGGGTGAGGGTCAGGACGGCGACCGGGAACGCGGCGAGCACGTCCGACACCGGCAGGCGCGTGTCGGTGTGGTGGGTGGCGCCGGTCAACACGTTCGTCCACCGGCCGGGCGGCAGGTCGGCCAGCGACACCGCGGTGTCACCCCACACGCCGGCCCCGACTGGCGGGTGGCCCGGCTCCGGGACGAGCGCGGCCGCCAGCCGTGGCACGACGATCGCGACTGCCGCTTCCTCGTGCCGGCGGGCGAAGGCGAACACGTGGTCGGCCTTCGCCCCGGACACCGACAGCGGTACGTACTCCCCCCGGGCGAATAGCTCGGAGTGCTCCCGCCGGGTCCGCAGGACCCGCGCCACCACGAACAGCTTGGCGCGCGGGTCGGTCACGCCGGGCGGGGCGTTCAAAGTGGTCAACCCTTCCCGTAGGGCGGGGTAGTCCACCGGTCGGCGGTTGTCCGGGTCCACCAGGCTGAAGTCCCACCCTTCGGTCCCCTGGTACGTGTCCGGCACCCCCGGGGCGGCGCAGCGGATTACCGCTTGCGCCAGCCCGGTGACGCGGCCGAGGTAGCCGACCCGGGCCGCGAACGCACCCAGGTCGGCCAGGAACTCGGCCGACTCGTCCGGGTTCAGGATCCGTTCCACGAAGCGAGCCACCGCCGCCTCGTAGTCCGGGTCGGGGTTGATCCACGAGCTGTGAACCTTTGCCTCGCAAAGCGCCTTCTTCACGAACGCCTGGACGCGCCGGTTGAACTCCTCCGACGGCCCGCCGTCCCAGACCGCCACGAGCGTCTGGTACAGCAGGTATTCTTCGTTGCGGTCGGGGATCGGCCCGTCGTCGCCGTCGGAGCGGTGGCGGGCGTTGAGGTGCGCCCAGCGGTTCACCCGGTCGGCCCACTCGCCGGGCAGTTCGCTCAGCGCGTTCAACCGGGCGCGGGCGTCCTCGCTCCGCTTCGTGTCGTGGGTCGAGAGCGGCGACAGGCTCCCGGGCGTGTGCTCCTGCCGGCCGAGGAAGAAGGCGTGCGCCTTCTCCGGCCCCCACCCGAAGTGGCCGGGCTCGCCGCCGACCTCGTTCAGCGAGACGAGCCGGTTGTAGACGTAGAACGCCGTGTCCTCGATCCCCTTCGCGGTGACCGGCGACGTCAACTGCTGGAACTTCCCGGCGAACCGCTTCTGCTGCGCGCGGTAGTCGTCCGACGCGGGGCCGCTCGGCGGGTCCCTTAGCAGCAGCGAGTCTCGCACGAAGTCGTACAGCGGCCGGCCGAGCATCGGGTTCCGCCGCCGCGCCTTCGACACCGCCTTGCCGATCAGCCCCTTGTCCACGTCGCGGACGCCGCCGTTGACGTACGAGCGGTACACCGGAAAACTGGCGATCACCTCGCGGAGCGCCCGGCGGATGCCGTTCAGGGTGAAGTCGCGGCTGCGGCGGTCGAGGCGCGCTAGCCGGTCGAGCTGGTGCGACAGCGCCGTCAGCTCGCTCGACAGCGACGACGACAGGATTTGGGCCTTCTTTTCGTAGACCAGCGTCGGGAACGGGTCGGTCTGGCCGGTGAAGTCGCGGTACAGGCGGGTGAGCCCGGCCTCGCCGGCGGGGTCCACGAACAGGTTGTTCACCGCGGTGATGAACTCGTACCCGGTGGTGCCGTCGCACGCCCACTCGGGCGGCAGCGGCTCCGCCTCCGCGAGGATCTTCTCGACTACGACGTACAGCGGCCGCCCCGCCGCGGCCGCCCCCGCCACACGCTCCAGCAGCGCCGCCTCGTCGCGCTCGGCGTCGAACCCCGCGTACTCGTCCGGGGCGTCGGCCGCGAGCTTCTTCGCCACGGCGAGGACGTAGTGGGCCTGGAGGCGGTCGAGGTACTGCTTCGGGTCGAACAGGCCGTCGGGGTGGTCGATGCGGAGGCCGTCGGCGGTGCCGTCGGCGAGCCAGCCGAGCATCGTCCGGTGGACGGCGCGGAACACGTCCTCGCGCTCGGTGCCGACGGCCGCGAGGTCGTTCACGTCGAAGAAGCGGCGGTAGTTGATTTCGTCCGACGCGACGCGCCAGAAGCACGGCCGGTACGCCTGGGCTTCGAGCCAGTCGTCGAGTGGGCCGAAGCTCGCCGGCTCGCCGGGGGTGCCGGCGACCCGCTCGACCGCCGCGGCGACCGCGGCCGCGGCCTCGGGGAAGCGCTCGTCCAACTCGGCGAGCCGGCGCCTGGTGGCGGCGGTCACGACGCGGCCGAGTGCCACCCGGGCCGGGTCGGGCTCGCCGCGCGGCGGCAGGTTCTCGACCGCGTACAGGATGCTTGTCAGCTCGATGGCGTCGGGGTGCTCGACGCCGACCCGCGCAACCAGGTCCGCGACCGCCGGCCCGAGCACGCGGTTGTACGTCCGCGGGTCGATCGGCAGTCGGGTGTCATAGTACCAGACGGCGAACTCGCCCTGCTCGAACGCCACGCGGAACTGGCCGGCCTCCAGCACCGCCCCGTACTGGTCGCCGAGCACCGGCAGGAGGAGCCGGCCGTTCATCCCCGGCCGCGGCGAATCCTGCCAGGCGATGTCGAAGTACTCGGCGAAGGGCGACGACGGGCCGTGTTCGAGTACGTCGGCCCACCACGGGTTGTCGGCCCCGATGCACATGTGGTTCGGCACGGTGTCGAGAATCAGCCCCATGCCGCGGGCGTGAAGTGCGGCCGCCAGTTCGCGCAGGTCGTCCTCGGTGCCGAGTTCGGGGTTCAACTGACTGGGGTCCACCACGTCGTAGCCGTGCGGGCTGCCCGGGCGTGCCTTCAGGATCGGCGAGGCGTACAGGTGCGTGACGCCCAGCGCGTCGAGGTACGGCACGAGCCCGAGCGCGTCGCGGAGGGTGAACTCCTTGCGGAACTGGACGCGGTAGGTCGCGCCGGGAACCCGCCGGCGCCGTTCGGCGAGCGCGAGCGCCGCGGCGGAGAGCCGGTCGAGGGTGGCGGGGTCGGCGGTCACGGCGTCACCCCTTCGCCCGGAACACGGCGACCGAGCGGTCGGCCAGCAGGTACACCGTGCGGCCGTAAAGCGGGTCGGCCGTGCGGGCGTCGTCGGACGTGTCGAACTCGAGGTGCCAGAGGTGCTCCTCGTTCGTCGTGGGGAGCGCGAACTCGGCCGGCGTCGGCGTCGGGTTGAGGAGGATCAGCAGTGTGTCCCCGTGGATCGGCTCGCCGAACTCGTCGGTCTCTTCGATGAGGTCGCCGGCGAGGCGACAGCCGAGGACCGCGGCCGGCTTATCGAAGTCGCCGTCGTCCAACTCGCGGCCGTCGGGGGCGAACCAGCTCACGTCGGCCACGCCCTCGCCGCGGATCGGGCGGCCCTGGAAGAACGTGCGGCGCTTCAGCACGGGTTCGGTCCGCCACAGGGTCGTGACCTTGCGGACGAACGCCAGGAACGCCTTTCGCTCGGGGGTCTCGCTCCAGTCGATCCACGTCAGGTCGTCGTCGTGGCAGTACGTGTTGTTGTTGCCGCCCTGCGTGTGCTGCACCTCGTCGCCGGCGAGCATCATCGGCACGCCCTGCGACAGCATCAGCGTGGCGAACAGGTTCCGCACCTGACGCTGCCGTAGCTTCTCGATTCCGGCGTCGTCGGTCGGGCCTTCGGCGCCGCAGTTCCACGACAGGTTGTCGTTCGACCCGTCCCTGTTGTCCTCCTGGTTCGCCTCGTTGTGCTTCTCGTTGTAACTCACGAGGTCGTGCAGACTGAACCCGTCGTGGCAGGTCACGAAGTTCACGCTCGCGTACGGCCGGCGGCCGGTCTGCTGGTACAGGTCGCCGGAGCCGGTGAGGCGGTGGGCGAGCTTACCGGCCGGCACCTCATGGCCGGCCCACAGCTTGCGGACCGTGTCGCGGTACTCGCCGTTCCACTCGGCCCAGCCGACGGGGAAGTTGCCGACCATGTAGCCGCCCGGCCCCACGTCCCACGGCTCGGCGATCAGCTTGACGCGGTTCAACACCGGGTCCTGGTGTATCACGTCGAAGAACGTGCTGAGTTTGTCCACCTCGTACAGCTCGCGCGCGAGCGCCGTCGCGAGGTCGAACCGGAAGCCGTCCACGTGCATCTCCAGCACCCAGTGCCGGAGGCTGTCCATGATGAGTTGCAGCACCCGCGGGTGGCGTAGGCTCGGCGTGTTGCCGCAGCCGGTGAAGTCCATGTAGTATCGCCTATCGTCCGGCGAGAGGTGGTAGTAGCTGGCGTTGTCCACGCCGCGAAACGACAGCGTCGGGCCGTTCTGGTTCCCCTCGGCGGTGTGGTTGTAGACCACGTCCAGAATCACCTCGATGCCGGCGGCGTGGAGCGCCCGCACCATCGTCTTGAACTCGCGGGCCGCCGCCGCCGGGTTCTTCGGGTCCGCCGACAGCCGCGGGTCGGGGGCGAAGAAGCCGAGCGTGTTGTAGCCCCAGTAGTTCGTCAGCCCCTTTTCGGTGAGGTAGTGGTCGTCGAGCCGGTAATGCACCGGCAACAGTTCGACGGCGGTGACGTTCAAGCTCTTGAGGTGGCGGACGGCCGCGTCGCTCCCCACGCCGGCATAGGTGCCGCGGATGCGGTCGGGGACGCCGGGGAGCTTCTTCGTGAAGCCCTTGACGTGCAACTCGTAGACGAACGTCTCGTGCCACGGCACCTGCGGCGGGCGGTCGTCGCCCCAGGTGAAAGCCGGATCGACCACGGCCGCGAGCGGGGCGAACGGGGCGCTGTCGCGCGTGTCAAAGCTGAGGTCGCCCTTCTCGTCGCCGATCGTGTAACCGAACAGGGCGTGGTCCCACGTTGCCTCGCGGCCAACGGCCTTGCCGTAGGGGTCGAACAGCACCTTGTTGCGGTTGAACCGGTGCCCCTCGGCCGGGGCGAACGGGCCGTCCACGCGGTACCCGTACAGCTGTCCCGGCTGCACGTCCGGCAGGTAGGCGTGGAACACGAGGTCGGTCCGCTCCTTCAGCGGTACGACCTGCGCGGGCGTCGAGTCGGTGGGCTTGTCGAACAGGAGGAGTTCCGCGCCGGTGCCGTTCTCGCTGAACAGTGCGAAATTCACGCCCATCCCGTCCCAGGTGGCGCCGAGCGGGTAGGGACGACCGGGCCAGACGCGCATGCCAATCTCGTCGCGGGTGCGGGGCAGGGGTGTCGGCCAGACTATGCGCGAATGACGTGCCAGTTGGATTGGGTCACACCCACGCGGCGCGGTGCGTGGGCGTTCGCGGTGATCTCAGCGTGGGGTCGCACACGCCGGGGCAGGGCAGTTCCCGCCCCACCAACAGGCCACCTGCGGGCCGCCGCACGGGCCACCCTTCCGGCACTTCTGCGGCAGCAACCCCTACATCATGCCCTTCCCTGGATCATAGACGCGGTCGCCAGGCTGGAGTTGGTAATTCGTGGTCGTGTCGCCTAGTTGCACGATGTTAGTG
>JBGAQM010000300.1:0-7662 GCA_044220735.1 Urbifossiella sp. | reverse complement strand
CCGCAACTCGAACCGCGCCCCGCCCGACTCCGCAGCCACCCCGGCGGGCGTGAACCCCACCTTCTCCAGCACGCGCACTGATGCTGGGTTCGCCCACTCCGTTTCGGCCACGATCACGTCCACGCCCGGCTGACCGAACGCCCAGCGAACCAGTGCGGTGGCCATTTCCGTGGCGTACCCGCGCCGCTGGAATTCGGGCAGCATCGAGTAGCCAATCTGAACCACCCCGTCCTGCGGCGGCCCGAGGAAGCCGCCCCCACCGACCAGCACCGGCGGACCGGCGTCGCGGGTCACGGCGTGCCAGCCGAACCAGCCGACGCGATCCGGCGCCGCTTCGAGCCAGCTCAGAAACAGCGGCAGTGCGTCCGCGGCGGATTCCGGCGGCCAATTGACGGGCACCACGGCGTCGAGCAGGTGGGCGAACGCGGTCCGGTCGGCGAGCTCCGCACGGGCCAGTTCGACCGTGGCCGGTATCAGCGTTAGGCGATCGGCTTCGATCATGACCCGCCAGCCCTTTGCCCGGTAGCAAGAGGCTCAGCGAGATTCGGTATTCTCGGTCGCACGGAGCGCCTCCCGAACCTGCATGAGGATGCGGCCGAGCATGTTCTTCCCGCTCCCGTCCCAGCCGTCCCCCCAATAGTCGTCGTTCTCGGTGTGCTCGACCAGTTTGGCCTCCCCGGTCGAGAGGAGCAACGCCCGTAGCTCCCGGTGCTGGGTGAACTTGGCGGTCACAGCTGTCCGCATGACGCCGACCTTCACCGATTCCCACTCCCGCCGCAGCTTCTGCTTTCGATCGCGTCCGAGCCGGGCAGCGAGCATCGGGGAATTGGCCTTCCGAATCTTCGCGCGGTACGCCTCGTTCTCGAACTTCTGCGCCTGAAAGTAGTGTTCGGAAGTCGGCCACCGTTCCCCGTCGAGGGTGATGGGGTACGCGGCGAAGTTCGAGAACTCCCCGAACTCGTCGCTCACGCTGTAGAAGTTCACAACTTCGGGTGTTTTCGCCATCCACCACCTACGGCGCCGAACCAATGATGGGCTATTGCGTCCGTACACGACTACTTTGGTTGTCGGGCACCGATCGCCGCCCCAGCCCGCGACGGGACAGGCTAACACGTCGGACATCTGTTCACAACCAGCCTCCGTCCGGCCGGTTGGAAACCGGCCCCACATAGCTCCCTGCCAAAACCGATCCTCACCCAAGCAGCGCCCGCTGCCACAATGGCATTAGCAGCCCTCGCCGCTTTTAAAGCGTCTGCCGCAATCCCTTCCCAAAAAGCATCTTGCGCCACCACATCCGGCGCGGCATCGGCTTTGCTGTGCGGCGGGGCACCGATTCCCTTACGTTCCCACCCTGGGCGGATCGAAACGATGGCAGCCAAGCAAGTCTCCTACGCCGACGACGCCCGGCAGAAGCTCCTCGCCGGGGCCAGCAAGCTCGCCCGCGCCGTCCGCAGCACCCTCGGGCCGCGCGGCCGCAACGCCATTCTCGACAAGGGCTGGGGCGCCCCCAACGTCACCAAGGACGGCGTCACCGTCGCCGAGGACGTGGAGCTGAGCGACCCGTTCGAGAACATGGGCGCCCAACTGGTGAAGGAAGCCGCCAGCAAGACCTCCGACATCGCCGGCGACGGCACCACCACCGCCACCGTCCTCGCCGAGTTCATTTTCCGCGAGGGGCTCAAGGCGGTCGCAGGCGGGCACGACCCGATGGCCCTCGTCCGCGGCATCCAGAAGGGTGTCGATAAAGTCGTCGAGGAGCTCCACAAGATCGCCGAGGAGATCGACCCGAAGGACACCAAGAGCATCACCGAAGTCGCCACCATCTCGGCCAACAACGACCGCGACATCGGCGCGAAGCTGTCCGAGGCCATGAAGAAGGTCGGCGCCACCAACGGCGTCATTACCGTCGAGGAAGGCAAGACCGCCGAGACGGTCGTGAGCGTCGTCCAGGGGATGCAGTTCGACCGCGGCTACCTGTCGCCACACTTCGTGAACAACGCCGAGTCGGTCACCTGCGAGTTCGACAACCCGTACGTCCTGATCTTCGAGGAGAAGGTCAGCACGGTGAAGAGCCTGATCCCGCTGCTGGAGTGGGCCAGCAAGCAGAAGGAGCCGCTCGTCCTCATCGCCGAGGACTTCGAGGGCGAGGCGCTCGCCACGCTCGTGCTCAACAAGCTCAAGGGCATCCTGCAGGTGTGCGCGGTCAAGGCGCCCGGCTACGGCGACCGCCGCAAGGCCATGCTCGAAGACATCGCCGTGCTGACCGGCGGCAAGGCCATCTTCAAGGACCTGGGCGTCCAGCTCGACGCCATCAGCGACGGCCCGAAGGGCGAGAAGAAGCCGACCGTGGTCGATTACCTCGGCCGCTGCAAGAAGATCAAGATCGACGCCGAGAACGCGACCATCACCGAGGGTAAGGGGAAGCAGGCGGCGATCGACGGCCGGGCCGAGCTGATCCGCAAGGAAATCGACCGCACGGACAGCGAATACGACCGCGAGAAGCTGCAGGAGCGACTCGCCAAGCTGGCCGGCGGCGTGGCCGTCATCAAGGTCGGCGGCGCCACCGAGACGGCGATGAAGGAGCGGAAGGCGCTGTACGAGGACGCCCTGGCCGCGACCAAGGCCGCCATCGCCGAAGGCATCGTGCCCGGCGGCGGCGTGGCGCTGCTGAACGCCCGCAAGGGGCTCGACAAGCTGAAGCTCGAAGGCGACGAGGCCGAAGGCGCCCGGGTGCTGTTCCGCGCCCTGGAGATGCCGTGCCGCATGATCGCCGAGAACGCCGGCAAGGACGGTACGGTCGTGGTGTCGAAGATTCTCAAGGCGAAGGACAAAAACCACGGCTACAACGCGGACACCGACGAGTACACCGACCTGCGCAAGGCGGGCGTGGTGGACCCGGTGAAGGTGACGCGGAGCGCCCTGCAGAACGGCGCGAGCGTGGCCGGCCTGCTGCTGACGACCGAGGCCATGATCGCCGACATCCCCGAGCCGAAGAAGGCCGGCGGCGGCGACCACCACCACGACGACCACGGCATGGGCGGCGGGATGGGTGGCATGGGCGGGATGGGCGGCATGGGCGGCATGGGTGGCATGGGCGGGATGATGTAACGCGATCACCGCCCACCCGCAGCCGCGGGTGGGCCTTCTTCACAGACACACCCTCACTCACAGATATGTGGAGCCTCAGATGGCCAAGAAGGACACGCCCCTCGCTCTCCGCCCGCTCGACGACCGCGTGGTGGTGGAGCCGACCGACGCCGAGGAGAAGACCGCCGGCGGCATCCTGCTGCCGGACACCGCCAAGCAGAAGCCGCAGCAGGGCAAGGTCGTGGCCGTCGGCCCCGGCAAGCTGTCCGACAAGGGCGTGCGCACGGCCGTGGGCGTGAAGGTCGGCGACCTCGTGATCTACGGCAAGTACAGCGGCTCGGACGTGGAGGTCAGCAACAAGGAGCTGAAGATCCTCCGAGAGCGACATCCTCGCCAAGCTCGTGAAGTAACCAGAAACACAATCATTACCCACAGAGTCACAGAGGGCACAGAGGGATGATGGAAGATCGAGATTAATCATTGATCTCTCTTCGTGCCGTCCTCTGCGTCCTCTGTGACTGTGTGGGTAATCCCCATTTAAACCCGGAGCCACCATGCCGAAGCAACTGCTCTACACCGACGACGCCCGCAAGAAGCTCCTCCATGGCGCCGAGAAGCTGGCCCGCGCGGTCGGCGTCACCCTCGGGCCGACCGGCCGGAACGTGATCATCGACAAGTCGTTCGGCGGCCCCACCGTCACCAAGGACGGCGTCACCGTCTCGAAGGAAATCGACCTGCCGGACGCCTTCGAGAACATGGGCGCCAAGCTGGTCAACGCGGTCGCCCAAAAGACCTCCGACAACGCCGGCGACGGCACCACCACCGCCACCGTGCTGGCCCTGTCGATCTACCAGGAAGGCCTCCGCTACACGTCGATCGGCGGCAACCCGATGGCCGTGAAGCGCGGCATCGACAAGGCCGTCGCCAAGGCCGTCGAGCACCTGGAAGGGAACCTGTCCCGCCGGCTCACGAAGAAGGAGGAGATGCAGCACGTCGCCAGCATCTCCGCCAACAACGACCCGAAGATCGGCGAGCTGATGGCCGACGCCTTCGAGAAGGTCGGCAAGGACGGCGTCATCACCGTCGAGGAAGGCAAGACCTCCGACACCGTACTCGACTTCGTCGAGGGGATGCAGTTCGACAAGGGCTACATCTCGCCGTACTTCGCCGCCAACAGCCCCGACCTGAAGTGGGAGCCGGAGAACGTCCTCGTTCTGCTCTACGAGAAGAAGCTCTCCAACGTCCGCGAGTTCCTGCCGCTCCTGGAGAAGGTGGCGCAGGCCCGCCGGCCGCTGCTCATCGTCGCCGAGGACGTTGAGAGCGAGGCGCTGGCGATGCTCGTCGTCAACAAACTCCGCGGGCTGGTCGAGGTGTGCGCGGTCAAGGCGCCTGGGTTCGGCGACCGCCGCAAGGCGATGATGGAGGACATGGCCGTCCTCACCGGCGGCACCTTCATCAGCGAGGACCGCGGCATCAAGCTGGAGAACGTGACGCTTGAGATGCTTGGCACGGCCGACCGGGTGAGCGTGGAGAAGGAGAACTGCACGATCATCGTCGAGAAGCTGGAGAAGAAGCGGAAGGAGGCCATCGAGGCCCGCGTGCAGACGATCCGCACCCAGATGGACAACACCGAGAGCGAGTACGACAAGGAGAAGTTCTCGGAGCGGCTGGCGAAGCTCGTCGGCGGCGTGGCGATCATCAAGGTCGGCGCCGCGACCGAGGCGGAGATGAAGCAGACGAAGGGCCGCGTCGAGGACGCCCTGCACGCCACCCGCGCCGCGGTCGCCGAGGGGATCGTCGCCGGCGGCGGGACCGCCCTGCTCCGCTGCGTGCCGGTCGTGGAGGCGCTGGCCGAGAAGCTCAAGGGCGACGAGAAGAACGGCGCCGAGATCGTGGCCCGGGCACTCCAGAAGCCGGTGCGGACGATCGCGGAGAACTGCGGCAAGGACGGCGCCGTGGTGGCCGACGAGGTGGCGACCCAGAAGAACGCGACCTTCGGCTACGACGCCAACAACGACGACTACGTGGACATGTTCAAGGCCGGGATCGTGGACCCGCTGCGGGTGACGCGGAACGCCCTGCAGAACGCCGCCAGCATCGCCGGGCTGATGCTGACGACCGAGGTCATGGTGACGAAGATCGACGAGGACGACAAGAAGTCCAAGGTCGCGGGCGCCGTCGCCTGACGGCGAGTGGGCAGTGGGCAGTGGGCAGTGGCCAGTGAAGACGGGCAACCGAATTCACCGCCCACTGCCCACTGCCTATGATGCAGGGGTGTCTTGACTGGCCACCGGCCACCGTCCACTGGCAACTCCGATCCGATGGCAAAGCGCGACTACTACGAGGTGCTCAGCGTCCAGCGGTCGGCGACCGAGGTGGAGATCACCAAGTCGTACCGGAAGCTGGCGATGCAGCACCACCCCGACCGGAACGTCGGGGACGCCGAGGCCGAGGTCCGCTTCAAGGAAGTGACCGAGGCTTACGAGATCCTGCGCGACCCGCAGAAGCGGGCCGTCTACGACCGCCACGGCCACGCCGGCCTCCAGGGCGGCGGCGGCGGGCCGGGCGTGGACCTCGGCGACCTGTTCGGCGACCTTCTCGGCAACTTCTTCGGCGGCGGCGGCGGCGGGCGGCGCCAGCGCGGGGGGCCGCGCCCCGGCCGCGACATCCAGGCCGTCATCGACATCGACCTGGTGGAAGCCGCGACTGGCGTCACGAAGTCGCAGACGGTGCCGCGCGAGGAGTTCTGCGCCACCTGCAACGGCACCGGGGCGAAGCCGGGCACGAAGCCGGCGACGTGCAAGCGCTGCGGCGGCCAGGGGGCGGTGCTGCTGAACCAGGGGTTCATCTCCGTCCAGCAGACGTGCCGGGCGTGCGAGGGGCGCGGCCAGATCATCATCGACCCGTGCGGCGGCTGCCGCGGCCACGGCCGCGTCGAGGCCCGGCGCACGTTGGACGTCGAAATCCCGGCCGGCGTCGACACCGGCAACCGCATCCGCTACGCCGGCGAGGGCGACGCCGGCGACCCGGGCGCCCCGCGCGGCGACCTGGAGTTCGTCATCCGGGTGCGCGACCACAAGTTCTTTCACCGCGACGGGCACAACCTCGTGTGCCAGTGGCCGGTGTCGTTCTCACAGGCCGCGCTCGGCGGGCCGATCGAGATCACGACACTGACCGGCCAGAAGGTCGTTCACGAGCTGGCCCGCGGCGTGCAGACGCATGAGGTGTTCCGCGTGTTCGGCCACGGGATGCCCAACCCGCGCGGCGGCCGGAAGGGCGACCTGCTGGTGCAGGTGGTGGTCGAGACGCCGACGAGCCTGACGCCCGAGCAGGAAGACTTGCTGCGGAAGCTGGCCGAGACGACGAAGACGAGCGTGAGCGGCCCGCGGAAGGGGTTCTTCGGGAAACTGAAGGACCTCCTGGGCGGCGACGCCCCTCCAACTCCGGATGAGAAGAAGTAACAGGACCCCGCCGATGGCCGACCTCCCCGACGACCGCATCCCCGTGGACGCCGTCCCGCTCGCCGAGTTCGACGCGGTGCGGGCGAAGCTCGCCGCGACCGAGGACGAGCTGGCGAACTACAAGCTCCGGCTGGCCGACTTCGAGAACGCCCGCAAGCGGATGCTCCGCGACGCCGACGCCCAGCGGAAGTTCGCCGCCGAGGGGCTGATCCGCGACCTGCTCGGGGCGTTGGACAACCTGGAGCGCGCCCTCGCCGCTGCGAAGGCCGCCGGCGACGCCGGCCCGCTGGCGACCGGCGTGTCGGCGACGGCGAGCCAGTTCCTCGACGTGCTGAAGCGGAACGGCGTGGCGAAGATCGAGGCGGCGGCCGGCACGGCGTTCGACCCGAACGTCCACCAGGCGGTGTCGCAGCAGCCGACGAACGACTACGAGCCGGGGGCCGTCACGCAGGTGGTCGGCACCGGCTTCACCCTCCACGACAAGGTCCTCCGCCCGGCGATGGTGGTGGTGGCGACGACGCCGCCCGCCGGCGAGAGCAGCGAGTAACCCCGCATGCCCACCTACGACTACAAGTGCACCGCCTGCGGCCACGCCTTCGAGGAGCTGCAGTCGTTCAGCGCCCCGGTGCTGACGAAGTGCCCGGCGTGCAAGAAGAACAAGCTCGAACGCCTCTTCGGCGGCGGGGGGGCCATCATCTTCAAGGGCTCCGGCTTCTACGAGACCGACTACCGCCGCGCCGGCAGCAAGAAGGCCGACGAGGCACCCGCGGCCGAGGCGAAGCCCGAAGCGAAGGCGGAGGCGAAAGCCGAGAGCACGCCGAAGGCGGAGCCGGCGAAGAAGGGCGGCGCCGCGAAGAAGGCGGAGTGAGGTCACGCCGTTCGCCCGAGGGACCGATGCAACAGGTGCAGTGTCCGATCTGTGACGCGGCGATGCCGGGGAACCGCAAGGACTACCCCGACTACCCGTTCTGCTCGCGCCGGTGCCGGCTCGTGGACCTCGGCCGCTGGCTCGGGGAAGGCTACCGCGTCGGCGGCCCGGACGCCGACGACCGCTCCACACCCGCTGACGCGGACGAGCCCCGCTGACCTGGCCGCTCACGACTGAACGAGAACG
>JBGAQM010000299.1:0-7933 GCA_044220735.1 Urbifossiella sp. | reverse complement strand
CGGGCCAATTCCACCACCCGGGCGGCGACGGCCACGTCTTCGATGCCGAGGCCGAGCGACTTGAACACCGTCACGTCCGTCGGCGACCCGCGGCCCGGGTACTTCCCCACCAGCAGTGGGCCGAAGTCGCAGACGTCTGCCCAGCTCAGGACGTGCTCGTTGATCGGTGCCACCAGATCGCCGGCCTCCACCCGAGCCTGCTCCTTACTGTCCACCGCCACAACCGCGGCCCGGCGGAACACGTCCACGTCGGCCTCGGCCCGTGCCAGGAAGTTCGAGCCGGCCAGGTTCACGTGGCACCCGTCCGCCAGCCACTCGCCCTTCAGCACCGGTTCGCGGGCAGTCGTGGCGGTGATGACGACGTCGAGCCCGCGCACGGCGTCCTCCGCGGACTCGACCGGCACCACGTCCACGCCCGTCTCGGCGGACAGTTGCGCGGCGAACGCGGCCCGGCGGTCGGCGTCGCGGCCGTACACCTTCACCTGCTTGAGCGGGCGGACCTTGCACACCGCCAGGATTTGCGTGCGGGCCTGCTTGCCGGTGCCGATGCACCCGGCGGTCGCGGCGTCGGCGCGGGCCAGTTTCTTCGTCGCCACCCCGGACGCGGCGCCGGTGCGGAACTGGCCGAGCAGGTCGGCCTCGATCAGCGCCGACAACTCGCCGGTCTTCGGGTCGAACAGGTTGACGTAGAACCGGGCGGGGCCGTCGCGCGGGGTGGTGTAGGCCTTGAAGCCGACGGCGCCGAGCGTCTTGGCCGCGGCGGGGAGGACGTGGAGCATCAGCCGGTCGGTCTGGCAGCGGCGGCGCGGCACGTTCTCCGCCTCGTCGCACCCCAGCTTGCGGAACGCGGCCGCGACCGCGTCCAGCGCCAGGTCCATCGTGAGCAGCCGGCGGACCTCGGACTCCGTCAGGTAGAGGACGGGCATGGGATGTCCTGGGCGGGTGACCCCACCCGGGGCGGTGCCCCGGGCTATGCTGTCCCACCCCTTCGGGGTGAAGCGGGTGGGCCGGTCTTCTGGCCGAAGGCCGGGGATAGCATAGCCCGGGGCACCGCCCCGGGTATGACTCAGCCGGCGCCGGCCAGCCACTCCCGCAGTTTCGCAAGACCGGCCTCGATCGTCGGCCGGCCGGTCGCGAACGACATGCGGACGAAGCCCTCCGCCCCGAACGCGGAGCCGGGCACGAGGTTCACGTGAGCCTGTTCCAGCAGGGCCGCGCAGAACGCCAGCGAGTCGGTCACCGGCTTCCCGCCGAACGACTTGCCGAAGAAGCGCGACACGTCGAAGAACGCGTAGAACGCCCCCTCCGGGTTCGGCACCACCTGGCCGGGTATCGTGCCGAGGAGCTTCAGCGTCAGGTCGCGGCGGGCGGCGAACTCGGCCCGCATCTCGGCGACGCACTCCTGCGGGCCGTCCAGCGCCGCGATCAGCGCCGCCTGGCTCACGCTCGACGGGCAACTCGTCTCCTGGCTCTGGATCGTGTCCATCGCCTTCACCACCGCCGCGGGGGCGATGCACCAGCCCATCCGCCAGCCGGTCATGGCGTAGCTCTTGCTCGCGCCGCTCACGGTGATCGTCCGCTCGCGCAGCCCCGGCTTCAGCGTCGCGACGCACGTCGGGCTCGCGGTCCCGTAAGTGAGCTGCTCGTAGATCTCGTCGCTCAGAATCGCCACGTCCGGCGGCAGCGCGTCCACCACGGCCTCGATCTCGGCCCGGCTGTAGACGCTGCCGGTCGGGTTCGACGGCGAGTTGATCATCAGCAGCCGCGTCCGCGGCGACAGCTTCTCGGCCAGCTGCGCGGGGCTCATCTTGAAGCCGCTCGCCGCGGTCGTGTGGACGAGGACGGGCGTCGCGCCGGTCATCGACACCAGGTCCGAGTAGCTGACCCAGTACGGGGCGGGGATGATGACCTCGTCGCCGGGGTTGACGACGGCAGCGAGGGCGTTGTGGAGCGAGTGCTTCGCCCCGTTCGAGACGATGACGTTTTCGGGGCCGAACTCGTAGCCGTAGACCTTCTTGTACCAGCGGACGATGGCGGCCTTCACCTCGGCGGTGCCGGCGGTGGGCGTGTAGTGCGTCTGCCCGCCGCGGGCGGCCACCTCGGCGGCGTCGCAGATGTGCTTGGGCGTGTCGAAGTCGGGCTCGCCGAGGCTGAAGTCGAACACCTTGACGCCGGCGGCCTTGAGTTGACGGGCCTTCGCCCCCGCGGCTATCGTGGCGGACGGCTGGATGGACGCGGCCAACTTCGACGTGCGGATCATGTCGCGGGTCACCCGGTGGTGTTGGAGGCGGCGGGCCAGTGGATCATCCTACGTCGCCCCTCCGCGTCGCCCACTTCGTCCAGCGCTACCCCCCCGCGGTCGGCGGGAGCGAGGCGTACTTCGCCCGACTGGCGCAGTTCCTGACGGCGCACGGGGACGCGGTGACGGTGTTCACCAGCTCAGCCGTCGGACTCACGGACATGTGGCGAGGTTCGCGCAATCCCGTCGAGGAGGCGGACGGCGCGGTCACCGTCCGCCGCTTCGCACCGCTAGCGTTCCCTGGCCGGCGGTACGTCCTGAAGGCCGCCTCGATGCTGCCGGTGCGCGGCTGGCAGGCGCTGACGGCGCCGTGCAACCCGGTCTGCCCCGCGATGTGGGCCGCGGCCGGCCGGTACGACGAGCCGCTCGACGCGGTCCACGCGACCGCGTTCCCGTATTCGTTCCCCATCGCGTGCGGCCTGCGACTGGCGCGGCGTCGGGGCGTGCCGTTCTTCCTCACGCCGTTCCTCCACACCGGCGACCCCGACGACGCCAACGACCGCACCCGCCGTCAGTACTCGACACCGCACCTCCGCCACCTGTTACGCGCGGCCGATCGCGTGTTCGTGCAGACGCACCTCGAAGGCGCGGCGGTGACGGCCTGCGGCGTGCCGCCCGAACGGGTCGTGCTCCAGGGGCTCGGCGTCGATCCAGCGGAGTGTACCGGCGGCGACCGCACGGCGGCGCGGCAGTCGTGGGGCGTCGGCTTCGGCGAGATGGTCGTCGGGCACCTGGCGAACGCCAGTGTCGAGAAGGGGACGGTCGATCTGCTGGACGCCGCGGCGCGGGTGTGGGCGTCGGGGGCGGAGTTCCGCCTCGTCCTGGCGGGGCCGGAGATGCCCAACTTCCGCGCCGCGTGGGACCGCTTCCCGCACCGCGACCGCGTCGTGCGGCTCGGCGTGCTGACGGACGCGGCGAAGTGCGACTTCTACGCCGGCATCGACGCCTTCGCCCTACCGTCGCGGTCGGACTCGTTCGGGCTCGTGCTGCTGGAGTCGTGGGCGAACGGCAAGCCGAACCTCGTCTACCGCGCGGGCGGCCCGGCCGAACTGGTCCGTGACGGCGGTCGACGAAGGCAGCGCTGCGAGATGTCGTCGGGCTGGCGGACCGGTTGCGGCGGCTCGTGCGGGATGCGAATTGTGCGTACAACTCGGCGAAGCGGAGTGGTCGGCGGCGAGTTCCGGTGGATGACAAGCTGGAACTGGTGCAGGGAGATGCGGGCGCTGCGGCGGGCGGGAACGTCAACGGAGCCGGCCGGTGAAGTCGAGGCGATCGACGCCCCGACCCTCACGCACGATCGGTGCTGCGCGCCGCCGCGCTCGCAGCGGCAGGCGACGGCGTCGAGCCGCGGGCCGAACTTCGGCGCACCCCAGCGTGTAAGCCCCGCACGACGGGCACGGCCGGCTCTCGACGGACTGACCCTCGTGCGTACTCAGGCTCCCCGGCCGCTGCCAGCGGAGTCCGCACGACGCACACGCCACGGTGTAGTTCCCCACGAACGCGAACCCCTTATCGTAAACCGCCCGACTCCGCCGGGCGGGCTGATTCAGTAAGTCGGGCGGGTGAGCCGGTATCCTTCGGGAAATCCGCGGAATCCGTGGCCCACCCAGACCGTCCAGACCGACACCGGCGCCCCTAACTCCGTGTGTACCACCTGAAACGGCGGTTCCACCCGCTCGAAGACCCGGTCGGCGGCCGGGATCTCGTCCCCGACGTACACGAACGATCGGCCGCGGAAGGCTTGCGCGTCGGCCGTCGGGTTCGGCCGCCACAGGTCGTACTGACTGTGCCGGTCCTCCAGCGCGGGGCCGAACGAGTACGCCTCCGGCCGGCCGCGACAATAGAACGCGAGTTCCCCCGGCAGGTGCCACCGAACGCCGGCCAGCACGGGGTCGGCGCCCGTCTCGCGCTCCACGCGGTCGCGTACGCGGTCGAGTTCGGCAGCGAGCGTCCGCCAGCCGCGGAGGCGGGCGGTCGGGTCGAGCTTGCGGATCGGCGCCGGGTTCCCGGCGGTCGGATCAGGCGCGAGCGGAAGCAGGAACGCCGGGAATCGCATCACCACACCCACGAGAACACCCACCGCCGCGGTACCGATCACGGTCCGCTTCAGGCCGTGTTGCCGCACCCACCCCGCCACAAGGACGGCACCCCCGACGTAGGCCGCGGCCGGCCAGTTCGGTTGTCCCGGGTTGCGCAAGCTCGCCAGCAGGAAAACGCCCCACACCGGCACCGACGCCCACCACATCAGTGCGAGCGGTGTGTCAGCCGTGCGGCGGCAGGAGTACGCGGCCGCCGCGAAGGCGACGAACCCGCCGCCCAGGAGCACCCCGGCCTGCGTGCCCACGAATCGGGCGGCGTTCAGACCGTTGACCGAGCGAGGTTTCACCCCGTCGCCGACGCCCGACTGGCCGAGGACGTGCCGCACCGAGACCCAGTCGTGGGACGCGTTCCACAGCAACATCGGGATACAGCCGAGAGTCGTGAGCAACACGAACAGCCAGAACCCGGGCCGTCGGAGTTCGACGCGGCGGCGCGTGACCAGGAATCCGAACACGGCTGCCGGGAGGAGTAGCATTGGGTACTTCGCCAGCACGCCGAGCGCGGAACAGGCGCCCGCCAGCAGCCACCACGAGACGGAATTCCGCTCGACGCCCCGCGCGACGCCGACTAGCGTCCACGCCCAGCAGGCGAGGAACGGTGGGTCGATGGTCATCAGCGCCGCGGCGGCGCTAACCGGCGGCAGCGCCATCGCCACCGCGACGGTCGCCAGCGCGGCCCGGCCGTCCCGGAGGGTGTCGCGCGCCAGGACGAACACGCCCGCCAGGAGCGCCGCGCTCGACAGCACGGCGGGAAGGCGGACCGCGAACGCGGACGTGCCGAGGAGCTCACAACTGCCGCGGATCAGCCACGCGACGAGCGGCCCCTTGCTGTAGTAGCTCCAGTCGAGATGCCGGGACCAGTGCCAGTAGTGCGCTTCGTCGGGGGACAGGTCGAGCGGGCAGAACCAGGCGAGGTACGCGACGTTCAACGCGACCCAGCCGAGGATCAGCAGCGCTGCGGGGCGCGCGGCGGACGGCGGCTCGGGGGGCGCGGGCATCCGGCGCTTCTACGCAGTCCGGGGGGACGGCGTCAACCCGGAACCGCCGCGACAAGCCGGGCGTAAACCTGCCGGATCGCCTCCCGGACCGGAGCCGCACGGGCCGACAACGCCCGCTGGTGCTCCACGTACTCCTCGCGGCCGTCCTTCGTGTCGACGCGAATCGGGGCGTAGCCATAGCCGGTCAGGTCGTATGGGCTGGCGCGCATGTCGATCGCCCGCGCCGCCGCGGCCAGTTCGAAGGCGTCGGCGACCACCGCCGACGGGCAGAACGGCGCGACCTTGTACGCGAAGCGGTACAGGTCCATCGTGACGTGGACGCAGCCCGGCTGGTCGTGCTCGGGCGTGGTGGCGCGGGTGAGTTCGTGCCGGTTGCGCGGCACCGCGTGCGGGGTGAAAAAGCGGAAGGCGTCGTAGTGAGTGCAGCGGAGCGGCTGGCTCTCGACCACCGCGTCGGTGTCGGCGCGCGACAGCCGCAGCGGCACGTACGGGTGCCGCACGTTCGGGTCGCGGTACACCATCGCCCACTCGTGCAGCCCCAGGCACGCGAACGACGGCTCCCGCGCCGCGACCGCGTCGAGGTACGAGGCCGCCCACCGCAGGTAGTCCACGCGGTGTGCGGGGAACGCCGCCGCGGGGAGGAGTAGCCCGCCGTCCGCGGGAACGAATTCACACCAACCCAGCTCGCTAGGCGACGCCCCTTGTAGCAGCACGTCGGCGCCGGGGGTCCAGCGCGTCAGGTGGGCGGGACGAAAGCTGTAATACTCGAACAGGAAGTCGTGGACCGGGTGCTTCTGGCCGCGACTCATCCGGCGGGTGCGGTCGTCGGCGAGGGGGCGGAGGCGGGCCAGGTCCGCGGCGCGGGCGGCCTCCCACGCCGGCCGCAACACCACGTCAGGTTGGCGCGGTCGAATCGGTTGCGCCGCCGGTCCCGCCGTCACGATCGGCCCCCTCCCCTTCCCTTCGCCATCTTACCGGGGTGTAATAGACACGACTCGCATCCGAGCCCGCCATGCCCGACCCCGTCCCCGACCCGGCGCCCGTCCGCGTCCTCCTCGTGGACGACCAGCCGATCGTCGGCCAGACCGTCCGCCAGATGCTCGCCGCCGAGCACGACGTGGCGTTCGAGTACTGCGCCGACCCGGCCGCCGCCCTCGACGTCGCCGCCGCCTTCCGCCCCACCGTCGTCCTGCAAGACCTGGTCATGCCGGACGTGGACGGGTTGCAACTCGTGAAGTTCTTCCGCGCCAACCCGGCGACCCGCGACGTGCCGCTGGTGGTGCTGTCGAGCAAGGAGGAGCCGGTCATCAAGGCCCGGGCCTTCGCCCTCGGCGCCAACGACTACATGGTGAAGCTGCCGGACAAGCTCGAAGTCGTCGCCCGGGTGAAGTACCACTCGCGCGGGTACACCGCCCTCCTGGAACGCAACGAGGCCTACCACCGCCTCGCCGAGAGCCAGCGGGAACTCGCCGCGGAGTTGCGACAGGCGTCCCGGTACGTGCAGTCGCTCCTGCCCCCGAAGCTCACGTCCGGCCCGGTGCGGATCGACTGGAAGTTCGTGCCATCCACGCAACTCGCTGGCGACATGTTCGGCCACCATTGGCTCGACCCCGACCACCTGGCGATCTTCCTGCTCGACGTCAGCGGCCACGGCGTCGGGTCGGCCCTGCTGGCGGTGTCGGTCGGCAACCTCCTGATGGCGAAGTCGCTGCCCGACACCAACATCCGCGACCCGGCCGCGGTCATCTCGAAGCTCAACGACTCGTTCCCGATGGACCGGCAGGACGGCAAGTACTTCACGATCTGGTACGGCGTCTACCGCCCGGCGGAGCGGGCACTCACGTACTGCAACGCCGGTCACCCGCCGGCGCTGCTGTGGCACGCCGGGCAGGTCGAACAACTCACCGCCGACGGACCTGCTGCCGGGATGATGCCGGGGATGCCCTACGACAACCGCACCGTGCCGGTGCCGCCGGACGCCCGACTCGTCGTGTTCAGTGACGGGGTGTTCGAAATCGACGTGGCCGCGACCGGGCAGATGTGGCCGTTCGAGGAATTCCTCGGCTACCTCGGGGGTCTCATCGGCAACGAAGGGATGATCGAGGCACAGCTGGCCCACTCGCGCGCGCTGTCCGGCCGGGAGACGCTGGACGACGACTTCTCGATGATGGAGGTGTGCTTCCCGTCGGCCGCCGAGCCGGAAGCGAAGCGCAAGAAGAAGCCCCCGGCGGAGCGGGGGGCTTCGTGAACGTGCCGTCTCAGCCCTTGCGGCTGGCGCTACCCCCGTCGTTGAGCGCCCCCGGCTGCTGCCGGGCATGTTCACCGGCGGTCGTGTAACCGCCGAGCCGCCGCTGCGGGTCCTGCTCGTTGAAGTCGGCACCCGCTGGCGCCTCGGTCGGGGTCAACTCGGCGTCGGCCCCCGGCCCCGTCTGGCGCTGGTTGCCGGGCGGAACGGGAGCCGAGCCGCCGTGGTGCTTCTTGCTCATCGCGTCACCTCCGGGCGAAGGTCACGCCCGCCTGTAACGCAACACGCGTGC
>JBGAQM010000298.1:0-7773 GCA_044220735.1 Urbifossiella sp. | reverse complement strand
CCGCTTGCGGCTTCGCGCCGCGCCTACCCCCCCAGCAGCCGCGCCAGCGGGCGCGTCGCGTCGAAGTGCCCCATCACGATGACGGCGACGACCGTGAGCGGCACCGCCAGGAACATCCCCGGGATGCCCCACAGCAGCCCCCAGAACGCCAGCGACCCGAGGATCACCAGCGGGCTCAGCCCCACCGCCCGGCCCAGCAGCATCGGCTCGACGAGCATCGCGCTCGCCAGGTGGCACGCCAGCACCAGCACGCCCGCGGCCACTGGCTGCCACCCGAACGGCAGTTGCAGGAACGCGAACCCCACCGGCAGCAGGTACGCCACCACGCTGCCGACGTACGGGATGAAGTTGCACAGGAACGTCAGCACCGCCCACAGCGGGGCGAACGGCACGCCGAACGCGGCCAGGATCAGCCCCGCCGGCACCGCGATCGCCAGGCTGGAAATCACCTTCGCCTTCAGGTAGCTGACGATCGCCGCGTTCACGTCGCCGGCCACCTGCAGGATGGCGTCGGCCCGCTCCGGCGGGTACGCGGCCCGCACCCGGTCCGGCAGCTTCGCCGCGGCGCCGAGGAGGAACAGCAGGTACAGCCCGACGACGACCGCGTCGCCGACGATCCCGGCGGTCGCGGCGAGCACCGGCGCCACGACGCCGGCCACCTGCGCCGCCAGCTGCTCCTCGATCTGCTTGCCGTCGTCGGCCCGGTGGAGCCACGGCAGGTGCGCCTTCACCCAGTCGTCGCCGCCGTGGAGCAGCGCCACCGCCCGCTTCTGGAGCGCCGGCAGCTCCTCGGCGAGGCTGAGGGCGCTGGCGTAGACGACGAGGGCGACCCCGGCGACGACGACGACCGCGAGCCCGCCGAGCAGCCCCAGCGACGCCGGGGCCGACATGCGGAGCCGCAGGCGGGCGTGGTAGGGGAGGATGACGTACCCGAGCATGACGGCGAACAGGAGCGGGCGGACGACGGGGCCGAGTTCGCGGAGGAGGAACCACCCGGCGGCGGCGGCGACGACGACCGCGGCGGCAGTGCGGACGGCGGGCGGGTCGCGCCACGGCGGCGGGTCGGTCACGGCGGCGGCTCCGGGGGACGGCCGCATCCTACCACCGCCCCGGAGCCCGGGCCAGGGGACGAGGTCCGGGACGCGGTCGACGACCCACGGCGGGGTTCGCTTCCCGGTCGCCGTTCTTACGGGATTCGGGCCACTCCACCCCCGAGTGCTGTCGCGCGGCGATTCCCCTTGTCGCGCGGGCGGGGGCCGTCCTAAGATAGTCCACACACGGGGCGGTAGCTCAGTTGGGAGAGCGCTGCAATCGCACTGCAGAGGTCGGGGGTTCAACTCCCCCTCGCTCCACTCGTGACACGCCGGGCCATGCGGCCCGGCGTGCTGCATTTCAGGCCGGCGTTTCCGGCTTGGGGCCGAGCCCCCTAGCGTGCAACGCCCCTCCGACGACCACGGCAATGACGAGCAGCACCAGCGTGGTGATCTCGTCGAGTCGTGCCCAGCGCGAGCGCCGCCAGCGCCCCCGCCCGGGCGGCCCGGACCGGGGTGTCGCTCCGGCCGCCGCAGTACTCGCCGCCGAGGGCGGCGAACAGCGCCCCGACGACGTAGGGGTGGAGCGTCCGGCCGAAGGCGTGCCACGCGGCGACCGCCGCGAACCCGCCCAGGAACCCGCCGACCGCCCCGCCGAGCATCGCCATCGGGAGGTTCGGCGTGTCGGGCGCGTCCCGCCGGACCGCCGCCGCGTAGTGCCCCACCGCCGCGACCGCCGCCATCCCCCCGACCGCCGCCGGCACCGCCACCCAACCCAGCGCCGGGAAATGTTCGGGCGTCACGCGCCGCCCTCCGGCTGTGACTGCGCGGCGGCCTTCACCAGCTCGTTCAGGTTCGTCGCGTACAGTTCCGTGAACCCGCACGCCCCGCACACGCACGCCCACAACTCGCCCGTCACCCGGCCCTTGAACATCCAGGCGTCCGGCTTCGCGTCCACCGCCACCGACAGGTCGTGCGTCCGGTTCCCGTGGCCGTGGTCGAGCACCCGCACGCCCTGAATCACCACCGTGCAGCCGCACTTCGGGCACACGCCGTTCTTCATGCCGCTGCCCCCGCCGAGTGACCCGGACCGGCGGCCATGCTACCGGACGCGCCGCCGGCCCGCAAACGCTTTGACCCGCGCCGCCCCGCGGGGTACGCTCGATCCACCTCCCGGAGCCCCCCATGCGCCGCCTCGCCGCGCCCGCGCTGGTCCTCGCCGCCACCGCCACCGCCGCCGCCCAGGACTGGCCCGCCTTCCGCGGGGCCGACGGCTCCGGCACCAGCCCCACGGCCGCGCCCCTCAAGTGGAGCGCCACCCAGAACGTCGTCTGGAAGACGAGCCTCCCGGGCCCCGGCACGTCCGCCCCGGTCGTCGTCGGCAACCGCGTCTTCGTCACCAGCTACTCCGGCTACGCCCCCGGCCAGCCGCGGGACAGCCAGGCGAGCCTGAAGCTCCACGTCGTCGCCCTCGACCGCGCCAGCGGCAAGCAGTTGTGGGCCCGCGACGTCGCCCCGAAGCTGCCCGAGTCGGACAACACCCGCGACGGCCACGGCTACGCCTCGGCCACGCCCGCCGCCGACGCCGCCCGGCTGTACACGTTCTTCGGCAAGACCGGCGTCATCGCCTTCGACCACGACGGCAAGGAACTCTGGCGGGCCGACGTCGGCTCGCAGCTGAACCCGGCTGGGTGGGGCTCGGCCTCGTCCGTCGCGCTCGCGGCCGGAAAGGTCGTCATCAACGCCAGCATCGAGAGCGAGAGCCTCGTGGCCCTCGACGCGGCCACGGGGAAGGAGGCGTGGCGGCTGCGCGGCGTGAAGGAGGCGTGGAACACGCCGGTGCTGGCGACCCACGGCGGGCGGTCGGAGCTGGTGATGGCGTCGTTCGGCAAGCTGTTCGCCGTGGACCCGGCGACCGGCCGCGAGCTGTGGCACAGCGCCACCGACATCCCGTGGTACATGGTGCCGTCGGTGGTGGTGGGCGACGGCGTGGCCTACGCCCTCGGCGGCCGGCCGGGCGGCGGGCTGGCGGTGAAGCTCGGCGGCACCGGCGACGTGACGAAGTCGCACCGCATCTGGACGAGCAAGAAGGGGACGAACGTGCCGAGCCCGGTGCTGCACGACGGGCACCTGTACTGGATGCACGACAACCAGGGGATGGCCTTCTGCGCCGAGGCGAAGACGGGCCGGGTGGTGTACGAGGAGCGCGTCGGCAGGGGCGACGGCATCTACGGCTCGCCGGTGCTGGCGGGCGGCCGCATCTACTACCCGGGCCGCAGCGGCACGATGTACGTCGTGGCGGCGAAGCCGGCGTTCGAGCTGCTGGCGTCGAACACGTTCGGCGAGCGCGGCGACTACCTGTCGAGCCCGGCGGTCGCCGGCGGCCGGCTGTACCTGCGGACGAACCGGTACGTGTACTGCGTCGGCGAGTAGGGGTCGTGGGTGTGGTGGTTCCGTTGCCGCTTGCGGCTTCGCGCGCGGCCGAACCGAACGGTCGCGGATGAAGACGATCGGGTATGACATGACCCCCGACCCGCGTCCCGTCGCCGCCCGCTTCGGCCGCCACACCGCCGGCCGGACGTGGGAACCGGTCGGCGGCGGGTTCAGCGGCGCCGCCGTCTGGCGCGGCGCCGACCTCGCCCTGAAGGCGTGGCCGGCCGACTTTTCGCCTTCCCGCCTCGTCGCAATTCACGCCCGCGTCGCACTCCTGACGCACCTGCCGTTCGTCCCGCGAATTCACGCCACGCCCGAGGGCGACACGGTCGTCGTCGCCGGCGGCCGCGCCTGGGACCTGAGCGCGTGGGCCTACGGCGAGCCCGAGCGCGGCGTGCCGTCGGCGGCGCGGGTGAGCTCGGCCGCGGCGGCGCTGGCGTCGGTCCACGCGGCGTGGCGGGAACCCGCGTGGGGGCCGGCGCCGGCCGTACTCCGCCGGCTGCGGGTGATCGCCGACTGGGACGCTGACCGGCCGGCGCCCGCCGGCCCGTTCGGCGACGCGGTGCGGCGGGCGACGGCGGTGCTGCCGCGGCACCTCGCGGCGGCGCGGGCGGCACTGCAACCGTGGGCGGCGCGGGCGGTTCCGCTCCAGACGTGCCTCGTGGACGTGTGGCCCGAACACGTCCGCTTCGCCGCCGACCGCGTCGTCGGGCTCATCGACTTCGGCGCCGTCCAGACGGACCACGTCGCCGCCGACCTGGCCCGGCTGTTCGGCGGGTTCCCCGGGCCGTCGCGGATTCCCGCGGCGCTGGCGGCGTACCGCGCCGCCGGCGGCCGGTTCGCCGAGCCGGACGCCTTCGCGCAACTGCTGGCCGACACGGGTCCGGCGTGCGCCGCGGCGGCGTGGGTGGCCCGCGGCGGCCCGGCGGCGGCGGCGGCGGCGCGGCTGCACGCGCTGCTCGATCAGCTCGCCTGACTGCCCCGTCCCGCGCGTTCGCGCCCGCCGTTACCACCCGCCCGCGCGGCATATCCAGCGGAATTCCCCGAACCGCTGATTTGACTCATTCCACGAGTGACCTACGGTTCGGGCGTGAGTCGAACGCCCGTGTCGCCCCATCCCGCCGGCCGTGCGGGAGGGGGGCGGGCGGGAGACACGCCGCGGCAGACGGAAGCGCCCGCCGCGAACGCACCGGAGAGGAGCCATGCTCGGCCGAATGACTCAGGCCGTGGTCGCCTTCCTGAAGAAGGAAGACGGCCCCACGGCTGTGGAGTACGCGGTCGTCCTGGCCCTGATCATCGCGGTGATCATCTCGGTCAGCGGGATCGGGAGCACGACGAACTCGACGTACGCGAACCCGAAGTTGGCAGACTCGACCAAGCCCGCGGGCTCGTAGCCCCGGGACGACCGGCCGCGGGACGGGGAACCCGCGCCGGCCGCCGGCCGAGCAGGATTGACACGACCGACCACCACACAGGGAGACCGGACCATGCGCAACATCACCAAGAGCCTCGTTTCGTTCCTCAAGAAGGAAGACGGCCCGACCGCGGTCGAGTACGCCGTCATGCTGGCCCTCATCATCGTGGTGTGCATCGCCGCGGTGACCACGCTCGGCAGCAACGCCAACAGCACGTTCAGCTTCGTCGGCTCGGCCATCAAGCCGACGTCCGGCGGCGGCAGCTGAGTGCCCGGCCCCGAGCGCGAAGCCACCGCGGGCCGGGTCGGAGACGGCCCGGCCCGCGGCGCGAACGTCGCCCCAACAAACCACCCGAGACCCCGAGACCCGCAATGCCTGAGCTGCTGACCCCGCCGACCCCGACCGCCGCCCCGGCCGCCCACGACGACTCGATCGGCATCGACCGCGAGTTCCTCGTACAGATGGCCCGGATGCCGGCGCTCGCCCTCGTCTGGGTTGCCGCCGGCGCCGCCGCCCACCAGCTCTGGGCGCTCGCCTTCCCGACCACCACCAACTTCGGCCCGCTCGTCGTCATCTGCGCCGGCATGGTGCTGGCCGCGTTCATCGACGGGTGGGCGCTCAAGGTGCCCAACTGGGTCACCATGCCGCTCGTCCTCAGCGGCTGGATGCTCGGCCTGCTCCACGACCTGAACGTGCCGGTCGACGCCGGCACCGGCGGGTTCACCATGTCGCTGCTCGGCACCGGCCTCGGCCTGGCGCTGCTCCTCCCGATCCTGCTGATCGGCGGCGTCGGCGCCGGCGACGTGAAGATGCAGATGGGCTTCGGGGCGTGGGTGGGTGCCTACTTCGGCGCCACCGGCCCGACCGGCCCCGCCGACCTGTCGAACCTCCACACCGCGGGCGTCGTGTTCTGGGCGTTCGCGTTCGGCGCCCTCGCCGGCGGGGCGTTCGGCCTGGTCATGATCCTGATGCGGCGGAAGTGGGGCGCGAACGTCCACATGGTCCGCGAGATCTTCACCGACCTGCAGCTGATCGCCAGCGGCAGCCCGCGGGTCGCCGCCGACCGCGCCCAGGACCGCCGCAAGATCTGGGACAAGCTCCCGTACGGCATCCCGCTGTGCGTCGGGTTCCTCCTGTACCTGGCCTACGTGCTGGGGATGGCGGGCTGACCGTGCGGCCGGCGTTCCGCCGGCCAACCCCACGCGAGGCCGGCGGGCAGCCGGCCCCACGAAACCGGCGGGACTCGCACGAGCGTTAACTTGGGCAAAGCCGGTACGGCCGGCCCGACTGCAATAACTGAAGAAACCGCACCCGCCCGGACGATTCTGAGGGCGGGGAAGCAACTCCCGCACGACGCGAACGCCGGGAACATCCGCTAGGGTTGAACGAGCCGCCACCCCGGGCACGACCCGGCACGGCGACCCGACCCGGGCGACCGGACGCGGTGCGGGGTGTACGTACACGGTCGGGGTTACGGGCCGCGGCACGACCGCCGCGGCCCCGCCCGGGTCGTCTCCCCTCCGCGAGACGATTCCGGCGGCCCGCCGCGGGTCCTGATTGTCTCCGAGGGGTGGCACCCATGAAGCAGAAGAACCTGATCCTGATGGTGGTGGCGGTCGGGTGCGGGCTCGTGGCCGCGTTCCTGACCAGCCAGATGAGCGCAAAACCCGCGGTCGAGACGGTCGACGTCGTCGTCGCCGCGA
Organism: Urbifossiella sp.; assembly: GCA_044220735.1. GTDB lineage: Bacteria > Planctomycetota > Planctomycetia > Gemmatales > Gemmataceae > Urbifossiella. Next base: position 1,191 of record JBGAQM010000298.1, on the reverse strand, counting down.
CCGACATCCCGGTGGGGGTCGTGATCGGCAAGGACGACCTCGCGAAGTACCTGAAGACCAAGAAGGTGGGCAAGGACGCGGTGCCGACCGACATCGTCGAGGCGCCGGAGGAGCTGGTGGAGAAGCGGCTGTCGCGGCCGATCCGGCCGGACGAGACGATCAGCCGCAAGGACCTGATGAAGGGCGGCATCCGTATCCCGACCGGGAAGCAGCTGCTCACCCTGTCGGTGAACACCGCCAGCGCCGCCGCCGGGCTGGCGCAGCCGGGGTCGAAGGTGGACGTGCTGGCGTTCGTCTCCCTCAACGGGAAGCTGACCGCCCTGCCCATCCTCACCGACATGCTGATCCTGGCCGTCAACGGCCAGACGACGATCGACCCGAACAACCAGAGCCAGGGCGTGAACACCGTGTCGTTCGCCGCCGACCGCAAGCAGGGGCTGGTGCTGGAACTGGCGAAGGGCCGCGGCTGCCAGATGAGCCTGCTCCTCCGCAACCCGGACGACACGCAGACGGACAACGACAAGAGCTTCAAGATCGACGAGGTCATCGCCCTCCTCCAGGACGACAAGAACCAGGCCGTCGTGGCCGGGGCCGGCGGCGAGGGCGGGCGGAAGGTCGAGCCGCTGCCGCTGCAGAAGACCGAGCCGGTCGCGCCGCCGACCCCGCCGGTCGTGGCGGCCCCGGAGCCGACCCCGAAGGCCGAGACGGTGCGCGTGCCCTACGCCCTGGTGGACATCAAGGGCGGCACCGAGCTGACGACCGACCTGATCGGCGACGAGACGGTGTTCGGCACCCGCGAGCTGCCGAAGGACGTGGCCGGCGACGCCGTCACGGACCTGAACAAGGTGGTCGGCAAGACGCTCCGCAGCGGCCTCGGCAAGGGCCAGTGGGTGACCCCCGGCCTGGTCGGCCCGCCGGAGACGAAGGCGGCCCCGCCGCAGCCGGACGTGGCGCCGAAGGCGACCACCCCGCCGGCCCCGGCCCGCAAGACGCACGACGTGACCATCTACACCGCGAGCGGCAGCACGACGTACCGGTACGAGGAGTGGGCCCCGGGCCGGTGGCGGCTGGTCGGCGAGGTTCGCCCCCAGACCGACGCCCTGCCGGTCGACCCGGCCGCCCCCGCCCCGGCGCCGAAGCCCGCCACCCCCGCCCCGGAGCAGCGGGTGGACTGATTAACGTGGGGCCGGC
>JBGAQM010000297.1:0-7787 GCA_044220735.1 Urbifossiella sp. | reverse complement strand
CAGTAAGCCGTCCGCACCCAGCTTTCTGACTTCTGTCCGCTGCCCTCTGCCCTCTGTCCTCTGGTGTTCCCGTGGCCGAGCAGAAGTTGCGATTGCGGCTCGGGCTGTTCGTCGCGGCGACGCTCGTCGTCACCGCCGTCCTCGTCGTGCTGTTCGGCAAGGCCCCGCAGTTGTTCGCCACGAAGTTGACGTACGTCGTCCTCTTCCCCGAGGCACCCGGGCTGACGCAGGGCACCCCGATCCGCAAGTCCGGCGTCCGCATCGGCGAGGTGACGCGAATCGACCTCGACGTGAACACCGGCGAGGTCCGTGTCCTCATCACGGTGGACCCGAAGTACCCGCCGCGGACGAACGAGGCGCCGACCATCACCCGCGGCCTCCTCAACGGCGACACCGCCCTCGATTTCCTCCCCAGGCTCGACCCGGTCACCAATCAGCCAGTCGCGCGCGGGGACGACATTCCACCCGGGAGCGAAATCGCCGGCGTCCCGCCGATCACGACGCGCAGCCTTCTCACGCCGGCGTCGGGCGTGCTCACGTCCGCGCAGCAGTCGCTCGACCGGATGGTGTCGTCGTTCGAGAAGCTGGAAAAGGTCGCCCCGCAGTTCGAGAAGACGCTCCACGAGTACGAACTCCTGGCCCGCGATGTCCGTACCTTCATCCCCGAGGTGCAGAAGACGAACAAGGCGATTCAGGATTTCGTCGGCGGGCCCGAGCGCCCCGCCCCGCCGCCGGGTGCCGTTTCGGCGATCGGCCCGCCGATCGAGGGTGTCGAGGCCGACAACCTCCGGACGACGCTCCGCGACATCCGGGCGCTCGTGGCGACCGTCCGCCCCGCCGTGGACGAACTCCGCGGCACCGTGAAGCGCGTCGAGCCTGACATCGCCGGCGCGGCGAAGTCCGCGAAGCTGACCTTCGATTCGGTTAACCAGGTCCTCTCGCCGGAGAACCAGAAGGAAGTAACGGCCCTGCTGAAGAACCTGAACGCGATCGGGCTGAGCGTGCTGAAGCTCTCGGCCGGGTTCACGGCGTTGCTCGACGAGGCCGAGAAGTCCGTCAAGAACTTCGACGCCCGCACGGCCGAGTTGCCCGACGCGATCAAGGACATCCGTGCGGTGGTGCGGCCGCTCGGGACGAGGTCCGAGGTGCTGACGAAGGACGTGTCCGAGGCCGCGGCGACGTTGAACCTGGTGCTCACCGACGTACGCGAGGTGGTGCGTGCCTTCGCCCGCGAGAACGGCACCGCCCAGCGCCTGCTGACCGACCCGACGCTGTTCAACAACATCGACGCGGCCGCGGCGTCGCTCGCCCGTGTGTTGGCACGGGCCGAACGGATTGCCGGCGACCTCGAGGTGTTCGCCGACAAGGTGGCCCGCCGCCCCGAACTGATCGGCGTCGGCGGCGTGGTTCGACCGAGCAGCGGCCTCAAGGACTCGCCGTTCGCCCCGACGCCAGTGCCGCCGGGGCTACCGGCGTACCGCCCCGACTGGCCGCCGGCCGTGCCTGCCACACGACCCACGCCGGACACCGGCCGCGGGCCGGTCCAGGGCTATCGGCCTTAGCGCCTACCGCGGCGCGTCGAACGCGGCGTCGTCGATCCGTTCCGGGAACTCCCAGCCCTCGACAGTCCAGTCTTCGACCTGTTGCGCGTTGTGCCAGTACATCACGCGCCCGGGAAGTGTCAGCCCGTCAGCCGCACGGTAATCGAGGAGCGCGAACACCTTCTGCGTTTCCGATCGGTTCCCCGGCTCAACGTGCGCGAAACTGACCTGAAGCAGTCGGCTGGCCCGCTCGTCGAACCACAGGGTGAACACGGGTGTGCCCGGCGCGGCCGCCCGGATGACTTCCACGGGCACCCCGTTCAGCACGTCCTTCCGGGCCGCGAATACGACCGTTCGCGCGTCGGTGAGCGGGACCAGAAGGGCCATCCAGTGCCGACCGATTGACTCCGACGCGACGGCCGCCTCCAGTTCTTTGGGGCTGGGGAGTTCCGACGGCGTGACCGTCCCGTCCTTGCGATTCCCGATCCAGAGGACCGGCCGGCGCAGACGCACGAGAGTCGTCGTCAGGCCGCTGTCGGGGCTGAACTCGTCGGCCTGTGCCAACCGGGCGGGCCACACCGCTTCGACGCGCCGGGTCGCCTCGACCGCCCGACCAGGGACCATCACGGTCCCCTTCATCTTGACGCGGTTGACCTTCGCCCGCTCGACCCGCGCCGGGTTGCCGTCGGTGGCCGCCTTCACGGCGCGTTCCACGACCGCGACCGCGGCCGGCTCCGACTTCTCGGGCACGACCACCGCCGCGGGTGCGGACTTCTCCGTGTCCTGGGGGACGTCCTTCGGCAGTTCCTTCCCGGAGCCGCCGCAGCCGATGGAGAACGGGGTGACCGCGGCGAGAAAGAGGACCGACGCCCACACGCCCCGCATCGCTGCGCCCCCCGGCCGGGAATCGGACCGACATGTCCGTTCTACCCGGTCGGACAGAGGACCGCCATTCAGGACGCGGCGGGAGCCGGGCGGGTCCGCGGCCGCGGTTCCGGGAGCACGATGTCGGGGGGCGGCGTCGGTGATTCGGGTTGTGCGGGCGCGGCGGGGAACGACGCCCGGAAGCGCGACCCCTCGCCCGGTGTGCTCTCGACCTCGATGGCCCCGCCGAGGCATTCGACGTACTCCTTGACGATCGCCAGCCCGAGCCCGGCGTGGATTCCGGTCGCGGTGCGGGAGGCGTCGGCGCGGTAGAATCGCTCGAAAATCTTCTCCCGCACGGCGTCGGTCATGCCGATGCCGGTGTCGCGCACCTCGAACACCACACGCCCCTCCTCCGGCTTCACGGACAGTTCCACGCGGCCGTTCGGGCGGTTGTACTCGACCGCGTTGTGGAGAAGGTTCATCAGCACTTCGCGGAGCCGGTCGGCGTCGGTGTCGAGTTCGGCGGGGCCCACCGCGGACAGCGTGAACGACAGCCCGTGCGCCTCGGCGAGTGGGCGTATGACGACGGCGCAGCTGCCGGCGAGTTCGGCCGCGTCTACCCGTAAGACGGCGCCGCGGGCGGTACCGGCGTCGAGGCTGGCGAGCGTCATGATTCGCTCGACGAGTTGGCCGAGTTGCTTGGCGATCCCGCGGCAGTCCTCCAGGGTCGTCCGGTACTGTTCGGGGGTGCGCGGCTTACGCAGGGTCACGTCGATTGTGGCGAGCAGAGACGCGATCGGCGTGCGGAGTTCGTGGGAGATGTCGGCCACGGCTTCTTTCTCCCGGGCGAACGCGGCCCGAAGCTGGTCGAGGGTTTGGGTGAGGCGGGCGTGGATCGGTGCGAGTTCGACCGACAGGTCGCCGGCGACGACCGGCAGGGAGAAGTCCTTCTCGGAGACCCGGCTGACGGCCTCCGATAAGGTTCGCACGGGGGCCAGCCCCCGTGCGACGATCAGCCACCCGCCGACGACCAGAGCCAGGAACGACCCGGCCGCGATGGCGGCGAAGCGGGTTCGCAACTGCACGAGTTCGGCCCGGGTCTCGCGCTGGACCCTCTGCAGTTCCTCGGCGCTGGCGGCGGCGTCCTGGGCCAACCGGGCGTCGAGTTCATCCTGCGAGCGGAGGGCGTGAACGAACACGCGGACCCAGAAGTCTGGCGGGGTGCGGTACGCACGCGTCTGCGGGCCGGGGCCAGGGGGCGCCGGCAGTACGGTCGTCGGGCTCGCCTTCGACTGCGCCGCCGGTGGCAGCGTCTGCGGCTCGAGCCACACCGGGAACACGAGGGGGCGGGAGCCCTGCGGCGTGTTGGCGGAACCGACGACGACGTGGCGAAACGTCCCCTGACCCGGGAGTTCGACCACGGCCGGCGTGCTCGCTTCCACCCCAGGTTCGTCGAACGCCGCCGGGTCGAAAGGCACGTCGGTACCGAGCCGGGCCGCCCGGACGATGCCGACCTGGTGAGGCGGGCGCGTCGGGTAGAGCACGACCGCCTGAAACTGGTAGATCCCCGGGTGCTCCACGTCCTCGAACAGTCGGCGGATGGTCTCGGGAATCTGGACCCGTGCGACCGTCCGCGGCGACTCGAAGGCGATCCAACCCGTGGACCGGGCGACGGCGGCGACGGTTGCGGCCGAGTGAAGCCCCCCGGCCGCCGCCGACCCACGTAGGAGCCCTTGCAACCGAGTCAGGTACTCGCGGGCGTCGTCGTCGGGTGCCTTGCCAGGGAACGGCACGCGCGGCGGGTCGGGAACACGAGGGGCGCCCGGCCCCGCGGGTGGTCGGCCTTCTTGCGGTCGGCCGCCGCGCTGGGCGATGTTCCGCGCCCACGCGCGGAGCAGTTCGCCCGACAGGCTGCGGGCTTCCTGTAGGAGTTCGGCGTCGAACTTGGCCTGGGCTTCGAGCCGGCGGGCCTTGAACGCCTCGGCGGTTCGCTGCGACTCGGCGTGCTCGCGGGCCTGAATCGCCTCGACGGCGTACCGGTCCACGAACCCCGCGATCAGCCCGAGGGCGCCGGCGAGGAGTACGAGGAAGTAGCCGAGGAGCGACCGGCGGATGGAGCGCATCGGACGGTCACCCCTTCTTCCCGGCCGGCGGGGCGGGCGGGTCGTCGTCGCCGCGGAGCATGTAGCCCTCGCCCCACCGGGTGAGGATCAGCGGCGGGTCGAACCCCTTGTCGATCTTGTTCCGCAGGTACCGGATGTACACGTCCACCACGTTCGACGTGTTCTCGTCGTACTCGTCGTAGAGGTGCTCCCAGATCATGCTGCGGGTCACCACCTTGCCCCGGTGGAACGCCAGGAACTCCAGCAGGGCGTACTCGCGCGGGGTCAGGTGGATCTGCTGCCCGGCGCGGCGGACGGTGCGGGCCGCGGTGTCGATGTCCATGTCGTAGCAGCGGAGGACCGGGTCCTTCTGCTGGTGCCCGCGGCGAACGAGCGCGCGCACCCGGGCGAAGAGTTCGTCCAGGTCCACCGGTTTCGTCAAGTAGTCGTCGGCCCCGATGTCGAGCCCGGCCACCTTGTCGGACGTGGTGCCGCGGGCAGTGAGCATCAACACGTGCGTGTTAATGCCGTCGGTCCGCCACTTCTTGAGGAGGGACAGCCCGTCGATCTTGGGGAGCATGATGTCGAGGATCACTACGTCGTACTGCGTGGTCCGGGCCTTGACGTCGGCCTCCTCCCCGTCCGTCGCGACATCGACCGCGAAGCCCTCCTCCTCGAGCCCCTGTCGGTAGGCACGCAGGAGCGGCTGGGTGTCTTCGACGAGCAACACGCGCACTGACGGCCCTCCGGGGGGCGAATAACCCGTTCCCCGATTTGAGTTTACCCCTGCCGGCATGAAGTGAGAATGAGAAACGCCTCTCACGGCTCGGGCCGTCGTCGCGTCGGCCTCAGCCTGCGACGAGCCGGGTGCGTTCGGCGAAGGCGAAGGATTCGAGGACGTGGCGTTCTTCCGCCGCGACCTGTTCGGCGGGTAGACGTTGCGCGACCCGCGGGAGTGGCTCCTTGCGGGCCGCACCCGCGCGTCGTGCGAGCGCGAGGGTGCGCGCCAGGTCATGACCCGGGACGTGGCCGAGCGTCGCCCAGTACCGTTCCGTCAGGCACGGCACGTGAAGGGGGTCCCGGGTGATCATCTCGAGTTGGAACCGGACGCGCGGGTTCCCCTTCCGAAGCCCCGCGACAATCGCCGGCAGGTCGAGAACGCCCTGCCCCAGCGGCACTTCCGCGAGCCGGAACCCGTCGCCGGACTCCTCCAGCCCCATGTCCTTCAGGTGGACGGAGAGCACGAGCGGGGCCAGAGCAGCGATCGTGGCCGACGGGTCTTCCAGCAGCGCGAGGTTGTTGCCGGTGTCCACGCAAACGCCGACCCAAGGGCTTGCTAGCGCACGGAGCAGGTCGAGGAGTTCGTCGGTGCGGAAGTCCTTATGGTTCTCCACGGCCAGTTTCACCCCGGCGGCGCGGGCCAGCGGTTCGGCAGTTTCGAGCGTCGCCTTCGCGTTGCGGGAGAACTTCGTAAAGTCGTCCGCCTTCGCGAAGACTTCGTAGCGCCGGCCGCCGAGTAATACGACGCGCACGACCTCGGCGCCGCACCCGCGGGCGGTGGTGAGTTCCTCCGCGAACCGGTCACGACCGGCGGCGGTGCCGTCGGGCGGCGACACGATTCCTTCGACCGCGACGCCGGCCGCTCCGGCGGCGCGGAGGACCGCCGCCGATTCGGCTGCGGAGCGGCGCCCGAGCGGCAGCTGCACCGTGTTCGCGCCGCGTGCCCTGGCAAAGGCGATGAAGCGTAACGGGTCGTGGAACGCCACCCCCTCCTGCCGGGCGCGGATGCCGTAGGAGTAGAGCAGTAGCCCCAGGTTCGCGGCCGGCGGCGGTACGTCGGCGCGGCCGCCGGCCGCCACGAAGGCGGACGCGAGCACGGCACGGCGGGTGGGGTGGGACCGACCTTCAGGCATGGTTCAAGGCGCCAGCGCCGCGTCGCGGAAGAACTCGATCGGGTACGCCAAATCGCTCCGAACCGACTGCACCACAATCGTCTCGACCTGCGTCTTGACCCGTCCGGCGGCAAATCGGTCGTACCGGGTAGTCGTCGTGCGGTACGGCACCCACACGCCACGCCGAACTTCGCGGAGGTCGTCGCAGACGGTCTCCGCCATCACGGCGGTGGGCGTGTCGGCCTTCACGCACTCCTCCCGGAGCGGCAAGTAGTTGTGCGTCGGCGACAGCCAGAAGGTAATCGTTTCGCCTAGCGCCCATTCGCCGGCCCCGTCCGGGAAGTAACAACCGCACACGAGCTTAACACAGTCGATGCCGCGGACCGCCTCGCGGCCCGCGACCCGCGGTCGGACGTCCGCCGTGTCCCAACCCTGTTGGGCACCGGGGTGCGCCCGGAGCTCCGGGCCGCCGCTCAACCACGTCGAGAGTGGCGCCCACATCCCCAGGCCCATGGTGAGGTTGTGAGGCTGAAACAGGTCAGAGTCGTACCGCGCGCCTCGCGGCAAGTCTTTGCGATCGCCGTCCCAGTTGAGGTGAGTGTCGGTGCCGTCGAAGGCCATTCGGAAGCGGAAGGCAGGCGCCTTCTTGCCGCCGTCGAAAGTGTCAGCTTCCACGCGCGCCATCTGCTTCTGCCGGACCGAGCGGACCGGCGTCTCTGACGACACGCTTTTGGGGTCGCCCGGCGACCCGTCCGGCGAGTGCAATCGACGGACGTAGCGTACCTCCAGGTCGTCGTACCGGGCCTCGTTCTCCTTCACCCGCGCGATGAGTTGGGTGGGCGTCAGTTTTTCCTGTGCCGGTGCCGAGGTCGGTGCGAGTGCCGCGATAACGATGAGCATCGGACGTGTCATGGGTTGACCTCCATGGGAGATTCCCCCGCGGGCGGCAACTCCCCACCGGCGAAGCGGACCTGCGAGAGCTTCACCGCCTCGTCGAGCCTGGCCAGGTACTCGGCGCGTGGGATGTTTACCGCCCCCATCCGTTCGGTGTGCTCGGTCGTCATCTGCACGTCGAAGAGGACGAAGCCGCGTGCCCGGAGCCGATCCACGAGTGTCACGAGGGCGACCTTCGAGGCGTCCGTGCGGCGGTGGAACATCGACTCGCCGGCGAACAGCCCGCCGACCGCGACGCCGTAGATGCCGCCGACGAGGTCCCAGCCACCGGCGTCGGTCGGCGCCCATACCTCGACGCTGTGGGCGTCGCCCTCGGCATGCAGGGCGGTGTACGCAGCGACCATCTCGTCGTGGACCCAGGTCCCTTCGGGACGGTTCTCTCCACAGCCGAGCATGACGTCGAGGAACGCGCGGTTCACGGTCGTGCGGAA
>JBGAQM010000296.1:0-8039 GCA_044220735.1 Urbifossiella sp. | reverse complement strand
TCGCCGCCGTCAGCCGGCTCGCCGAGGTGTACGACCCGGCCAAGCGGGTGAAGCTGAACTCGGCCGACATCGCCGGGAACCGCCACCTGCCGCAGCCGGTTGTCGCCAAGGTGCTGACCATCCTGTCGCAGGCCGGGATCGTGAACGGCTCGCCCGGCCCGGGCGGCGGGTACTGGCTCGCCCGCGCGCCGGAGGGCGTGACGCTGTACGACGTGGTGTCCCTGTTCGAGCGGACGGAGGAGAACGTGAGCTGCCCGTTCGGCCCGGACTACTGCGGTACCGGTCCGCACTGCCCGCTCCACTTCGACATGCTCCGGGTCCGCGAGCAGATGGTGGCGTTCCTCAAGACCAACACGTTCGCCCGGTTCGTCGGCTGGACCCCGCCGCCGGCCGCCGCCCAGCCAGCGAAGGGGACGAGGCGGGGGCTCGAATTGCTCCCGTAGGCCCGAGCCGGGTCGCCGGAAGAGGATTCAGGTGTACGCACCTGCTTCGTCCGATCTCCCGCCCCGGGCCGTCCGGAGCGTCGGCCTGACCAGTGGTAATGGGCACGACGTAGGGGCTCTCCCGTGGGTTTGGTGGGTAACGTGTGTACAATCGGCGGTGTTTCCCCGCTGCCACGAAACCTTGGGGAGGCTCAACCTGCTGCCCGGGAGCGACGGCGAGGCTCTGAAGGCGTGGCTGGCCGCCCACCCGCAGGTGGAAGTCATTACCCGCGACCGGCTGGAAGGCGTACACCCAGGCCGCCACCTCGGCCGCCCCACAGTCGAAGCAGGTGGCAGACCGGTTCCACCTGCTGACCAACGTGCGCGAGGCGGTGGAGAGGATCCTGTCCCGACTCGGCCCGGACATCCGGGCCGCACACGCGGCGGTGAGCGCCCCGCCGGCCCCCCGCCCCGACTGCTCCCGAGTCCGTGCCGCCGGCACCGCCTGCTTCGCCGACCACCACGGAGTAGCAGCGGTCGGCGAAGCAGGCGGCCCGGGGCGAGCGATTCCGGCGGGTGGCCGACCGTCTCGGGGGGCTCCGGTCTGGGCCCTGTTGGCCCGCTCGGGTCGCGGCAGTCCGTACGCCAGCGAGCACGACCGGCGGCGGCTCGGAGGAAGCGGATCACGCAGCATGAGCCGGCATGGGAACTGTTGGGGCAACGCGTCGATGGAGAGTTTCTTTGCGAGCCCGAAGAAGAGCTGGTTCACGACGAGGGCTACGCCACCCGGGGCGAGGCGCGCGGGCCGGGCCGATCCGTGCGGAAGTTGGGTGAGCGGTTGGACGCGCAACAAAGCACGGCGTTGCTGCCCCCCTGGGCCAGGCTCTGTCGTATGCGCTCAACCAGTGGCCGACCCCGGGCCGGTACTCGGGCGATGCCCGGTACACGATCGACAACAAAGTGGCCGAACGCGCGGTACGACCGCTGGCGATCGGACGAACGAACTGGCTGTTCGTGGGCGGCGACGGGGGCTGGCGAGTGCCGCGGTGCTGATGAGTGTGTGCGCGTCGGCGAAGCGGCATGCGTTGAACCCGTGGGCGCACCTGAGCGACGTGTTGACGCAGTTGGCCGCCAAACCGGCCGACGTGGCGCATCTGTTGCCTGACGCCTGGGCCAAACAGCACCTCCCCGTCAACCACTGAGTTCCCAACTCGCCGCGCCGCCAAAACTCTACGCAAATCACGACCGTTCAGTGGACGCTTCCCGGGCAGCAGTGTCTTTGTCAACACCGCGAATCCCGCGCTACCGCGGGTCCGACCGGTGCTGAATCGCATCCCACCCCCGCATTGTCCCAGAATGTCGCGTAAGATCGGGCCGCCCCGCCCGACTGGCCTGGTGCCACCCGAGGTACGCGCGTGGATGGTCACTCGCCCGAGCCACCCGCCCGCGATCGACTGGAGCGACACCGGCCGGGGCTGCTCCGGGTCGCCCGGCTGTCTCTCTTCGAACGCGCCCGTGCCCGCCTGGACCCGGAAGACCTCGTGCAGCAAACGTTCGAGGAAGTGCTGGTCCACCCCGAGCGACTGGCCGGGATGTCGGACGCGCGACTGCACGCGTACCTGGTGGCGGCGGTGCGGAACAACACCCGCGACGAGAACCGGCGCGAGTCGGGCGAGGTGCCGCTCGACCTCTGCGAAGAGTCGTCGCAAAAGCTGTTGGACCGGCTCGGGGGCGACCTGACGACACCGAGCATGCGGGCGATGCGGGCCGAGCAGTTCGCCCTACTCGCCGACGCCATCGCGGGGCTGCCGGACGCGCAACGGGTGGCGGTCGTCCTGCGGTTCATCGACGGCCTGCGCGTCGCCGACATCGCCGCGCGGATGAACAGGAACGCGAACGCCGTCTCGCAACTCCTCTACCGCGCGCTGACCGCGCTGCGAGGCATGCTCGAGGCCCCGAGTGGCTGACCGGAGGAATTCCCGTGCCGGACGACTCGCCTGATGCGACCCGCACGCACGCCGACGGGTCAACTGCCGATCCCGAGGACACCGGGTTCGCGCTCGTGTTGGAAGCGGAAGACCGCGGCGACTGGGCGCCGGTCGTGGACTGGCTCGCGGGCCGGCCGGACCGCACCGCGGACCTGCTCGGGTGCGTCGCCGCCGGGCGCCGGATGGGTGCTCTGCTCAGAACCCCGGTTCCGGCGCGGGCGCCCGGCGGCGCGCTGGGCGACTTCGAGATCCTCGAAGAGCTCGGGCGCGGCGGGATGGGCGTCGTGTACCGCGCCCGGGACCGGCGCCTCGGTCGCGTGGTCGCGCTGAAGGTGGTGCGCGGCGCGCTGTCCGCGACCGAGCGAGCGAAGCTCCGGTTCGAGGCCGAGTCGATGGCCGAGGCGAGCCACCCCAACGTCATGCCGGTGTTCGCCTCCGGCGAGGCCGACGGTGAACCGTACCTGGTCATGCCGCTGATGACCGGCTCGCTCGCCGGTTGGTTGAAGGACCGGTTCACCGCGCCGACGAAGGCCGCGGAGATCGTCCGCGACATCGCGCGGGGCGTCCACCACGCGCACCAGCAGGGACTGATCCACCGCGACCTCAAGCCGGCGAACATCCTCCTCGACGCGGAGGGCACACCGCGGGTCGCCGACTTCGGTCTCGCGCGGCGCGCCGACGCGACCGCGACGGGCATCGCCGGGGCGCCGGCGTACATGGCGCCCGAACAAGCCCGCGGCGACAAGTATCTGACCGTCGCGGTGGACGTTCACGCCCTGGGCATGATCCTGTTCGAGCTGCTGACCGGGCGAACCCCGTTCGGCGGTGGGGACATCGCCTCAGTACTGTGCCGGGTGATCGAGGACCCGGCCCCGTCGGTGCGGGCGCTGCGCCGGGACGTGAGTAACGACCTGGCGGCGGTGTGTGCAAAGTGTTTGGAGAAGGAACCGGCCCGGCGGTACGCCTCGGCGCAGGAGTTGGCCGATGACCTTCAGCGGTTCCTCAGCGGCGACCCGGTGCTCGCCCGGCTGCCGGGCATCTGGAGCAAGGCCGTGCGTGCCGTCCTGCGGCAGCAGTTCGACAAGCCCGGCGCGTGGGGGTGGGTGTCCGTCTGGAGCGCGGGCATCATCGTCGCGTTTCACCTGTTCTGTGCGTGGGCGATCTCCGCCGGGCTGCCGCGCGGAGCGTTTGCCGCCGCGACCGCCTTGAACGCCGCCGCGCTCGCGGTGTTGTACTGGGTGATTCTGCGCCGTCGGCGGTTCCGGGCCGGCGACCGGCACACCCTGACCGTCATCATCGGGTCGGTCGTCGCGACCACGCTACTGCCGGTCGTGTACTGGCCGTCGGACGGTGGCGACCTGACCGCGTACCGGCTGTCTCTCTACCCGCTGCTGGCGCTGATCACCGGCGTGTCGTACCTCGCGCTCGCCCATCCGTTCTGGGGCGGTTACTACCTCGTTGCGGCGGGCTACTTCGCTCTGGCCGTCGTCTCCAAGGCCGTTCCAGCGATCGGGCCGTGGGTGTTCGCGGTCGTCCACGGCGGGGTGACGCTTCTGGTCGGGGTGTATCTGATCTGCCTGGACCGCGAGCCGGAACCAGACCGCACACACCCGAACCCAACGGGGAACCGATAACACGACCCGTCACCCAGGCCCGGATCGTCCGGGTTGCCGGGATGTGCGATCAGTGGGGCGTGGACCTCACGGCCGGCTGCGAGCATCGCTGCGGCTACTGCCACTTCCATCGGTATCAGTCGATGACCCTCCGCCACGAGGCCGGCGGAGCCGACGTCGCCCCGACGCTGGCGCTCGACGAGTTGCTCCGCCGCGACGACTACCCACCGTCGCTTTACCTCAGCCCGTTCACCGACCCGCTCGCACCGGCCGCGCGGGGCAACCTGGAGGCGCTGTTGCGCCGCGTGTTGCCGCGGAATGTGAGTGTCGGCATCTCGACGAAGGGGGTCGTCCCGCGGCGTGTGTTCCGGTTGCTGGCCGAGTATCCCGACCAGGTACTCCTGTTCGTCGGGCTGACGAATCTCGACGACGCGCGGAACCGGGCCGTCGAACCGGGGTGCGCGCCGGCCCGGGCGCGGCTGGCGAATCTCGTGTTGGCCCGCGAGTACGGTCTGCCGGCCCGGTTCGTGCGGCTCGACCCGGTGCTGCCCGGCGTGGACGATGCCCCAGAACAACTGGCATCGGTTCTCGACGCAATCGCCGGCGCCGGGGCGGTACAGGTGTCTGCTGCGTACCTGTTCCTCACGTCCGGCGTGAACCGCGCCCGGCTCGGCGGCGCACCGTACCTGTCTGCGGCCGCGACATACTGCACTGAGGCGTGCCCGATCGACGGCGGCACGGTCCACTCGGTACCGCTGGAGCGGAAGCGGGCGACCTACGAGTGGTTGAACGCCGAGTGCGCGCGTCGGGGCCTGACGTTCGGAACGTGCGGGTGCAAGGATCTGCGACTGGCGGGCAGTTCATTCCCGACGTCGTGCAGCTACCCGCACCTCGCGGAGTGCGCGGCCGCCGGCCACAAGGAGTCGGTCGTCCGGTCACTCCCGATGGCCGGGCCGTGATCCGCGGAGCGCGTACGAGCCATCGACGGCGCCGTCCTCCCCCCACTCCGATCTCAGACGAGCCTTGCGTGACCCCATTCCGCGTGGGCGGCCCACAGAGGACCAGGTGCTTCCCGTCCGAACTTCGTCGGCTCGCCGAAGACCTCGTGTCATCGTGTCGGGTTGGTATGACGATCGTCTGGCAAGCTACTTCCTCCGTCGTTCGACAGCGGCGTGCGCGTCGGAGACGAGTTGCTCGACCTCGCCGACGTGCCGGGCCATCTTGAACTGCCAGCGGCCGAAGCTCTCCTCGGCGTTCACCGCCGCACACCACCGCAGCGCCGCCGCCTTCTTCACGTCGGCGAGGGGGTCGTACCCCTTCGTTTCGAGGATCAGGAACTCCTCGCCGGGGTGTTCGAGCCGGATCAGGAAGTCCGGGAGGAACTCGTGGTCCTGGCCGTTGTGCAGGTACGGGACGCCGAACCCCAGGCCGGCGTTCTTGACGAACGCCCGCACCGCCTTGTGCTTGTCGATCCGGTAGGCGGCGGACTGCTCCCACGCGCCGGTGTCCGCGACGACGTAGTTCAGGTGGCTCCGCACCACCGGGTACACCTCGCGGCCGGTCCAGAAGTTCACGTCGGCCGTCGTGCCGGGCTCGCGGTTCGACTCGTAGACCGGGATTTCCGGGGGGTCGCCCTGCGACGGGTCGCCCCGGACCGCCCCCGACAGCCGCTCCACCACCCACCCGTAGTACGGCGAGCAAATCACGTCGATCGGCTCCGCCGGCGGCGCCGCCGTCACCCGCTCGTCCAGGTAGCGGCGCACGACCGGCAGGAACTGCGGGAACAGGACGTGCGGCGGCAACTCGCACGACTCCTGCCGGGCGTAGCTCTTGGTCAGCGACGCGGCGAGGTCGAACGCCACCTCCTGAACCCGACACTTCCCGCGGTACGGGGCCATCGTCACCGAGTCCAACTTCCCCGGGCCGGTCAGCGACGGGCGGCCGTTGTTGTCCGGGAGCCCCGCCTTCACCTCCACCTCGGGCGGGATGCGCATCGGGTCGATCACGAGCGGCGGCAGCGCGTCCCAATCGACCGTCACCCGGTTGCGCACCGCCTGCGTGTACCCCTCGACGCGCGGGAATCGGATCTCGTACTTGGCCTTCGCCGGGACCGCCTTGACGTGGTGCCGCGGCGGCTGCGGCTTCGGCGGGCCGCCGGTCGCCTTCAGCGGAATCAGGTCGAACGGCACCCCCAGCACCTTCGCCACCTCCTCGTCGAACTTGTCGTCCGGCCCCACGTCGTAGCTCTCCCGCCGCAGCCCCCGGCCGACGACCTGCTCGCACAGCAGCGGCGACTGGAACGGCCGCAGCCCGACGACGTGCGTCACCGTCTGGCAGTCCCACCCCTCGGTCAGCATGCCGACGCTCACGATGCACCGCACGTCCCGCCCCGGCGGGTGGAGCGGCCGGCCCAGCTTCGCCGCCAGTTCCTCGAACCCCTCCGGGTAGATCGCCCGGCCGTCGGGGGCGGTCGGCCACTTCTGCTTCCCCACGGTGTCGAGCGTGAGGCGCATCCACAGCATCTCGTCCGACTTCGA
Source organism: Urbifossiella sp. (assembly GCA_044220735.1). Taxonomy (GTDB): domain Bacteria; phylum Planctomycetota; class Planctomycetia; order Gemmatales; family Gemmataceae; genus Urbifossiella. Next base: position 1,479 of record JBGAQM010000296.1, on the reverse strand, counting down.
CTCGCCGGTGTCCGTCTCGTGGACCACCTTCGTGTCCACCCGGATGGTGTTGACCGTCCCGGTGTTGCGGAAGCCCTCGACCTTGAGCGGCGGCACCCCGCTCGGCCCCTTGCCGTCGGCGACCCACTCGTACAGCACCTTCGCAATCGCCGTGTTCTTGCACACGAAGATGAACACCGGCGGCCGCTCCGTCTTCCCCTGCCAAGTCTTGCAGGTCTCCTCCCAGTCTGCAGCCATCATGGCGATCGGGTGGTAGGCGTACTTCAGCACCGCCTCCGGCTTCGGGCTCGTGCGCTTCGCCCCGCGCTCGGCCGGCGTCATCTGGCCGACCACCCAGTCCCACAGGTTCACGTACCCGGGCACGGCCTGCCCCGACGGGTCGCGAACGGCGAACTGCGGAATCTTCACCAGCCCCGACTCGATGGCGTCGATCAGCCCGAAGTCGCTCACCACCCACGGGAACGGCTGCCCCGACTCGCGGCCGATCCGCCCCATGAAGTACGGCGTCGCCGACAGGTCGATGCACAGGTTGATGCCGCGGTTCTTGTTGACCCGGTCCAGCCCCTCCACCCACACCGTCGCCTCGCGGAAGAAGTCCTCCTCCTCGTCGGCCTCGTCCGCGTCCAGGTCGTCGTACAGGCCGTCCGCGTCGTCCGCGTCGGGCCGGCGGACCCGGTAGGCGTGGTGCGCCTCGTCGTTCATCACCAGCACGTTCCGCTTCCCGCCGACCTCGCGGCCGAACAGCCGGTTCAGCAGCGCCGCGTCGCTCTCGACGTACTTCACCGTCCGCACCTTCGCCGACACCACGTTCCCGTCGCGGTCGCGCTTCGGCTCGCCGATCACGCTGATCTGTTGGTGGGCGACCTGCGACTCGAACGATTCGAGCGTGAGGTACCGCGAGCCGCGGGCGGTCGTGTTCTTCGGGCCGATCTTGATCGTCTCCACCGTCTCGACCGGCACCCCGGCCTTCAGCACCCGCCCGCCCTCGCCGCCGGACTTCACGCCCTGCGGCTCGAAGACGTGCCAGTTCATCACCAGCACCTTGCCCTGTGCCAACTGCTCCATCTTCGTCTGCGGCACGATGTCGCGGGCGCGGTAGATGCTCGCCTCGCCGGCGCGGGGGTCGAGCTCCCGCAGCCGGCCGCGGATCGTCACGTTCGGGCACACCACCAGCACCACGTCCGAGAACCGCTTGTCGTTGCGGTGGTCGCGCTTGTTCAGGATGCTCCACGCCGCCAGCATCCCCATCACCGTCGTCTTCCCCGTGCCGGTCGCCATCTTGCAGGCGTAGCGGAGGAACCCGGCGTACCCGCCCGCCCGGTCCTCCTCGCCCGGCTCGTCGCGGGGGACGTCGATCCCCTGGCGGAAGTCCGGCCGCGCCTCGACCAGGAACATCACCGTCTCGGCCGCCTCGCGCTGGGCGAAGAACTGCCGCTTCGACGGGTCGCGGTCGGGCCGGTGCCACCACTCCAACAGTTC
>JBGAQM010000295.1:0-7802 GCA_044220735.1 Urbifossiella sp. | reverse complement strand
GCGGCTGCGGCCGGTCTCCCGGTCGGTCACGACCTGGGCCCGGGTCACCGCGCCGTACTGCTGGAACATCGCGAACAGCTCGTCCGTCGTCGTCGACCAGGGCAGGTTACCGACGTAAATGTTCGTCGCCATGCGAAGGGCCAACCCGTAGACCGTGCCGTGTGCCGAGATGACCCCAGGCCCCGTTCGACGACCGACCAGGAACCGCCTGCAAGTACCGGGCACGCCGCCCCGTCCCACGCTGACATGAGTACGGTGCTTGCACTATAATTGGCGTCAACCCCGCTGCAACACTTTTCTGGAAAAAGTTGGCAGTGTTCAGTGGTCAGTGGTCAGGCAGCGGGGCACCGAAACGGAAACGCCCGGGGGTATCCCCGGGCGTAGACTGGTGCCGACTGAACACTGAACACTGAACACTGAACACTGAACACTGAAGACGGCTCAGTCAACGACCGCCAGCACGTCGTCCTCGGTCATGACGAGGTACTCCTTGCCGTCGACGGTGACCTCGTTGCCGGCGTAGCTCGAGAACAGCACGCGGTCGCCGGCCTTCACCTGGAACGCGGCGCGCTTGCCGTCGTCGAGGAGCTTGCCGTCGCCGAGCGAGATCACCTTCCCCTGCTTCGGCTTCTCCTTGGCCGTGTCCGGCAGGATGATGCCGCCGGCCGTCTTGTCCTCGGCCTCGAGGCGCTCGACCACGATCTTGTCGTTCAGCGGGACGATCTTCATCGGCGACATCTCCTGGATCAACCAGCCTTCGGGGGAGCGGGGGGCGCGATCGGCCCGGCCGCGGGTGGGGTCGTTGTCGGGGGCGGGCCGTACACCTGGGCGATGGCCCGCGCCAGGGTGTGCACCACCACGTTCGCCTTCACCGGCTTCGGGATCACGCTGTACACCTGCGCCGAGAACGCCTGCCGCAGCAACTCGGTGGTCGCGTCGGCGGTCATCAGCACGGCCGGCAGCACGCGGTCGAGCGTGTGCCGGAGCAGGGTCAGCGCCTCCAGGCCGGTCAGCCGGGGCATGTGCATGTCGAACAGGACCAGGTGAACCAACTGCACCTGGACGATCTCGACCGCCTCGCCGCCGTCGGCCGCCAGCACCGGCTTGAAGCCCTGCGCCTGGAGCACGTCGGCCAGCGCCTCGCGGATCCCCCGGTCGTCGTCGGCGACGACCACGGTGAACGGCGGGGCGGGAGTCGTGTTCGGTCGGGTTTCGGTGACCACGTTTGTTCACCTCCCGGGCGGCCGCACCGCCACGGGTTTCGCCGGCCGGTGTCCGAACCCCCTTGCGGAAGGACTGTTCGGTCGGCTCGACAAGCAACCGCGGTGCCGAACACCTGCCGTGCGCGGGGGTTCGGTTGTAAGACGCCGATTGTGCGGCGGATGCGCCCCGCCGATCAACCCCATTTTACCCCGCCGACCTCGCCGCAAGGTAGCTGAAGCCTGCCAGCGGTGCCGGGGTAAGGGGGGGTGGGGCTGTCAGCGTGGCAGGGGCAGCCGGACGCAGGTCGTCGTCGCGGCGCGAAATCGGAAGCGGCGACCGAGGCGGTTCCGTCGCCGCTTGCGGCTTCGCGCGTCCCCACACGAAACCCCCCGCCTGGGAATCTTCTTGCGAGCGATCGCCGGCGTCGGTACGCTTCACTCCCCATCGTCCATTCCCGCGAGGACTCGCCCGTGGCGGACAAGACCAAGCTCCTCCTCGCCCTCGATATGCTCACCGTCGGCCCCGAGGGCGAGGCGGTCCCCGAGCGGCTCGGCACCGCCGCCGCCGTCGTCCGCGACCGCGCCGCCCCGTGGATGGCCGAGCCCGGCATCCAGGGCTTCGGCATCGGCCCGAAGGTCAAGGACGCCCGGGTGCTGCCCGAGCTCGTGCTGAAGGTGTACGTCGATTCGAAGAAGCCGGTCGGGCTGCTGCGGCAGGCGGCGCCGAAGGAGGTGAAGCTGCCGGGCACCGCGGGGAAGGTTCACACCGACGTCGAGGCCATCGGCAAGGTCGAGCGGGAGGCCAACACCACCCGCGTCCGCCCGGCCGTGCCGGGGTTCGGCGTCGGCCACCCGAACATCACCGTCGGCACGTTCGGGTGCCTGGTCCGCAAGCGGGGTCAGCCGAACACGCTGTACGTCCTCAGCAACACCCACGTCCTCGCCGACGAGGGGCTGGCCGCGGTCAACGACCCGATCCTCCAGCCCGGCCGGTTCGACGGCGGCGCCGCCCCCGCCGACGTGCTCGGCAAGCTGGTACAATGGGTGCCGTTCACCTTCTCCGCGAGTACGTTCCCGGCGGGGAACGTGGACGCGGCCATCGCCGAGGTGAAGAAGTCGCAGGTGACCTCGCTGATCCGCAAGATCGGCGTGCCGAAGGGGGTCAGCAGCGTCCGCCGGATCGACATGAAGGTGCAGAAGACGGGGCGGACGACGGACTACACGATCGGCGTGATCCGGGACGTGAACTACCGGTTCGCGCTGGACTACCCGCAGCCGGGCGGCGGCGGGCCGGCGCGGGTGGGGTTCCGCGACCAGGTCCTCTGCACCCGCTACACGGCCGGCGGCGACAGCGGGTCGGCGGTGCTGAACATGTCCGGGAAGGTGGTGGGCCTCCACTTCGCCGGGTCGCCGTCGTCGAGCATCTTCCACCCGATCCAGGCCGTGCTCGCGGCGCTGGACCTGGAGGTGGTGACGCAGGCCTTCTGACCGGGGGCGGGGCGATGGCGAAGCGGGCCGACGTGGTGAAGGCGCTCGACCAGCACGAGGAGGCGCTGGCGCGGCACGCGAACGTCGTCGGGCTGGGGGTGGTTCAGGCCGCCGACTCGCCGGCCGACCTGGCCGTGGGCGTGTACGTGGTCAAGAAGTTGCCCGAATCTGAACTGCCGGCCGGCGCGCTGATCCCGAAGTCGCTGTCGGTGAAGGTCGGCGGCCGGACGCTGACGGTGCCCACCCGCGTGATCGAGCAGGGGACGCCGGCGAAGGAATCGCTCTGACCGCCCCGCGGCGGATTTCAGATGACCGCTGATCGCTCACTCGGTTACGCTGAGCGATCGTGGCCGCGGGGTCCGGCGGCCGCGGCGAGCGGAGGAACGACATGACGGTCCGGCGTGCGGCACTGGGGGCGGCGATCGCCGCGTGGGGGGCGATGCTCGTGGCGTGCGGCGGCGGGGGGGCGAACCCGAACATCCCCGCCGGCAGTAACACGGCCACCATCCACCTGACGTGGAAGACCGGGTGGGACCTGTCGTCGGACACGCACGTGTTCGTGAACGGCACGGAGGTCGGGCAGGTGGCGCGGGCCGGGTCGAACTCGTTCCAGTTCATCCCCCGGTCGGGCGACAACTCGCTCGAGCTCCGCTACGAGTTCCAGGGCGCGAAGTGCAACTGGCAGGGGTCGTTCCGGGTCAAGCCCGGCGAGGTGTTCTCGCTCAGCTTCGCGCCGACGGAGGGCGGGAGCTTCGCCATCTACTCGCGCTCGGACGCCGGGAGCGAGGCGACCCCCACCCCCATGAACCTGCAACTGGTGGGCTACACCCAGAAGGTGCCGGCCGGCGAGGAGGTCGTGACGTCGGTTCAGGGGGTGGACCAGCAGGTCACGCGGGCGCACACGATCGACCAGAGCGCCGACTTCTCCGTGGCCACCACCCGCGGGCTCTCGGGCGGGCTGAACCTCGGCGTCCTGTCCGCCTCGGTGACCGCCCAGGTCGAGCAGCGCCGCGGCGTCCAGCTCCGCACCAGCCAGACGATCACGCGGGGCGTGACGGTGAGCGGCGCGACCGGCGGGCGGCGGTACAAGCTCGTCTGGTACGACCTGGTGCGCGAGGGGACGGTGGACGTTCCCGACGGCGGCGGCGTGAAGACGCTGCCGTTCAAGTACAAGGAGGACGCCGTGCTCGCGGTCATCGCGGAAAATTGACCCGCCGCCGGCCGGCCCGCGGCGAACCTCAGCGCCGCGGGCGGCCGAGGCGCTCGACGCCGAAGTCGGCGTCGGTCAGCCCGGCGGGCGCCTTCACCTGCGAGTAGCAGTAGTACTCCAGCTCCCGCGGCGGGGTCGTGCCGGTCTCCACCAGCGTCAACAGCACCGGCAGGCCGAACGACGGCGAGTCCGGCTTCGCGTCGAAGTACCAGCTGCGCACGCCGCCGCGCTCCGCGTCCGGCTCGGCACCGGGGCGCACCGTCTGTTCGACCAGCTCCAGCGGCAGGCCGGGGAACTCGGGGCGCTGCGCCGGGCCGACGTACTTCAGGTCGGCGCCGGCCTGCGCCAGCCGGCCGAACAGCGCGACGGCCGTGCCGGGGCCGGCGTCGCGGATGCTGCGGCGGCTCTTGTTCTTCACCAGCGGGCTGTCCGGCGAGAGCGACGGCGCCTTGTTCCCGGCCTTGTACAGCCGCGAGTCGCCCTCGCCGACGATGGCGTGAACCTTGTCCTCGTGCCGGCTCGGGTTGTACAGCACCTCGCGGCCGCGGCCGACCTCGCCGGTGTTCCGCATGTACACTGCGTACGGCTCGCGGCGAATCTGGATGAGCACTTCTTCGGTCTGCGCCGCCGCGCCGCGGACGACCTCGCGCCGGGTAAGCTTCGCCTCGAACGTGTCGATCGTCGCCCAGCGCTTGGCGGCGGCGTCGGCGAGTTTCGCCAGCCCCGCCCCCGCCGCTTGCGGCGCGGCCGGAACGGGTTGAGTCGCCGCTTGCGGTGGGGCGCCTACGACCGGCGGCCGCGGCCCCGTGGGGGGCGCGACGGTGACCGGCGCCGGTTCGGGGGGGCGGGGCGGCACCGGCGAGACCGGGGCGGGGTCGGCTGGCGGCGGCGGGGGCGTCGGGTTCGTGACCGGCCCGGCGGCGCGCGGCGGGTTGACCGGCGGCAGCGCGGCGGGCGGCGGGTTCGACTTGCGCGGCCGGTCGGCGAACGGCCCCTGGCCGCGCGAGCGGTATTGGGTGCAGCCGACGGCGAGGGCGGCGAGCAGAACCAGGAGTGACCCGCGAACCATGCCGTACCTCCGTGCGGACGGCGGCACCATAGCCGGCCGCGGTAAGCCGGGCAAGGTGGTTCGGACGCGCCCGACCCGCGCCCGCATCCCGGGTTGTATCGACCGTCCGGGCGGCCCCGGTTGACTCGTTCGGACGGGTGGGTGCGCCGCTCCTTGCGGAACGATCGGGCGAGCGCTACCATGCGTGCCGACCGGGTAACACGTACCGACCAGCAGAATCGAGCCGCGTTCGCGTGCGCCCGACGGGGACTCGTCTTTTGTTCAGAGGCAGGGGCGAAGGTATGCCTGTCAAACCGGCCGTCGAAGTTCCCAAGTTGCAGCGACCAGTGTTTCCGGACCGGTGCGCCGGGTGCGGAGCCGGGTCCCCCGGTTCCACCTACCGGGCCGCCGCCACCAGCGGCTACTGGTGGACTGGGGTCCTTACGGCGACTGGCGAGACGTACACCGTCGATGTTCCGGCGTGCAACCGGTGCGGCAAGAAGATGCGACGCCGGGACCGGATGCAGATCGCGTCCATCGCCGTCATCGTCGTGGCCACGGTCGTTGGGGCCAGGTGGTATTTCAAGGACCTGGGGGGGTTCTATCCGTGGTTGCTCATGATCGGGGCAGCATTCGTGAGCGTGGCGCAGCTGTCCTTGTGGGACGTTTTTTCCCCCCCGCCGATCTACATGACGAATTACGCGGACGAGGTGGAGTACACGTTCCGCGACCCCGACTACGCGGCCGAATTCATCACGCTCAACAAGCCGCCCGCGCGGGAGCAGCGAGCCAGCCGCGGTCGTGAGGGAGGGGCGTGATGCCCGCGTTCGAGTCGGGTACGGCCGCCACGTTCGGCGGGCTCGGGCTGCTCTTCGGCGGCTACATGGCGGCGGCGTCCGCCCGCCGGCTGCGCCGCGTGTGGGCGTCCCGGGCCTGGGTCGGAACGCCGTGCGAGGTGGAGTCGATCCGGGCCGTCGGGGTCGAGGACTTCACGGTCGAGGTCACGTTCGCCTACGTGGTGAACGGGACGACATACCGGTCCGAGCGCTTCTGCCTCGCCGACCACCTGGTGCTGAACGACGCCCACGGGTACGTGGCGCGCCACCCGCCGGGGAGCCGGGCCGTCTGCTACGTCAACCCGGCCGACCCCGCCGAGGCCGTGTTCGTGCGGTCGGTGAACGTCGTCCCGGCGGCGCTGTTCGTGGCGCTGGGGGTGCTGGTCGCGGCGTGCGGCGGGTATTTGGCGTGGCTCGGGGTCACGGGTCAGGCGATTACGGGTTGACGGACTTCGGCGCGTCGCTGCGGCGGTTAACTCGCGCGGTGCGCCACTTCGCCAGCAAGTGCGCCCAGGAACGCCGCGGCGCAGTCCCCCACCGTCGCCAGGTCGTAGCCGCCTTCCTGCGTCACCACCGCCGGCACGCCGAGCCCCCGCACCGCGGCCCCCAGTTCCGCGAAGTACGCCGTCGGCAGCCGCATCCCGCCGATCGGGTCGGCCTCGTGCGCGTCCGCGCCGAACGCCACCACCACCGCCGCCGGCCGAAACCGACCGACCCGCTCCACCGCCGCCGACACGGCCGGGCGGTACCCCTCCACACCCGTTCCCGGCGGCAGCGGAACGTTCAGGTTGAACCCGAGGCCGCGGCCGGAACCGGTCTCGTCGGCGAAGCCGCTGAAGTACGGGAACAGGCCCGCCGGGTCGCCGTGCACCGACACCGTCAGCACGGCCGGTGAGTCGTAGAAGAGGTGCTGCGTGCCGTTGCCGTGGTGAACGTCCACGTCCAGCACAGCCACCGGGCCGAGGCCGCGCAGTACGTCGGCGGCGATGGCGGCGTTGTTGAGGAAGCTGTACCCGCCGCACCGGCCGCGCTCGGCGTGGTGGCCGGGCGGGCGCGTCAGCGCGTACGCGGTTCGCACGTCGCCCGCGGCCACGAGTTCCGCCGCGCGGACAGCCGCCGCCGCGCCGCCGAGCGCGGCGCTCCACGTGCCGGCGGTGATCGCCGTGAAGGTGTCGAAGCAGTACGCGCCGCGGCGCGCCGCCTCGCCGCGCGGCGCGCCCGGCGCGAACGGGAACACCGACGGCATCACCCACCCCGCCGTCCCCGCGAGCGCCGCCGACGTGTCGCGCAGGTGGGCGAGGTAGCCGGCGTCGTGTAGCGCGGTCAGCGCCTCCACCGGCAGCGCGGGGGCGTCCTCGAAGGCGAACCCGCCGTGCGCCGCGAGTGCGGCGCGGATGGCGTCGTAGCGGCCGGGCACCTCCCACGGCGGGACGACGGTGCCGTTGTCCACCTCGTGCGGCGGCACGTGGGCGGCGTGGTTCGGGTTGCACACCACACGCACGCCCACGCCGTACCCCCCGTTTCCGGCCGCGGGCCTATAATACCGACTCGTCCCGCCCGAGGTGGTCATGCCGCGCGTCCTGATCGTCGACGACAGCCAGCCGAACGCCGAACTGCTGGAGGCGCACCTCGACGGCACCGGGTACGACACCCGCATCGCGTCGAGCGGCGAGGCGGCGCTGGCGGCGGTCGGCGAGTGGCAGCCCGACGTGATCCTCCTCGACGTGATGATGCCGCGCGTCAGCGGGTTCGAGGTGTGCGAGCGGCTCCGGGCCGACGCCGCCACCCGCGGCGTCGGCGTGCTCATGGTGACGGCGCTGGACCAGCCGGCCGACGTGGACCGGGCCGTGGCCGTCGGCACCGACGACTTCCTGACGAAGCCGATCAACAAGACCGAACTGCTGATCCGCGTCCGCGCCCTGCTCGACGCCCGCAAGCAGGACACCGACCTGGGCCGCGCGCTGGCCTACATGGGCCGCGTGCAGGCGGGCGTGTAAGCCGGACGGCTCGGGGCCGGT
>JBGAQM010000294.1:0-7864 GCA_044220735.1 Urbifossiella sp. | reverse complement strand
TTGCGTTTCCCGGCGCGAAGCCGCAAGCGGCAACTTCACTTTGAGGCGCCACCATGTCCCGCCTCGTTGTCGCGCTCGGGTTTCTCATCATTCCGTTCCCCGCGCTCGCCGCCGACTTGGCGAAGGGCGGCAAGTCCCTCGCCACCATCGTCGTGGACGCACCGCCGGCGGCCCCGAAGGCAAAGGGGAAGGCCAAAGCGCCTGCCGTCACCGGCGACGCTGTGGCCGCCCAGACGCTCGCCGAATGGCTGGGAAAGATGACCGGCGCCCCAACGCCCGTCCAGCACTCCGCCCCCGCTGCCGGGACGCCCATATTCGTCGGCCGCGCCGCGGTCGCCGCCGGGCTGAAACTCGACGACATCGACAGCCCCACCAAGGAGGGCGTGCGCATCGTCGTGGAGGCGAATCGCGTACTGATCGCCGGACAGTCCGACGCCGCGACGCTCAAGGCCGTGAGTCGCTTCCTCGAACACCTCGGCTGCCGTTACTTCATGGATACGCCGCTCGGCGAGGTCTACCCACGCGCGTCGGACCTGACGGTCGCCCCGATCACGATCACGGAGAAGCCGGGCCTGCTGTACCGCAACCCGAAGGGGCCGTCGTGGCCGGGCGGCACCTGGAAGGTGTGGAACGGCGCCGGCGGCGAGGACTTCGCACACGCGCACTCGTGGGGGCGGTACATCCCGAAGGGGCTGTTCGCCGAACACCCCGAGTACTTCGCGATGGGCGCCGACGGCAATCGGAAGGACGGCGACTGGCTCTGCACGTCCAACCCAGGGGCGCGGGAGGTGTTCGCCCGGAACGTGGTCGCGGCGATCAAGGCGGGGGCGAAGAACCCCTCGATCTCGCCGCCGGACGGCCGCGGCTACTGCCAGTGCCCGGCGTGCAAGGCCCAGGACGACCCGAAGAGCATCGAGCCGTCGAGTGGCAACGTCGCGGTCTCGACCCGCTACGCCGACTTCTTCGACGACGTGGCCCGCCGCGTGGCGAAGGAAAGCCCGGATGCGATACTCAGCTTCTACGTCTACGCCGACTACACGCAGCCGCCGACGCGGACCGAGAAGCTCGCCCCGAACCTCTGTGCCGTCATCGCGCCGATCCGCTACTGCCGGCTGCACGCCCTCGGCGACTCGAACTGCCCGAGTCGCAAGCAAGCTGTGGAGATGATCGACGGGTGGGCGAAGGTGGCGCCACGGCTCGGGTACTACAACTACATGTACAACCTGGCCGACGCCACGCTGCCGACGTTCAAGTTCACGCCGTGCCGGCTCGAATTCCCGCTGCTGGCCGACCGCGGGCTGGCGTTCATGACCATCGAGGTGCTGTCGAACTGGCACCTGTACGGCCCGCAGATCTACCTCAGCCTCCGCATGGCCTACGACCCGCGGCTTGACCCCGTCGCCCTGATGGACGACTACTACGCGAAGTTCTACGGCCCCGCGGCCGTACCAATGAAGGCGTACTGGACCGGCATCGACGCCGGGACGACGAAGCTCGGTAACCACTCCGGCGGCTTCTTCGGGATGAACGGCGTCTACACCGACGAATTCGTGCGCGCCTGCGAGTCGAGGCTGAAGCAGGCGGCCGACGCGGCGAAGGGGCACGGCGCCGTCTACGCCGAGCGCGTCGCGCTGCACGCGGCCGGCTTCGCGAACGTGACCGACTACAGCGCCATCGCCGACGCCATGGCCCGCGGCGACTTTCGCGCCGCGAAGGCGTCCTACGACGGGATGACAGCCCGAATCGACGTCCTCGCGTCGAAGCGGCACGCGAACCCCGAGTACGGCACCGCCTACCTGCGGCGCTTCCTCTCGAAAGCAATCGACGGTGGTCTCGCCGCGACGGCGGCACCGAACCGCGTGGTGTCGGTCCTCGCTGATCGCTGGAAGTTCGCCCCGGACGACAAGGACGACGGGGAGACGAAGGGCTACGCCAGCCCGACGCACGACGACAGCAAGTGGCGGTCGGTGGCCACGTACTCGAACACGCTGAGCGGTCAGGGGCTGGAGGAGAACGCCGTCCTGTGGTACCGCACGACCGTCCGGGTGCCGGCGGGGAAGGGAAACTTCTCGCTCGTGTTCCCCGAGGTGGACGGACCGGCGACGGTGTACGTGAACGGCAAGGCGGTAGAGGCGCAGCCAATCCTGCCGTTCCCGAAGGGGGCGGCGGGTGTCCCGCGTCGGGCGCCCTTCCGCGTCCCGCTCGACGGCGCCGCGAAGCCGGGTGACAACGTGATCGCGGTGCGGGTGGACAACCGCCGCATCAACGAGTTGTTCCTCGGCGGCATCCTGCGCCCGGTTGTGCTGGTTGAAACGCCCTGACCGCCGCTCGCGGCAATGCACCGCAAGCAACGCCTTCAGTGGCTGGCGCAAGTCCCACCCCGTCCCCACGTCCCCCCGGCAAACAAGGGTCAGCGGGTTACCGAATCAACCAGTCCGGGTGAGCTTGCCTCGCCGGAACGGAGGCGGTATACGCCGCGACCCAACTTCCCCCGGCCCCCGCCGCCGGCACAATCACCCGAGGACGGACCCTCGTGAACGCCAAGCGCTTCCAGGACGACGAGCAGACGACCGACGACACCCCGGTCCTGGTCGAGACCGCCCGGTCCGCGGTGTCCAAGTCGTCGGCCGGCGGCGGCGACGACCACAAGATTTCGGTCTTCTGGCGGGTCTTCGGCGGCACCATCCTCAGCATCGTGGCGCTGGTGTCGATCACGCTGTTCAACAGCATCCAGTCCTCGATCAGCGAGTTGCGGGCCGACGCCGCCCGCGCCCGCGAGGCGTTGGCGACGGCCGTGAAGCGCGAGGACTTCGACCGCGAACGCGAGTCCCGTGTCGCGCTCGCCAAGAAGGAGGACGTGGACGCTCGCGTCAAGACGATCTACGAGCGCATCCGCACCATCGAGGGCTACAAGGGCGACATTGAAGCGGTGAAGGAGCGGGCGAGCGCGGCGACGTTGGCCGTCGATGCCCTGAAGAAAGACGTGGGCGCGTCGGTGGACGCCCTGAAGCGCGACACGGCGACGCTGGAGGTGTTGCGGGAGCGGTTCGCGGTGTTGAATGGCGAGGTGAAGCTGGCGACGGACGCCGCCCAGCGGGTGCAGGCCGAGGTCGAGAAGAACAAGGCGAGCGACCTGGAGCGAAAGCTGGCCCGCGACGCACAGGCCCGGAGCTTCGAGGAGTCGCTGCGGGAGTTGCAGCGGGCGGTGCAAGACTGCCGCGAGAAACTGGCCCGCCTGGAGGGGTCCGGAACACCGCCGCGCCCGGCGCGGCCGGAGCCCAAGACTGGGGACTGACGCGAGACGGCGGCGGGCGGCCGGCGTGGACGACCGGCCGCCCGCTTTTTGCTTGACACGCCGGACGTTCACGCTATTACCCATCGCTTCAAGCGCCGATCCCAGGGGGACAGCGGTCGCCACGGCCGCGGGTGAGGCGTGCCCGGTACAGGGGGGCTCGCATGACGCGCTGGTTCACTGCCGCCGTGTTGGTAGCGCTGGCGGCCGGCCCGATCGCGGCCGACGACGGCCGGTTCGTCCCGATCAACACGGAAAAGCTGGTGGTCCGCCCGAGCCGGGCGGTCGCCAACGTCGCCGCCGGGACGATCAACCTCGTCGGCGATACCGCCGCCAACCAGGTGAAGAACGACGGGTTTATCAAGACCTTCAACAACCTTTTCGGCTACACCCGCCCCGGGCCGAGCCCGATCCAGCCCGGACCCAGCGCGCTGCCGAACCCGCTCCGCTTCCCGTCGACGCGCTACCCGAACTACAACACCCCGGTCGCCCCGACGGTGATGCGGCGCTAGGTCGGGGGCTTCCGTCGGCGGAATCGCTCGATCGCCCGGGGACGGCCGTCCCCGGGCTTCTTGTTGGCACAACCCGCGGCGGCAGGTAGAATCGACGGTAGCGGCTCGCCCCGCTCCCGCCACTCAGGACCGCGTCCGATGCGCTGGTTCGCTTCCGCCCTATTTCTCGTCGCGCTCGCGGCCACCCCCGCGACCGCGGCCGACGTCCCAGTTGACTGGGCGTTCAAGCCCCCCACCCGACCCGCCGTTCCGACGGTGAGGGGGACGGCCCGGACGCCGATCGACGCCTTCGTCCTCGCCCGGTTGGAGGCGAAGGGGCTCGGCTTCGCCGCCCCCGCCGACCGCCGCACGCTGATCCGACGCCTGACGTTCGACCTGCACGGCCTGCCTCCCACGCCGGAGGAGGTCGCCGCGTTCGTCAACGACTCCGCGGCCGACGCCTATGAAAAGCTGGTCGATCGACTTCTCGCGTCGCCGCGGTACGGCGAGCGAATGGCTCTCTTCTGGTTGGACCTCGCCCGCTACGCCGAGAGCGACGGGTTCAAGGCCGACGACGCGCGGCCGAACGCGTGGCGCTACCGCGACTACGTCATCCGCTCGTTCAACGACGACAAGCCGTACGACCGGTTCGTCCGCGAGCAACTCGCCGGCGACGAACTGTTCCCCGGCGACCCCGACGCCCTCACCGCGACCGGGTTCCTGCGGCACTACCCGTACGAGTACAACGCCGTCGACGTGGAGTTGAAGCGACAGGACATCCTGAACGACCTGACCGACACGACCGCCGGCGCGTTTCTCGGCCTGACACTCGGCTGCGCCAAGTGCCACGACCACAAGACCGACCCGGTGACGCAGGAAGACTACTACCGCGTCCAGGCGTTCTTCGCCGGGTACTGGCCGGTCGACGCGCCGCTCCTGCCGGCTGCCGCGCGGCAGGAGTACGACGCGAAGCGGGCCGCGTGGGAGGCGAAGACCGCCGCCGACCGGGCCGAGCTGGCGGCGCTTGAGGGGCCGTACCGCGAGAAGATGGTGAAGCGCGAGCGAATGCGGTTTTCTCCCGAACTACTGGCCCTGGTGGACATGCCGGCGGCGAACCGCACCCCGCTGCAAAAGCAGATGGCGGCAATGGTCGCCAAGCAGGTGTCGGCCGACGGCAAAGACGTCGGCAAGACGATGAAGGGGGCCGACAAGGACAAGTGCCTCGCGTGCCGGCCATGACCGACACCGGCACCACGCCCCCGGCCACGTTTCTGCTCAAGCGGGGCAACTGGCGCAACAAGGGCGAGGAGTTGGAGCCCGGCTTCATCGCATCGATCACCGAAAAAGACCCTTCGATCACGCCGACCGCGACGACGAGCGGTCGTCGCTCGGCGCTGGCGGCATGGATTACGGACGGGAAGAACCCGCTGACCGGGCGCGTGATCGTGAACCGGGCGTGGCAGCACCACTTCGGCGTCGGAATCGTGCCGAGCAGCAGCGATTTCGGCGTCGGCGGCGACCGGCCAACGCACCCCGAACTGCTCGACTGGCTCGCCGGCGAGTTCGTCGGGCCTCAGGGCTGGTCGCTTAAGAAACTCCACCGCCTGATCGTCACGTCGGCGGTGTACCGTCAAGGTGCCCGCGGGAAGGCGAACGAGGCCGACCCGGACAACGCCCTCTTGTGGCAGTACCCACGCCGCCGACTCGACGGCGAGGCACTGCGCGACGCCGTGCTAATGACCGCCGGCGTGCTGAACACGAAGGCGGGCGGCCCGAGCGTGTACCCCGAGTTGCCGGCGGAGGTGAAAGGCGGCTGGAAGGTGTCGGCCGACGCGGCGGAGCGAAATCGCCGCAGCGTGTACGTCGCGGTAAAGCGGAACCTGCGCTACCCGTTCTTCAACCTCTTCGACAGTCCCGAGCGAGTGGAGGCGTGCAGCCGCCGGTTCGTCACCACGACTGCCCCGCAGGCGCTGACGCTCCTGAACGACTCGATGATTTTGGCTCACGCCAGGACCTTCGCCCAGCGTGTGACGCGCGACGCCGGCACCGATCCCGACAAAGTGGTGTCGCGGGCCGTCGAACTGGCCTTGGGCCGGCCGCCCAGTTCGGAGGAGTCGGCGGCGTTGGTGGCGTTCCTGCGGAACCACGGCGGCCCGGACGCGGTGACAGACCTGTGTCACGCGCTGCTGAACCTGAACGAGTTCCTGTACATCGACTGACGCTCGCCCCGAGCACTTATGACCCCGCACGTTCCCCTGTTCCGCAGCCGCCGCGACTTCCTCCGCCTCGCCGGCGGCGGGTTCGGCGCCCTCGCGTACTCCGCCCTTCAGGCGGCCGACGCGCCGTCGACCGCGGCCCCGTTCGCGCCGCGGCCGGCGCACTTCGCCGCCAAGGCGAAGGCCGTCATCTTCCTGTTCATGGAGGGCGGGCCGAGCCACATCGACATCTGCGACCCGAAGCCCGAACTCACCCGCATGAACGGCCAGCCGTTGCCGGCGAGCTTCGGCCGCGTCATCACGCCGATGGGCGCCGGCGGCAACAACCTCCTCGCCAGCAAGCGCACCTTCCGCAAGTATGGCCAGAGCGGCCTCGACTTCAGCGACTGGGTGCCAAACCTCGCCACTTGTGCGGACGACTTCGCACAGATGCGGGCGTGCTACGCCGACGGCCTCAACCACGTCGGCAGCGTGTGCCAGATGAACACCGGCACCGTCCTCGCCGGCAAGCCCGCGCTTGGCAGCTGGGCGGTGTACGGCCTCGGCACGCTGAACCAAAACCTCCCCGGGTTCGTCGTCCTCACCGACAACCCCGGCGAGGTCGCCGGCGGCGCCCGCAACTGGGGCACCGGCTTCCTCCCCGCCACCTTCCAGGGCACACAGTTTCGCAACGGGAACAGCCCGATCCTGAACCTGTCCACGCCCGACAGCGTCAGCGCCGCACGGCACCGGGCCAAGCTCGACCTGATCGCGCAGATGAACGACATCCACCGCCGCGAGCGGCCCGGCGACACGTCCCTCGACGCCCGCCAGTCGGCCTACGAGCTGGCGTTCCGCATGCAGGCGACGGCCCCCGAAGCGGTGGACCTGTCGCGCGAGGACCAGCGGACGAAGGACGCCTACGGCCTGAACCGCCCCGAGACCGCCGAGTACGGCCACCGCTGCCTCCTGGCTCGCCGGCTGGTCGAGCGCGGCGTGCGGTTCGTGCAGGTGTACTGCGGGGCCGGCAGCCAGTGGGACTCGCACGCCGACATCGAGGGGAACCACGGCCGCATGTGCCGCCGCGCCGACCAGCCGAGCGCGGCGCTCATCAAGGACTTGAAGCAGCGCGGTTTGTTGGAGAACACGCTGGTGATCTGGGGCGGCGAGTTCGGTCGCACGCCGCAGACCGAGGGCGTGAGCGGCCGCGACCACAACCCGTTCGGCTTCTCGATGCTGATGGCCGGCGGCGGAGTGAAGGCCGGCACGATCCACGGCCGCACCGACGAGTTCGGCCTCCGCGGCGTCGAGGGTCGGGCGCACGTCGCCGACTTCCATGCCACGATCCTGCACCTGATGGGCCTGGATCACACCAAGCTCACGTTCCGCCACAACGGCCTCGACGACCGCCTGACCGGCCAGGCCGGCCGCGTCGTTCACGAGGTGATCGCGTGACGCCGGCCGTGTCCGCACTCCTCGCCCTCGATGGCCTTCCCGACCTCGGCCCCGGTACGCCGCTCGCGGCGTTGCAGGCGCAACTCGTAGCCGCGGCGAGGGAGCTACCACCGGCCTGCGCCGCGGGGCTGTGGCTGCGGTTCGACTTCCTCGACGAGTGCCACCAAATCTGCCAGGCCGACGAGGGGAACCCCGACCGCGACTTCTGGCACGCGGTCATGCACCGCCGCGAGCCGGATGCATTCAACAGCAAGTACTGGTGGCGCCGCGTCGGCCCGCACCCGGTGTTGAAGCTGCTGCGCGAACAGGCTCCCGCGCTGGGGTACGCGTACACGACGCCCGAAGCGTTCGTGGACGAGTGCGAGCGGGTCCGCGGAACGGGTATGGACGCGGAGTTGGTCGCGCGGCGGGTGCAGCGACTAGAGTGGGAG
>JBGAQM010000293.1:0-8330 GCA_044220735.1 Urbifossiella sp. | reverse complement strand
CGCCGCCGTCAGCACCGGGGCGCCGTCGGCGGTGTAGGTCACGTCCAGGCCGGTGAACGCCGGGGCGTCGGCGGCGAAGCCCTTCCCGAAGTGGGCGATCAGCTTCTTCTCTCCCTCCGGCAGCACGTTCACAGCGAACGCCGCGCCGTCGGCCAGGTGGGGGAGTACCCAGCGTTCCTTCGCCACCGCCACGGACACCCGCGGGGGCGTGAACGAGCACTGCTGCACCCAGCTCGCCAGCATCCCAGTTTCGGCCCCGCCCGCGGCCGTCGTTAGCACGAACAGCCCGCTCGGCACCCGGCCCAAGGCCGCCATCGTCGCGTCGGTCATGCCCGTCCCCCGGTCGCCCACGTCGGGGCCACCACCTGCCCGTGCGCCGCCAGCGCCCGGGCCGACACCTGGAGCACCCGCAGGAAGCCCTCGCTGTCGGCGTGGTCGAACGCGCCGATCGCCTCCATGCTGGCGTTCGCCTCCGAGTAAATCTGGTGCGGCACGTCGTCCGCCGCGTCGAACTCGGCGCGGCCCTTGTACAGCTTCAGGCGGATCGTGCCGGTTGCCAGCCGGTTGATCGGCGCCAACGCGCTCCGGGCCATGTGCGTGCCCAGGTCGAAGCCGTAGCCCTGGTAAATCTGCTTCGACACGTAGCCGGACAGGTGGTCGAACAGCTCGCGGCTGCGGCGGTCGAGCACGAGTTGCAGCAGGTAGGCGTAGGCGGTGCCGATCACCTCCATGCCGGGCGCCTCGTACACGCCGCGGCTCTTGATGCCGACGAAGCGGTTCTCGACGAGGTGCGTGGCGATGCCGACGGCGTTCCGCCCCCCGATCGCGTTCGCCTGCTGAATCGCCTCGAAGGCGCTGGTCTTCTTGCCGTTCACGGCGACGGGGCGGCCCTCCTCGAACCGCACGGTCACGGTCTCGGGCGTGTCGGGGGCGGCGGTCGGCAGGACGCCCATGCCGGGCGTGACGAACCACGGCGGGCAGTCGAGGTGTTCGAGCTTGCCGGCCTCGTGCGTCAGGCCGAGGAGGTTGGCGTCGGTGCTGTACGGGGCGTTCTTGTTCACCGTGATGGGGAGCTTGTGCCCCTCGCAGAAGTCGATCATCTCGCTGCGGCCGCGGAACCGGGCCAGGAACGCCGGGTCGCGCCACGGGGCGTACACGGTCACGTCCGGGGCGAGCATGTTGGTGCAGAGCTGGAACCGCACCTGGTCGTTGCCGCGGCCGGTCGCCCCGTGGCCGAGCACGCCGATCTTGCGCTTGCGCAGTTCCGGGACCAGCCCCGCGACGATGACGTGCCGGCCGATGCCGGTCGTGTTCCAGTACGCGCCCTCGTACCGGGCCTGGAACTGAACGACCTCCACGCCGCTCTCGGCGATCATGTCGTGGAGGGGGACGGCGACGTAGTCGGCGGCGCCGCTGGCGCGCATGCGGCGCTCGATGGCGCCGAAGTCGGTTTCGTCCGGCTGGGCGATGTCGGCGGTGAAGCAGACGACCCGGACGCCGTGGTCGGTGAGCCAGCGGGTGACGGTGCAGGAGTCGAGCCCGCCGGAGGCGGCGAAGGCGACGGTCTGGCCCTTCAGGTCGGCGACGGTGGTCATCGCGGTGTGTTCCTCGGTGTGTGGTGATAGCGTATGAACCGGGGGTACGCGCCGTAAGCCACGGGGCCGGCCAGTGGGTCACGGCGCCAGCGTCGCCCGGCGCCACGCCTGCTCCAGCCCCGCGGGGCCGTCGAGGTCGTACTGCCGGCGGAGCGCCTGGGCGGTGCCGTAGCGGTGGGTGTCGCGCAAGAACATCAGGAAGTGCTGCTCGCCCTTCAGCTTCACGAGGTAGTCCACGAGCGTGACGCTGGTACAGAGGTAGCCCGTCACCTTGTCCGCCGGCGGGAAGTCGGTCAGTTCCACGAGCGCCGCCATCGGCAGCAGTTCGCCGCCGCGGGCACAGCGGCTGAGGGTGCGGACGTACCGGCTCACCTCGTCCGGCGACCCGGCCAGGACGGCCATCCCCTCCTCGGCCCACTTCGGCGGCGGGGTGTTCGGGAACAGGTCGGCCAGCACGACGTGCGTCAGCTCCCGCGGCAGCGCGTTCGGGATCAGATCGGGGTCGTCGGCGCGGAGGTCGAGGCGGCGTTCGGTGGGTCGTCCGCCGGCGAGCTTGACGGTGGCGTGCCCGGTGCCCGCCCCCGGCCGGTTGGTCATGGCGGCGTAGCACGCCGCCGTGGGGTGTAGGACGATCTCGCACTTCGCGGCCCACGCCCCGCCCGGCGGGCCGCTCCAGCGGGTGAACGTCTCGGTCCGCTTCGCCTCGGCCGCGGACGCGACGGCCTCGGCGACGGCCTTGTTCCCCTTGTGCCGCACGCGGAAGCTCGGCGTCTCCACCGTCTCCCAGTCGCCGGGGAGCGCGGACGCCGGGGCGGCCGCGGGTGCGGTACGGTTGCCGGCGCGGGCGCGGGCGACGGCCTGCACCTGCTTTCCGACGCGCTCCAGCTCCGCGTTCCCGGGGGCGAGCTTCAGTGCCTCGGCCACGTCTTGCTCGGCGGCGGCGGCGGCGGCGGGGTCGCACCCCGCCGGATTCACGGCTTCGGCCGCGGCGCGGATGCGGCAGTAGGCCCAAGCGGACGCCTCGTCCTGCGTCAGCGGCGCGTGGCCCCCCGCCGTGCGCCGCGAACTTCACCGCGGCCTGGCGCGTACTTCCGGTTGAACAGCGCGCTCACCCGTGTCCGGGCGCCAGTGCGGCAGCGGCCGGCGCGTCGGGCAACATGACCGCGACGGGCGTGGTCGCTTCGGCACCGAGCAGCGCCAGCCGCCGGGCGAGCGCGGCGGCGCGCTCGGCGTTCGGGGTGCGTTCGAGTTGCTTCAGCTCGGCGGCGTAAGCCCGTCGGAGGGCGTCGAGGAACGGGGCGCGACCGTCGGCGCGTTGCGCTCGGCACTTGCGACGCGTCCGCGCGCGATGGCGGCGAGGTAGGCTTCTCGGCGGCGGCGAGCGCCTGCTGAACGCCGAGCGCCCGTTCGACCGGGTCTTGCCCGAGAACGGTGGCCGACAGCGCGAGCACGAACGCGACGGGGACGAGCGATCGGGACATGCGGCGGCCCTGCCGGAGAGGGCGGGGCCGTCCTGGCCCGCCCACGGGGACGGGAGGATATAAGCGGGCGGGGCAGGCGGCACAAGACGGGTTTATCGGAAGCGCACGACCGGGTGCGGCGTGGTACGATCGACGCCCCGCCCGACCCGGAGCCATCCCCATGCGCCCGCTGTCCGCGCTCCTGTTCCTGACCGCGTTCGCGACCCCGGCCGTCGTCGCCGACCCGCCGCGGGCCGAGTTCACGCGGCTCATCGCCCACTGGGACGCTTACGGCGACGACGACTACCTCGCGTTCGTCGCCGAGGCCCGGCCCGAAGTCTGCCAGCTCGGGTTCTACGGCGGCCACTTCTACAGTCTCGTACACACCCCGGAGTACAAGGGCTACCCCGCCCACTTCCTGTGTGCAGGCCCGCCGAGTGCGTGCGCGCGGTTCGAGGAACGCAACGCCGCGGTCCACAAGCTCGGGGCGAAAGTGGTGGGGCACTTCAACGTCACGTTCCTGGTCGGCAGCCGGACGGGCAGGACGGCCCGAAGGGGTTCTTCCAGTTCTACCGCGACCAGTGGGACGAGAAGGAGTTCGGCCCGAAGCCCGTCGCCGACCCGCTCCAGTTGCTGGCCCGCAACGCGGACGGCACGCCGATGGCGTCGAAGCAGTACAGCATCGGCGGGATGCGCGAGTACACCGCGTGCCTGAACAACCCGCACTGGCGCGCCGTGCTGAAGGCGTGGGCGAAGCGCGCCGCCGAGCGCGGCGTGGACGGCCTGATCGCCAACTACTTCTACCGCCACAACTGCCTCTGCGACCACTGCCAGACCGGCTTCCGCGGCTACCTGGCCGAGCGGCACACGCCCGCGGCGCGCTGAAGCAGTTCGGCATCGACGACGTGAAGACGCACAAGTTCCCCGAGATCGTCGGCTGGCACGACCCGATGGCGAGCACGCCGCTGCGGCTGGAGATGCTGCGTTGGAGCCAGATCAGCCAGAAGGCGGCGTTCGACGACGTGTTCGTGAAGTACGCCAAGTCGCTGAAGCCGGGGTTCCTGGTGGCGCAGTGGAACCACCTCGGCGACTTCGGCCAGATCAGCGGCGACGAGCGGTGCCTGCTGCCGAAGGAGCTGTGGGGCAAGGACGAGGACTACCTGTGGTACAGCACCGGCGGCGCGGCCAACTTCACCGACCTGGCCGCCGGCGTGCTCGGCGAGGGGACGCTGCAAGCCCGCTACATCCGCGGCGCGTTCGACGACAAGCCGTTCACGCTCGGCAAGTACGAGAGCACGCGCACCCGCGTGGCGATCGCCGAACTGGCCGCGAACGGCGGCGCCCCGATGGGCTTCTACGCCCGCCACAAGGACCCCGAGGCGCGGAAGGAGCTGGTGCGCTACTACCGCTTCCTCGCGGCGAACGACGCGGCGTTCAAGGCGAACCGGCCGCACGCCGAAGTGGCGCTGCTGTTCCCGCGGTCGAAGGTGCATCAGGGGGACGTGGCGAGCGTCGAGGCGTTCAAGAAGACCGGCCGCGACCTGCTCGACCGGCACGTGCTGTTCGACGTGATCCCCGACGACCTGGCCACGCCCGACCGGGTGAAGCTACCGCGACGTGGTTCACCTGGGCCGAGACCTCCGCCTGCCCGAGGCGCTCAGCTCGTTCGCCGCGCCGAAGACGGTGCGCGTGTCGGCGAGCGTGCCCGCGGCCGGCGGCGAGCTGACGCTTCACTTCGTGAACTACGACCGCGACGAGCCGAAGGAGAAGCGAAGCCCCGGCGGCGGGATCAAGGACGAGAAGCCGCGGCCGTCGAGGGCGTGAAGGCGGACGTGCGGCTGCCCGACGAGGGCGCGGTGACGGCCGGGTGGTGACGCCGGAGGGGAGCCGGCGGCGGTGCCGTTCGAGGTGCGCGACGGGCGGCTGCGGTTCACGGTGCCGCGGTTCCTGGTGTACGCCGTGGCGGGTGGAACTCGGCAAGTAGTGTTGCCGCTTGCGGCTTCGCGCTTCGCAGCGCGGCGGCAAGCATCAACTCGCTGCCGGGATCGCCCCCATCCGGTCCGGCTCCGCCTGCGTGCGTTCGAGTTTCGGATACCGCAGCCCGCCGCGGTAGTCCACCGTCGCGGTGCTGAACCAGTCGCCGTTCTCCACGAGCAGTTCGAGCTTGCCGCCGGCCCGCGTCGCGGCGACCGCCGACTTCAACAGCTCGGGCGTGAACTTCCGCTGGTTCACCGCCACCACCTTCGCCCCCGGCGCCAGCTTCGCCTTCGCCGCGGGGCTGTCCGGGATCACGTCGCCGATCACCCCGTCGGCCGACACCTTCACCCCCACCGACGCCGTCAGGTCCATCCCCTTCGACACGCTCTCGCCGGCCTTGTGCGTGTCGTTCGCCTTGTCCGAGTAGCCGAGCGACCAGCCGCCGAGGAGCAGCCCGTCGAGCGGGGCGTCGGCCGACGGCAGCGTCACGCGGCGGGTCAGGTGCGTCTTCCAGTCGTAGGGGCAGACGGCGTTCAACCCCGCCACGATGTCGTCGAACGTGTACCCTTTCACTTTCGGCGAACCCGGCGGGGACGCGAAGAAGGCGCGGCAAAAGTCGTCGAGCGACTTCGCGCCGTTCGTCTCCTTGCGGATGATCGCGTCGGCTTCGAGCCACAGCAGCGTGCCTTCGTCGTAGTAGTCGAGCGAGCGCCGCCACGCCCCCCACGCCCCGCGGGAGCCGGCGAGGACGTGGCTGCTGGTGCCGGTGTCCTCGAGCGGCCGCCAGCTGCGGCCGCGGGCGTTCTTCATCCGCTCGGCGGTGCCGGCCAGGTCGTCGCGCGCCGCCTCCGCTGAGATCAGCCCGCTGCGGGCGGTGAGCACCCACCCGAGGTAGTTCGTCAGCCCCTCGTAGGCCCACAGCATCCGCGTGTCGGGCGTGGCCTGGAAGTCGGGCACGATCATCCCCGCGGGCCGGCGGAACTTGCCGCACCACGAGTGGACGAACTCGTGCGGGAACAGGCCGGCCGAGTACAGCCGCAGGTGCGGCGTGGCGAGCGTCATCTCGGGGAGGCGGTTGTCGCTCGACTCGTGGTGTTCCAGCCCGCGGAAGCGGATCTTGTCCGACAGCGCCAACAGGAAGGTGTACTTCTCGTACGGCCGCGACCCGAACAGCTTGTCGGCCTGCTCGACGAGCTTGTCCCACCCGGCCTTCACGTCCGCGGGCACTTCGAGCCCGACCTCGCTGTCACACGCCAGGAAGACGCGGTGGCGCCGCTCGGCGCCCAGGGCGACCGTCTTCGTGTGGAGGCCGCACAGGAGCGGCGAGTCGATGAGGGTTTCGAGCGAGCAGTGGGCGAACGCGGTCACGTTCTTCCTCTCCTCCACCGGGGTGAGGGCGCTGCCGTGCGTCCACCCGTCCGGCAGGGTGAGTTGGAGGCGGAACGGCGTGTCCATCGCCTCCGGGGCCTTCGGGTAGACGAGCAGGTCGCAGAAGTTGAGGACGGCCAGCCGGCCGGACGCGACCGTGTTCTGCCGCGCCGGCGGCTCGTTCAACCCCGGCAGCAGCAGGTCGAACCAGACCTGCACGCTGGTCGCCCCGGCCGGCACCGTGAGTTTTACCGCGTAGGGGTCGGCCGCGTCGCGCGTCCACGGCACGTCGGCGTCCCCGGCCTTCACGCGGAACCCGGCCACGTCGGCGAGCGGCGTGGTGGGGCCGTGCGTGCCGGGAATCCACTTCGGGTACAGGAGCGTGAGCGGCCCGGGCGCGGCGGGGACGAAGAGCCGCGAGCGAATGATGCGGTTGCCCACGCCGGACAGGTCCACGGCGAGTTGGACAGGGGGGGGGTGCCGAGGAGCACGGGAGCAAGGACGAGGGAACGGGGGCACGACGGCCTCCGGGGCAAGGAGGACGACATTGACGATGTGTGATGGCGGCGCGGCGCGACGGCGCGCTCCCAGGTGCTGTGGACCAGCGTCTCGCCGGCCTGGCCTGGACGGCGGGACGCCGTCCACCAAAGAAGAACAGCCCACCGGTACAGCCACTGGCACGCCCGTCACCACGCGCTGCGGGCGGTTCGTGAGGTCGTCGTAGTGCGTGTCCGGGGCGATGCCGAGGGCGTGGAACAGCGTCGCCGCCAGGTCGCCCGGCGTGGTCGGCCTGGAGCCCGTAGGCGGTGGCGATGCGGCTGGAGCGCCCCACGACCGACCCCGGCGTCACGCGCCGGCGAGCACGACCGAAGTAGCAGCCGCCTGTGCTTACGGCCTGGGGTCGCCCGCGAAGTTCTTCTCCAGCGCCACCAGCGGCGCCCGGCCGAACTCGCCCATGACGCACACCAGCGTCGAATCGAGCAGCCCGCGCTGATGCAAATCTTCCAGGAACGCCGAGACCGAATGGTCGAACCGCGGCAGGAGGTGGTCCTTCAGCGCCTCGAAGATGTCGTTGTGGGTGTCCCAGCCGTAGGCGTCGGTGTCGTCGGGGGCGTCGTCCTGGCCGCGGATGCCGTGGTTGAAGAACACCGTCGTCCACGGCACCCCGGCCTCGACCAGCCGCCGCGCCATGAGGCACGCCTGCCCGGAGCGGTGGAGCCCGTACCGCTCGCGCACCGCCGCGGGTTCGCGCGACAGGTCGAAGGCGGCGCGAACCTGCGGCGCGCGGATCAGCTCGAACGCCTGCCGCGCCAGCGTCACGCGGTCGGCCGCGGCGGGAAGGCGCGTGTCGGTTCGCGCCGCGGCTTCGAGACCGTTCGCCAGCGCCTCGCGGCCGCCGAGCCGGTCGGGGGTCACGCCGGCCGGCAGGTCCAGCCCTTCGAGGAAGCTGTCGGCGTCGAGGACGTTGCCGCGCTCGAACGGCTCGAACCCGCGACCGAGGAACCCGCCGTACTGACCGGGCGACACTTCCTTCGGAGCCAGCAACGGCCCGTTGACGTGGACTGCGGTGTGCGGAAAGTGCCGCGCCGGCCGCACGCGCTTCAGCACGGCCCCGAGCGCGGGGAAGTCCGTCGGCCGCGGCGGCGGGTTGGACGACTTCCGCGGGTGGAACTGCCCCGTCAGCGCGAGGTAGCACGCCGAGCCGTGGTCGAGGTCGTCGTGCGTCATCGACTTCAGCACGGCGTAGCGGTGGGAGAGCGCCGCGAGTTGCGGCAGGTGTTCGCACACCCGCAGGCCCGGCGTGCGGGTGCCAACGGTGCGGAACACGCCGCGGATTTCCTCGGGCGCGTCCGGCTTCGGGTCCCACGTGTCGAGTTGGCTCTGCCCGCCGCTGGTGAAGACGACAACGACCGACTTCGCGCGGCCGAAC
>JBGAQM010000292.1:0-7934 GCA_044220735.1 Urbifossiella sp. | reverse complement strand
GTGTGCCGCGCCGCCGCCCGCGCCCTCCGTTCGCCGACGTTCACCCGCCTCGCCGTCCGCGCCCTGGCGATCCTCCCCGTGCTCGCCCGCCCCGTCACCGCCGCGCTGAACCGACCCACCGGACGCCCCGCATGAGCTTCGCCATCCACGGCCTCGGCACCGCCAACCCGCCGGACGCCGTCTCCGCCGCCGACGGCCTCGGCCTGGCGCGGAAGTGCGCCGGCGCCGACGTGCGCACCTCGACGTGGCTCGTCCCCGTCTACGAGAAGTCCGGCGTCGAGCGGCGGTATCAGGTCATCGGCGGGGCCGTCGTCCGCGACGTGCTCGACGGCGAGGACCGCGTGAGTTCGCCGTTCTACCCCACGCCGGCGCGCGACAACGTCGGCCCGACGACGGCTGAGCGGATGACGATGTACGCCGCGGAGGCCGGCCCGCTGGCGCTGCGGGCGGCGGGGCAGGCGGTGGCCGAGAGCGGGTTCGCGCCGGAGAGTTTCACCCACCTGGTGACGGTGTCGTGTACTGGGTTCGGGGCGCCGGGCGTGGACCTGGCGCTGATCCGCGGGCTGGGCCTGCGGCCGACGGTGGAGCGGACGCACGTCGGGTTCATGGGCTGTCACGGGGCGCTGAACGGGCTGCGGGTGGCGCACGCGTTCGCGGCGGCGAACCCCGGCGCGCGGGTGCTGGTGGCGGCGGTAGAGCTGTGCAGCCTGCACTACTACTACGGCAACGAGGCCGACAAGCTCATCGCCAACGCCATCTTCGCCGACGGCGCCGCGGCGGTGGCCGGCGAGGCGGGCGCGCGGCCGGGCGGGTGGTCGCTCCGCGCGTCGGGCTCGTGCCTCATCCCCGAGTCGGCCGCGGACATGGCCTGGACCGTCGGCGACAACGGGTTCGCCATGACGCTGTCGCGCCGCGTCCCGAACCTCATCGCCTCGCACCTGCGGTCGTGGCTCGAAGGCTGGCTCCGCGACAACGGGCTGTCGCTCGCCGACGTGAAGAGCTGGGCCGTCCACCCGGGTGGGCCGAAGATTCTGGTGGCGGTGGAGGAGGCGCTCGAACTGCCGCCGGCGGCGCTGGCGCCGTCGCGGGCGGTGTTCGCCGACCGCGGCAACATGTCGAGCCCGACGGTGCTGTTCGTGCTGGACAAGTTGCGCCGCGAGGGGGCGCCGGGCCCGTGCGTGGCGCTCGGGTTCGGCCCGGGGCTGGTCGCGGAGGCGGCTTTATTCGCGTAGTTTCGTGTTCAGTGTTCAGTGTTCAGTCGGTCAGGATCGGCCGACTGGCCGTCACGCCGCGACACCGCAGCGGTTCAACTGAACACTGAACACTGAACACTGAACACTGAACACGAACCTCCCTACCCCCCGCCGGTGATCTCCACCGACTTCTCGGTCGTCACCGGCCGGTCGCCCAGCGCGTCGGCCGACAACCGGAATCGGAACCACGCCTGCCCGGCGCGCTCGGCGCGGTAGGTGATCGTGTACACCCGCTCGCCGCCGGCCGGTACCGCCTCCGGGCCGAACTGCACCTTCCCGGCCTCGGCCCGCACCTGCGGCGTCGCCTGCACGAACACCACCTCCGCCGGCAGGTCCACGTCCAGCCGCACGTTCCGCGCCTCCTCGCCGCCGGTGTTCCGCACCCGCACCGTCACCGTGCCGCTCCGCCCTTTCGCCACCGCCGCCGGGTCCGGCGCCTGCTCCCACACCAGCGCCGCGGTCCCCTGGAACACCGTCGTCAGTTCCTGCGCGTCGCGCGTCTTGCGGGCGTCGGTCGCGGTCGCCGTCACCACCCGCTGGCCGCTCGTCGCCAGCTTCAGCCCGTAGCGGAGCGTCACGCCCTCGCCCGCCTCCAGCTTCGGGATCGTCCACACGATCCCCTCGCGGGACAGCACGCCGCCGTCGGTGCGCATCGTCGGCCGGCAGTCGGCAGGGACGCCGCCGACCACCTTCACGTTCGTGCTCGGCAGCGTGCCGGTGTTGCGCACGGTGATCTCGTACCGCGCCGACTCGCCGGGGTTCACCACGCCCTTCGGGCCGTCGAGCCGCAGCGACAGGCCGGGGAGGAGCACCTGCGTGCGGCCCTCGGCCCGTTCGAGAATCCCCTTGTCGGCGGTGACCACGGTGGTGCCGGCGGCCTCGCCGGCCTGCTGCGGGTTGAGGCGGAACTCGACCACCTTCCGCTGCCCCGGCAGGAGCGTGCCGAGCTCCCACTGCCACTGGTTGTCCTCGGGCCGCGTCCGCTTCACGCCGGTCGTGACGGCCTGCACCTGCGCCGTGGCGGTAAGCGTCTCCACCAGCTTCACCTTCTCCGCCGGCACCTTGCCGGTGTTCTCCACGAGCACGCGCACGGTGAACGGCTCGTCCTTCACCGACTGCTTCGGCGCGGTCCGGGTGATCTTCAGGCCCGGCTTGGCGATGCGGGTGACGGTCGCCTCGCCGTGCTCGAAGCGGACGTAGGCGAGGTTCTTGACTTCTCGCGCGTCGGCCCGCGGCTTCAGGGTCAGTTCGATCGTCTTCGACTCCCCGCCCTTGAGGGTGCCGAGCGACCAGGTGAGCTGCTTGTTCGTGTCCGGCGCCGCGTCGTACTGCGGCGTGGCCTTCACGACCGCCTCGACGCCGTCGGGGATGGGGTTGCGGACGGTGACGCGGTGGGCGTCGGCGGCGGAGCTGTTGGTGACGGTGAGGACGTACTTGATGTCGTCGCCGGGGGCGGAATCGGCGGGGACACGCACCTGCACGCGCACGACCGGCGGCGGCGGGTCGGCGACCGGCCGCGGCAGCGCGGCCTGCTTGTCGAGCGACACCGGCCGCGAGAACTGCGCCGGCTCGACGCTCGGGTCGTCGATCGGCGTCTGGCCGGGGAGGACGAGCGGGGCGAGCGGTTCGGTACGGAGTTCGGGGAGTAGTTCGGGTTCGGGTTGGGCGCGGAGGACGGCGGCGGCGACGAGCGCGAGGGCGCCGGCGGTGGCGGCGAGTCGTCGGAACGTGGGTGCCGTCATGGGTTTCCTCCGCCGCCCGGCCCGCCGGGGTTTCCCGGTCGTCGCGGGGGTATAGCGTCCCGTGGGGGGCTGGGGAAGCCGAGTTGGGGCGGCGAGCCGCGGGCCGTCGGGCCGCGGGTGGCGTATGACTCCCCGCATGACCGCCGACGGCCGGCCGCGAATCCTGTCGTTCACCCCCGGGCAATCCGCCCCTCGAGCGTTGCTGCCAGGGTCGTTCAACCCGCTGCACCACGGCCACATCCGCCTCGCGGCGGCCGCGGCGGCGCGGCTCGGGGTGACGGTCGCGTTCGAGCTCAGCGTTCGCAACGTGGACAAGCCCGACCTCGACCCCGCCGAGACGGACCGCCGCGTCGCGCAGTTCGCCGACGTGGGGCCGGTTTGGGTCACCCGCGCCGCCACGTTCGCGGACAAGGCCGACCTCTTCCCCGGTGCGACGTTCATCGTCGGGTACGACACCGCCGTCCGGCTCGTCGATTCCCGCTACTACGCCGACGACGCCGGCCGGCGGGACGCGGCGCTGGCGCGGCTCGCGGCGGCCGGGTGCCGGGTCGTGGTCGGCGGACGGCTGGATACGACCGGCGCCTTCCGCACCTGGGACGCGGCGGCCGCCCCGTTTCCCGAGTTATTCGTCGCGCTCGCCGAGGCCGACTTCCGCGCCGACGTGTCGAGCACCGTCCTGCGGGCGGAGTTGTTTGCCGCGGCGCGCCGGGGTACAGTGGGATAGAATGGGGATGCACCCGGCGGGCACCCGCCGGACCAATACCAGGGAGACGCCCGTGAGTTACGCGTACGAAGACACTTACGGCGACGGCTACGCCGTCGCCTCGCGCCCCGCGAGCGTGCGGGCGGCGTTCGTCAAGCGGACGTACCTCCACCTCGGGGCGGCCATCTTCGCGTTCGTCGCGATCGAGGCGGCGCTCATCTCGTCCGGCGTGGCGCTCGGCATCGTGCAGTCGATGTTCGTCGGGCGGGCCGCGTGGATCGGCCTGATGGTGCTGTTCATCGGCGGCGGGTACGTGGCCAGCTACATGGCCCGGTCCGGCCAGTCGGTCGGCGTGCAGTACGCGGGGCTGAGCCTGTACGTGCTGCTCGAGGTGCTGATCTTCCTGCCGATCCTCACGATCACGCAACTGCCGCAATTCCCGCAGTACGCGAACGTACCGCTCCAGGCCGGGATGGTGACGCTGCTGGTGTGCGGCGGGCTGACGGCCGGCGTGTTCCTCTCCGGCAAGGACTTCTCGTGGATGGGGCCGATCATCGGCGTCGCGTCGATGCTGGCCCTCGGGCTCGTCGTCGCGTCGATCTTCCTCGGGTTCAACCTGGGGCTGGTCTTCTCGGTGGCGATGGTCGGGCTGGCCGCGGCGGCGATCATCTACCAGACGTCGAACGTGATGCACCACTACGGCCCGAACGAGCACGTGGCGGCGAGCCTGGCGCTGTTCGCGTCGGTGGCGACGATGTTCTGGTACGTCATGCGGATCTTCATGGCGTCGCGGGACAACTGACCCGCGGGTGGCGATGACGAACGACCGCCCGGGGACGGCTGTCCCCGGGCGGTCGCGTTTCCAGTGGGCACCGCGGGACTCGAACCCGCACGGCGGTCGCCCGCCCGCGGCTTTTAAGGCCGCTGTGTCTGCCATTCCACCAGGCGCCCGTGGGCCGTCATCTTCCCGCCCGCGGCCGCGCCCGGCAAGGGAAGCCGGTCCGTACAACAGCCGCGATGCTCGACTTCGCCACCACCGCGTTCGTGTCCGTGCTGTTCCTCGTGGACCCGCCCGGCACCGTGCCGGCGTTCATCGCCCTCACCAGCCGCTTCAGCCCCGAAAAGCGCCGCCGCACCGCCCTCGTCGCCAGCGTCGCCGCCACCCTCATCCTGATGGGGTTCGCGGCCGTCGGGAACGTCGTGTTCCGGGTGCTCGGCCTCACCCTGCCGGCGTTCCAGATCGCCGGCGGGCTGGTGCTGTTCGCCGTCGCCCTCGACATGATCCGCGCCCAGCGCACGACGCAGGAGGAGCCGTCGGACCTGGAGCAGACGTCGGCGGCGGCCGAGGTGGCGATCGCGCCGCTGGCGATCCCGATGCTCGCCGGGCCGGCCGCGCTGTCCACCGTGACGGTGCTGATGGCACAGGCCGAGGACCGCGCCGCGGCCGGGCTCGTGTTCGGGGCGATCGCGCTAACGGGGGTGGTATGTTACCTGACGCTGCGGCTGGCGGAGCCGATTCAGCGGCGGCTCGGGAAGACTGGCGTCCACGTCCTCGACCGCGTGTTCGGGCTCGTCCTCGCGGGCATCGCGGTGCAGTTCGTCATCAACGGGCTGGAAGCGGCGAAGCTGATCGCGCCCGTCGCGTCGCGAGGGTAGTCACAATCCCGGTGCCGCCCACGGCACGTCCGCACGCGTGTGCGGCGGGTGCTCGTTGCCTTGAAGCGCCGCGAGCGCCTCGCGCCCGACCTGGCCCAGTTGCGGCAGCGCGGCCAGTTCCAGCCGCGGGTACTCGCGGTAGAATGCGATGTCGTCCGGCAGCGGGGCCGCGGTGAACTCCACGCCCGGCAGCGCCTCCGCCACCACCGCGCGGAAGCGGTCGCCGGCCTCGCCCGGGGGGGCCGCCAGCACCGTCGCCTCCTCCGGCCGCACCCCGCCGCCGCCGGGCAGGTCCGGGGCGGCGCCGTCGAACGCCTCGCCGATCAGCGGGTGGTCGGCCTGGCTGCCGGTCCGGTTGCGGAAGAACACCGTCGCCGGGTCGGCCGCGTCGAGCCGGCCGTCGAGGAACTCCCGCGACCGCGCCGTCAGCAGGTCGCGGAACACCGGCCCGTTCTCGGCCGGCTTGAGGCACACGCCCGCCAGCCCGCGGAACTTCCGGGCGAGTTCCTTCTGGAACCGGGTGTCGAAGTCGAGGACGTCGTCCGGGTTCAGGCCGGCGAGGAAGCGGTCGGCGGCGTCGTCGAGGGTGGCGCAGCCGTCGGGGAGGATCAGCTTCCCCGGCCCGGCCGAGCCGACCGCCGCGGCGGCGCCGGCGAGGGCGGCGTGGAACCCGTCGAGCCCGGCGCGGCACATGCTGACCTCGCGCAGGTACTCGGGCGTGGAGCCGAGCAGCTTCCGGTACGCCGACAGGCACAGCGTCAGGATCGTCAGCCGGAGTTGACCGCGCGGGTACTTGCGGAGCAGGTCGAGCACGTCGGCCGTCGCCGCCGCCTTCTTCCGCCCCTCGTTGAGCGCGGCCAGCGCCTGGAGCATCCTCGAGTAGTCGGCCTTCGACTCCTTCAGGAGGTCGGCGTGGATCGGCTCCAGCGTTTCGACCTGCCGCTTCAGCCGGTCGCCGGCCTGCCGCACGGCCTCCTCGGCGCCGGCGAGGCGGTACTGCGGCTGCTCGATGAACGTCACCGTCATCGTGGCCAGGTGCGTCTCGGCTTCCTTCGCCCACTTCTGGTACTGGGCCAGCAGCGGGGCGTGGAGGGCGCCGCGCTGGGCGTCATCCTCGGCGTCCGGCCGGCCGACCATCGCCAGCAACTGCTCGACCACCGGGAGCACCGCGTTCACGTCCAGCCGGGCGCCGGACGGGGTGCGCGTCCGGAGCGGGTCGATGAACGCGTCGAACACCCGCTCGGGGTCTTCGCGGAGGTGGTTGTGGGCGGCGGCCTCGAACCCGGCGACGACGTGCTCGAACGCCAGCTTCCGCTCGTCCCACTGGGTGTCGAGCCACGCCCGGATGGGCTCCCGCAGCGCAGCCGCGTCCTTGCCCGCCCACTGCTTCATCAGCCGCTGCGCGAACCGCCGGGTGGCCGCCGCCAGCACCTCGGGCCGCGGCCACGTCAGCCGGAACAGGCCGAACGACTGGCACGTCGGCGTCGTGCTCGGGTAGGCATTCCGGTGGATGTCGCGGAGCTCGTCGGTGACGCGACCGGCCGGCGTAAGGAGTTCGTTGAACAGGGCGCGGGCGGCGCGGCCGGCGGCGAGCGCCCGGCCCTTCGGGTCCACGCCCTTCGGCAGCACCTGCACGGCGACCCGGGCGAACGGCGCGTCGACGTCCTGGACCGGCGCCTCGCCGCGGTCGAACGTCGTGACGTACTTCGTTTTCCGGGCCTGGAAGTGGTGGAGTTCGGTGAGGGCGGCGCAGGCGTTGCCGAGGGCCGCGGTCCGGGGGGCGGTCTTGTCCGCCGGCGGGACCAGGAACACCCCCGCGACCTCGGGCCGGATGTACCCGACGGACCGCAGTTCGTGGCGGATCAGGTAGGCGAGGTCGAGGAACATGCCGCCGCCGGTGCCGCCGCCGAGCCCGGCCACGACGTACGCCCGCGGGCGGTTCGTTCGCAGCCCCAGGCCCGTCGCCTTGTCGGCCTTCGCCAGCGGCTCGTCGGTCATGAAGGATTCGACCTCCTGCCGGACGCGCTGGGCGATGGCGCGGTAGTGGTCCAGGAGCGCGAGCCGGCCGAACGCCCGCACCCCGGCCGCGGCGACCGGGCTGCGCGGCAGTTTGTACAGCGCGCCCGGCGGGAGCCACTGGTCGACCGGCGGCAGGCCGTCGCGCTGGAGGTAGTGGACGGACCGGTTCAGCCGGGCCAGCACGAGGCCGCGGGCGGCCGGGTCGCCGCCCTGCTCCGCGACCTCGGGGTCGGTGTCGATGGCGAGGAAGCGGACGTTCGACACCTGGTCGGCGCTCCCGAACCGGTCGGCGATGACCTGCCGGAGCTGGTCCGCGACCTGGCGGCCGATGCCGCCCACGGCCACGACCAGCGCCGGGAACAGGGCGCCGTCGCCGGTCTTCTCGGGCGGCGCCAGGCCGAGCGCGTTCATCCGCTGCGTCTGGACCACGACCGGCCGCTGGAGCGTGACGGCGGGCGCGGGGCCGAGCGTGGACGCGCCGGGGGTGACGAGCCGCGGCACGACCGTCCCGGCCGGGCCGACCGTCACCAGCGCCGGCATCGGGCCGGCCGGCCCGCCGGG
>JBGAQM010000291.1:0-8033 GCA_044220735.1 Urbifossiella sp. | reverse complement strand
TACCCCCGTCTCCCCGGGGGTTCGCAGCCACATGGTCGATCCGCTCCGACAGGATGTCATAGCGCGGGCGCACACGGTCGTGGTGAAGGTCGGCACCAACGTCCTCGCCGACCCCACGGGCCGGCTCGACGCCGACCGCATCCGCGCCCTCGCCGACCAGCTGCACCGCGTCCGCACCGCCGGCCGGCGCGTCGTGCTCGTCACGTCCGGGGCCATCGGCGCCGGCGTCGACAAGCTCGGCCTCGGCAAGCGCCCCTCCGACCTCGCACAACTGCAAGCCTGCGCCGCCGTCGGCCAGTCGGCGCTGATGCAGCTCTACCAGGAGAGCTTCGCCCCGCACGGCGTCCACACCGCACAAATCCTCCTCACCGCCGGCGACTTCGACAGCCGCGCCCGCTACCTCAACGCCCGCAACACCGTCCGCACGCTGTTCGAGTACCACGCCCTCCCGATCATCAACGAGAACGACACCGTGTCCGTCGCCGAGATCAAGTTCGGCGACAACGACCACCTCGCGGCGATGGTGTCGAACCTGCTGCGCGCCCCGCTGCTGGTGCTGCTGACGAACGTGGACGGCCTCTACTCCGCCGACCCGCGCACCGACCCGGCGGCGGAGCTGGTGGCGACGGTGTCGCACATCGACCACGCGGTGACGGACATGGCCGGCGCCAGCAAGAGCGACCTGGGCACCGGCGGGATGCGGAGCAAGCTGAAGGCCGCGCGCGTGGCGACCGACGCCGGCGTCGCGGTGGTGATGGCGAACGGCTCGCTCGACGGCATCCTCGACCGGGTGTTCGCGGCCGAACCCGTGGGCACGCTGTTCCTGCCGCACCGCGACGACATCCCGGCGTGGAAGCGCTGGGTCGGCTACACGGCGCGGCCGGTGGGGACGCTGACGATCGACGACGGCGCCCGGCGGGCGGTGGTCGAGTTGGGGAAGAGTCTGTTGCCCGTCGGGGTGACGGCGGTGGGCGGCGAGTTTCGCAAGGGGGACGTGGTGTCGGTGTGCGACGCGGCCGGCCGGGAGGTGGCCCGCGGCCTGACGAACTACGCCGCCGCCGACGCGCTGCACCTCCGCGGCAAGGCGGGCGAGCCCTACGCCGAGCTGATCCACCGCGACAACCTGGTGGTGACGGCGCCGGGGTGAGGGGTCAGCCGCCGCTCACCGGCGGAATCACCGCCACCTCGGCGGCGGCAGTCAGGGCGTGTGCGTCGTCGGCGAAGTCGTGATCGACCGCCACCGCGGAGCGCGCCAGCAGCGCCGCCAGCGCCGGGACCCGCGCCGCCAGCGCCGCACGCAGGTCGGCCACGGTCGCGGGGTCGGGCAGGTCGATCAGGAGGGCCGCCGCGCCGGCCAGGTCGCGGGCGGCGGCGAAGAGGTGGACCGTCAGCGTCATGGTGCCGGCAGTATAGCCGGTCACGCGGCCTTGCGGGCGGCGGGCAGGGCCGGGGCCATGCGCAGGTGCCGGCGCACGCGCCACAGGCCGGCGAACATCCGCGCGCTGTCGCGCACCAGTCGCACCTTCGAGCCCGGCTGCTCCGACCAGTTCACCGCCACCTCGGCCACGGGCAGCCCGTACCGGTCGGCCAGGGCCAGCAACTCCACGTCGAACAGGTAGCCGGTCTCGCGGCCGGCGCCGAACAGCGCCGCGGCGGCGTCGGCGGTGAACATCTTGAACCCGCACTGCGTGTCGCGCACGCCCACGCCCACGAGGGTCCGCGCCGCCAGTCGGAACACCGCGCCGGCCACCGCCCGCCGCGGGTTGCGCGTCCGCGTCACGCCGGGGCCGTCCACGTACCGCGAGCCCACGGCCACGGCGGCGCCCTTCGCCAGCGCCCGCGCCAGCTTCCACTCCTCGGCGATCGGCGTGGCCCCGTCGGCGTCGGTGAACAGCACCCGCCGGCCGGTCGCCGCCAGCACCCCGGCGCGCACCGCGGCCCCCTTCCCGGCGTTCGCCGGCAGCCGCACCAGCCGCAACTCGCGCCACCCGGCCGCGGTCGCGCTCACCAGTTCGGCGGTGCCGTCGGTGCTGCCGTCGTCCGCCACGATGACCTCGTACCCACCCGGGTGGGCGGCGTCGAGGTGGGCGCGGATCTCGGCCAGGTACGGGCCGATGCGGGCGGTCTCGTTGAAGGCGGGTACCACGACAGCGAGTTGCGGCGTCATGCGAGTTCCGGGCGGGCGCGAGGGGTGGGCGGCGTCGGACGACGGGCCGGCGGGGGAGTGTGCGGATAAACTCATGTCACGCCCCGCCCCGGACGACCCGCGATGCCCACCGGCCCCGAAATCATCCTGACCCTCAAGGTGCTGGTCGCCGCGGTCACCGCGGTCCTGCTGGCGTCGCTCGCCGCGCTCGCCGCCGGCCGGCCGCGGCTGCACGGCCGGCTCAACACCGTGTTCTTCGTCCTCACCATGAGCACCGTCGCCGGGTTCGAGGTGCTCCTGCAGTTCGTGGACGTCAAGTCGGCGTTCGACCCGCCGACCCGCGACGCGCTGCGGGTGCACCTGTACTTCGCGGTGCCGTCGGCGGTCGTGCTGCCGGCGATGTTCGTCACCGGGGTGCGGCGGCGGAAGCGGCTGCACCTCGGGCTGTCGGCCGTGTTCGCGGCCCTGTGGGCCGGCACGTTCGTCACCGGCGTGTTCTTCCTGCCGCACTCCTGACCGGGGGGCGTGGGATAGCCGGGCGGGGCGGGGGAAACAAGCCCGACTCCCGCGGCGCGAAGCCGCAACCGGCGACGGAACCAGTTGAGTTGCCGCTTGCGGCTTCGCGTTTCCCAACGCGGAGCCGCAAGGGCAACGCGGGTCGATCCGGTGCCGGTTGCGGCGCCGCGAGGGTCCGGGCGGGAGAAAATCGCTACCGAGCTACGTTTCACCCCCGGGCCGGGGTAAACTCGCACCCGCTCCCCGCGACTACACCTACCCTCAAGCCTGCAATTACCACGGGCCGGTCGGCGGGGGCCACGAAAGGGACCACACATGGCGAAGGAACTGAAGGACGCGAAGGAGAACAAGGAACTCCGCACCGCCCTCTCGGCCATCGAGAAGGAGTTCGGCAAGGGCGCCATCATGTCGCTCGGCGACATGAACGTCGAGGACGTGGAGGGCATCTCCACCGGCTGCCTCGGGCTCGACATCGCCCTCGGCGGCAAGGGCCTCCCGCGCGGCCGCGTCGTCGAGATCTACGGCGCGGAGGCGAGCGGCAAGACGACGGTCGCGCTGCACGCCGTCGCCAACGTCCAGAAGCAGGGCGGGGTGGCCGCGTTCATCGACGCCGAGCACGCCCTCGACCCGAGCTGGGCGAAGCGCATCGGCGTGGACCTCGACTCCCTCCTCGTCAGCCAGCCGGGCTACGGCGAGGAGGGGCTGCGGATCGCCGAGATGCTCATCAAGAGCAACGCCGTGGACCTCATCGTCATCGACTCGGTCGCGGCCCTCGTGCCGAAGAACGAGATCCAGGACAGCGAGATCGGCGACACGAAGGTGGGCCTCCAGGCCCGGCTGATGAGCCAGGCGATGCGCATCCTGACGCCGACGATCAACAAGTCGCGGACGTGCCTGCTGTTCATCAACCAGATCCGCCAGAAGATCGGCGTGATGTACGGCGACCCGAACACGACCACCGGCGGGCTGGCGCTGAAGTTCTACGCCAGCGTGCGGATGGAGGTGAAGCGGATCACCCACGTCAAGGACGGCGACGAGACGATCGGCGCCGAGACGCGGGTGCGGGTGGTGAAGAACAAGATCGCCCCGCCGTTCCGCAACGCCGAGTTCGAGATCCTGCACGACCGCGGCATCGACTACGAGGGCGACCTGCTGAAGCTGGCGCTGGAGGACGAGATCATCGAGAAGAGCGGCGCGTTCTTCAGCTACAAGGAGCAGCGGCTCGGCCAGGGGAAGGACAAGGCGGTGCAGTTCCTGCGGGAGAACCGGGCGGTGCGGGACGAGCTGACGGCGGCGGTGCTGGAGAAGCGGAAGCCGCAGCCGTCGAGCCAGGAGCTGATGGACGCGGCGGCGGCGGCCGCGAAGGACGAGGCCGAGGCCGCGTCCGAGCTGGCGTCGATCGGCGAGGCGCCGGAGGCGGAGGCGCCGAAGAAGCGCCGCGGCAAGGCGGCGGAGTAGCCTATTGCTCTGCCGCTTGCGGCTTAGCGCCGGGCAGCGCTAAGCCGCAAGCGGCGAAGCCCCGAGCCATCACTCCTCCACTTCTGCGTTCTCCTCCGCGTCCCCAACCTCCTCCAGCCCGAACCGCCCCGCGTGCTCCGGCACGTACCGCGGCAAGTCCCGCCGCAGCCGGAACAGCGCCAGGTCCTTCGCCTTCGCCTCCAACATCACGTCGAACACGAACCCCTCGGCGGCGGCGAGGAAGTGCGCGAACTCGAACGGGTTCACGAAGTCCGCGTGCCCCGTCCACACCGGCGGCACCAGCGCCGTCTCGGCCTTGCCGGTCGTGCGGCTCTTGCGCGTCACCTCGCGCAGCTCGGTCCGCGGCGAACTGTAGTGCACCTTCGGCCGCACCCCGCACGGCCACGTCTTCAGGAAGCGACCCAGCGCCTCGCGCACCGTCAGCCGCTCGGGGTTGAAGCACCAGTGGTGCTGGTGGTCGAACACCAGCGGCACGCCGGTCCGGTCGTGGACGGCGAGCACGTCGGCGCTCGAGAAGCGGAGGTCGTCGTTCTCCAGGACGAGCCGCCGGCGGACCGGCTCGGGCAGCGTCTCGTACGTCTCGGCCCAGCGGGCGCGGCCGGCGGCGCGGTCGCCGTAGTGGCCGCCGACGTGCGTCACCAGCACGGCCTCGCGGCCGAGGCCCATCGCGTCCAGAATCTCGGCCTGAGCCACGAGGTCCTTCACCGACTGGTCGCGGATGGCGGGGTCGGGGGCGTTCAGCAGCACGTACTGCGACGGGTGGAAGCTCAGCCGCAGGTCGAGCGCCCGCGCCTCCCGGCCGAGCGCCTCCAGCTCGGACCGGCACTCCCGGATTTGGTTGTGGAACTGCGGCAGCTTCGGGTGCGTGACGTAGGGGGCCACGTCGGACGACATGCGGTACATGCGGACGCCGTGCTTGCCGAGGTAGGCGAAGACGGCGTGCAGGTACTCGATCGAAGTGCGGAGGTGCGGCCCGGACTGCCAGCGGCGGGCGTCGTTGCTCTTGAGGCCGGGCTCGCCGAGCACCTTCACGGCGAACCCGAGTCGCATCGGGGCGGGCACGGGAACCTCCTCCAACGCCCCGGCGAGCGGCGGGCACCTGTCCCCATCTGTAGACGCCGCACCCGCCGCCGGGCCACAGGCGTGCCGCGGCCGACTCGGTACAATCACCCGCACTCGACCGTCCCGGAGCCGCGATGACCGTGCCGGACCCGCCCCCGCCGGCCGCCCCGCGCGCCGACGTCGCCCTCGCCGCGCTCGCGCTCGCCGTCGCCGCCCTCGCCGCGTCGTTCGTCGCCCGCAACTCGGACGTGTGGCTCCACCTCGCCGCCGGCCGGCTCGTCGCGGCCGGCGACTTCCCGTTCGGCACCGACCCGTTCGCCACCGGCCGGCCGTGGGTGAACCACGCCTGGCTGTTCGACCTCGGCCTCTACCTCGTATTCACCCACCTCGGCCCCGCCGCCGTCGTCGCGCTCAAGGCCGCCGCCGTGGCCGTTGCCGCGGGGTTCATGCTCGCCGTCGGCCGCGGCCGCGGGCCGGCGTGGCTCGCGGCCGGGTGCGTGATGCTGGCCGTCACGGCGATGGCGCCGCGGCTGCTGCTGCAACCGACGGTCGCGTCGTTTCTCCTGCTCGCGGCGTGCCTGTGGTGCCTCACCGCCGGCGGGCGGGCGCTGCGGGCCGTGCCGGTGCTCGTCGCCGGGTGGGTGAACGTGGACGCGTGGTTCCTCCTCGGCCCACTACTGCTCGGCCTGTTCGCCGTCGGCCGACGGCTCGAACCGGTCCGTCCGGCGCCGTGGCCGCGGTGGCTGGTCCCGGCGACGCTCGGGGCGTGCCTGCTGAGCCCGAACCACGTCCGCGCGCTGACGCTGCCGGCGGAACTGTCGCCGGCGGTTTGGGACACGTTCGCCGACGACCCGCGGCTGGTGGGGCTGTTCGCGTCGCCGTGGTCGCCCGACGCGTTCCGCGGGTATAACCTCGCGGCGCCGGCGTTCGTCGCGCTGCTCGCGCTCGGGCTGCTGTCGTTCGCCGTGAACCGGACGGCGCTCCGGAGCTGGCGCGGCCCGGTGTGGCTGGCGTTCGCCGCGCTCGCCGCGTGGCAGGCCCGATTGATCCCGTTCTTCGCCGTCGTCGCCGGGCCGATCACCGCGCTGAACCTCGGCGAGGTGTGTCCCGCCGCCCGGCCGCGGCTCGGGCGCGCCGGCGTGCTGCTCGCCGGGCTCGCGCTCGCCGTCGTCGGCTGGTACGGGAAGCTGACCGGCTTCCACGTCCGCGACCGCGGCGCCGCGTGGGGCGTTCACGCCGACCCGACGCTCGAACACACCGCGCGCAGCCTCGCCGACGCGCGGGCGGCCGGGCAGCTTCCCGCGGGCGCGGCCGTGTCCACGTCGCACCCGGACGTCGGCGACTACCTCGCGTGGTTCGCCCCCGGCGAGCGCTCGTCGATCGACTCGCGCCTGACGCTGTTCGTGACGGCCGGCGAGCTTACGGGGGCGCAGGTGGCCGAGCCCGGCGCCGCCGTGGTGTACGACCCCGACCCGCCGCGGCTGACGGCCGCGCTGCGCGAGGTCGCGGCGCGGCGGGACGTGGTCCGCGTGACCGGCGGTGCCGTGCTGGTGGTGCGGAAGGGGACGGCGGCGCGGTTCGACCCCGAGCGCGCCGCGTTCGGCCCGTCGCCCCCCGCCGCCGAGGCCGGGCCGGCGTCGTTCGCCGAGCCGTCGCCGTGGTGGGACGTCCGCCGCGGCACCGGCCGCCGCGGGTCGTGGGAGGCCGACGCGGGAACGGTGTACCTCCGCCTCGTCGCCGACGGCGACCGCTCGCCGGCGCTGCCGCTGCTGGCGCTGCGGGCCGGCCGCCGCGGGGCCGAACTCGACCCGGCCGACCCGGTGGCGTGGCTGGTGACGGCCCGCGCGGCGCTGGCGCTGGACGCGCGGACGTGGGAGCGCGACGCCGGCGAGCCGCTGACGCCGCTGGCGTTCGTCCGCCACGCGGTCGCGGCCGCGGCGCTGGTGCAGGCGGCGCGGCTGAACCCCGACTCGGCCGCGGCGCACGAGTCGCTCGCCGGGCTGTACGGCCGCCGGGGGTTCGTGGACCTGGCGTTCCGCCACGCCGCCGCGGCCCACCGCCTGCCGGGCCGGAGTGAGGCCGTCGAGAAGGCGGTCGAGGAGTCCGAGAAGCAGGTGCAGGACGCCGAGAACCGGTTCCTCGTGCGCACCGTGGGCATGGCCGGCGACCCGCTGGGGCGGGCCCGCGTCGCCGCCGAACTCGGCCTGCCGCAGCGCGCCATCGACACGCTGCTGGCGTCGCACCCCGACCTGTACGGCACCGAGGGGTTGTCGCTGCTGGCCGACCTGCTGATTCAAACGGGCCAGTTGCCGGAGGCGCGGGTGCTGCTCGACCGGAGCGAGCTGGGCTACGCGGACGCGCTGGGGCCGTTCACGCTGCCGGGCCGGCCGGCGCCGGGGGCGGCGCCGTGGCTGTACGAGTTCCCGGCGCGCGACTGGTACGACCTGTGCGCGTGCGCCGCCGCCGGCCGCTACCCCGACGCGGCCGCCGCGGCGGAGCGGATCGCCGCGCGACTCGAGCTGGTGGAGAAGCAGATCACCCCCGGGGTGACGCGGGCGCTGTCGGCGAAGGGGGCGCGGTTCGCCGCGCTGTGCGCGGCGTGGTGCGGGCCGGCGGGGGTGGGGTGGCTGCCGGCGGTGGGCGCGGCGGCGCGCGACGGCCAGCAGGTGGCCGGGGTCTACGCGCGGGTGCGGTTCCTGTCGGCGGCGCGGGCCGACCTGGGGGTGCGGGTCGGCGTGGGGGAGCGGGCGCGCGGCAACGCGGCGGGCGCCGCGGGCCGGTTCCGCGCCGCGCGGGCGCTGTACGCCGCGGCCGACGCGGCGCCGGCGCG
>JBGAQM010000290.1:0-8021 GCA_044220735.1 Urbifossiella sp. | reverse complement strand
CGTGGAGACGCAGGCCGCCGCCGTCGCGCGGGCCGTCGAGGTGATCTCGGATCGCATGAAGGCGGGCGGCCGGTTGGTCTACATCGGCGCCGGCACGTCGGGCCGGCTCGGCGTGCTGGACGCCAGCGAGTGCCCGCCCACGTTCAACGCCCCGCCCGGTCTCGTTGTCGGCGTCATCGCCGGCGGCCACACGGCGCTCACCCGCGCCGTAGAAGGCGCCGAAGACCACCCCGAAGCCGCCGCAACGGACCTCGCCGCGGTGCAACTCAGCGCCGCCGACGTGCTCGTCGGCATCGCCACCAGCGGCCGCACGCCGTACGTGCTGGCCGCGGTCGAGTTCGCCCGGAATCTCGGGGCGTTCACCGTCGGCCTGTCGTGCAACACGGACTCGGAGCTGATCCCGAAGGTCGATCTGGCGATCACGCCGGTGGTGGGGCCGGAGGTACTCAGCGGCAGCACGCGGTTGAAGGCCGGCACGGCGACGAAGCTGGTGCTGAACATGCTCAGCACCGGGGCGATGGTGCGGCTCGGCAAGACGTTCGGCAACCTGATGGTGGACCTGCGGGCCACCAACGACAAGCTCCGCTACCGCGTCAACCGCATCGTCCGCGAGGCCACCGGCCTGACCCGCGACGCCGCGGACTCGCTGCTGACGCGCTGCGGCGGCGAGCTGAAAACCGCGCTCGTGGCGCAGCTCGCGGGCCTATCGCCGGACGGCGCCCGCGAGCGGCTGACGGCCGTCGGCGGCCGGGTGCGTGCGGCCGTCGGGGCCAACGGCACGAACGGCTTCCACGCCAACGGCAGCGAAGAACTGGTTCTCGGATTCGACGGCGGCGGCACGCGCACCGTGGCCCTGTTGGCGGCGCGAACAGGGAGCGGCTGGAAGCTGCTGGGCCGCGGCGAGGCCGGCCCGAGCAACCGGCAGGCGGTCGGCACCCCGGCAGCGCTCGCCGCGCTGGATGCCGCCGCCGACGCCGCATTCGCGTCCGCCGGCCGGCCGCGGAAGTCGGTGCGCGCGGCGGTGCTCGGCCTCGCCGGCGCCGGCCGGCCCGAAGACCGCGAGGTCATCCGCGACTGGGCCGCGAAGGCGCACCTGGCCCCCGCCGTGGACGTGATTGAGGACGCGGCGCTGCTGCTGGCGGCGGGCTCGCCCGACGGCTGGGGCGTCGCGGTGGTGGCGGGGACGGGCTCGATGGCCTACGCCCGCGGCGCCGACGGCCGCACCGCCCGCGCCGGCGGCTGGGGCTACCTCCTCGGCGACGAGGGGAGCGGCTACGCCCTGGCGCTGGCGGGCCTCCGCGCCGCCGCCCGCGCCGCCGACGGCCGCGGACCGCGCACGGTGCTCATCGAAAAACTGCTGGCGGCGTTCGGGCTGACGCGGCCCGAGGAGTTGGTCGGCGTCGTGTACCGCGGCTGCGACCGCCCGGCGCTCGCGGCCCTGGCCCCGCTCGTACTCGATGCCGCGGAAAGCTGCCCGGTGGCGGCGGAAATCGCGTCCGCGGCGGCGGCGGAACTGGCGTCCGCGGCGGTGGCGGCGGCCCGGCAGCTCGGCTACGGAAGCACCTTCCCCGTGGCGCTGGCCGGCGGGCTGTTCGAGTCGCGCGCCGACTACCGCGCCCGCTTCCTGGCCGCGCTGGCGGAACAGGGCATCACGCCCGAGCCGGTGGCCGTCGTTCGCGAGCCCGCCGAGGGAGCCGTGCGGCTGGCCCTGGCGTTGCGGGCGACGGCGTAACCAACCACGATTCGAAGGTTCCGATC
Source organism: Urbifossiella sp. (assembly GCA_044220735.1). Lineage (GTDB taxonomy): Bacteria > Planctomycetota > Planctomycetia > Gemmatales > Gemmataceae > Urbifossiella. The sequence goes on along the minus strand of JBGAQM010000290.1, from coordinate 6,263 downwards.
ACGCCCACCCTCCCCCCTCTGAGGGGGAGGGTCGCGGCGCTTCGCCGCGGGGTGGGGGGCACCACCTACCACGGGGACCGGGGGCTTCAACGGCCCCGGCAACCCGGGGGTCCGTAGGCCCGAGAGGAGCCGCATGCACGCGCTCGTGATCGACGACTCCCGGACGGTCCGGGCCATCATCGGCAAGACGCTCCGCGACGAGGGCTTCGCCGTGTCCGAGGCCGGCGACGGCCGCGCCGCCCTCGACGTCCTCGCCCGCACCCCGGACGTCACCCTCGTTCTCGTGGACTGGAACATGCCGGTGATGGACGGGCTCGAGTTCATCACCGCCGTCCGCGCCGACCGGGCCTACGACGGCGTGAAGGTCGTCATGGTCACCACCGAGACCGAACAGGTGCAGGTGGCGCGGGCGCTGGCGGCCGGCGCCGACGAGTACGTGATGAAGCCGTTCACCCGCGACATCCTCGTCGCCAAGCTCAGCCTCCTCGGCGTGTTCGGGGAGTAGCCGTGCCTGCGATCCGCGTCCTGATCGTCGACGACTCGGCCGTGTTCCGCCGCGCGGTGGCCGGGGAGCTGACCGCCGACCCGGCCATCGAGGTCGTCGGCACCGCCGCCAACGGCCGCATCGCCCTCGCCAAGCTGGCGCACGCGGTGCCCGACCTCGTCGTCCTCGACGTGGAGATGCCCGAGCTCGACGGCCTGGCGACGCTCCGCGAGATCCGCAAGACGCACCCGAAGCTGCCGGTCATCATGTTCAGCGCGGTGACCGAGCGCGGCGCGGCCGCGACCCTCGACGCCCTCGCCCTCGGCGCCACCGACTACTTCCCGAAGCCGAGCGCCGGCGGCCTCGACGCCTCGCTCCGCGTCATCCGCGAGGAGCTGATCCCCGAGATCAAGGCGCTCTGCACCCGCCCCGCGACGCTCCCGCCGCCGCCGCCCGTCGGCGGCGCGGTGCCCGCCGCCGGCCGCGTGGACGTGGTGGCGGTCGCGGCGTCCACCGGCGGGCCGAACGCGCTCGCCGACCTGTTCGACGGCCTCCCCGCCGACTTCCCGGTGCCGGTCGTGATCGCCCAGCACATGCCGCCGATGTTCACCCGCCAGCTCGCCGAGCGGCTGTCGGCGCGGTTCGCCCTGCGCGTCGAGGAGGGCCGCGCCGGCGGGGTGCTGACCCCCGGGCACGCGTGGGTCGCGCCCGGGGATTATCACATGGTCGTGGCGCGCGACGCCGCGGGCGTGCGGGTGGCGCTGAACCAGGACCCGCCCGAGCAGTCGTGCCGGCCGGCCGCGGACGTGACGTTCCGGTCGGTGGCGAAGGTGTACGGCCCGGCCGCGCTCGGCGTCGTGCTCACCGGCATGGGGCAGGACGGCTTGCGCGGCTGCGAGGCAATCCGCGCCGCCGGCGGGCGGGTGGTCGTGCAGGACGAGGCGACGTCGGTGGTGTGGGGGATGCCGGGGGCCGTGGCCCGCGCCGGCCTCGCCGACCGGGTGCTGCCGCTGGCCCAGATCGCGTCCGAGGTCGTGCGCCGCGCCCGGGTCGGCCGGGAGGGCGGCCGATGACCGCCCAGGACTTCGACTACGTGTGCCGGTTCGTCCGCGACCGCAGCGCCATCGTCCTCGACGCGGGGAAGGAGTACCTCGTCGAGTCGCGCCTCGGCCCGCTCGCGGCGCGGCTGCAACTCGGGTCGGTCGGCGACCTGATCGGGCAGCTGCGGACCGGCCGCGACGCCGGCCTCGGCGCCCGCGTGATGGAAGCGATGGTGACGACCGAGACGCTGTTCTTCCGCGACGTGCAGCCGTTCGAGACGCTGCGGAAGACGGTGCTGCCGGAGCTGCTCCGCCGGCGCGAGGCCGAGCGGCGGCTGGACGTGTGGTGCGCCGCGTGCTCGACCGGGCAGGAGCCGTACAGCCTGGCGATCCTGCTGCGCGAGCACTTCCCGGCGCTCGCCACCTGGCGCGTGAACATCTTGGCGACGGACCTGTCGGCAGAGGTGTTGGGGCGCGCGCGGGAGGGGCGGTACACTCAACTGGAGGTGAACCGCGGGCTCCCGGCGGCGCTGCTGCTGAAGCACTTCCGCCAGCAGGGGGCGACCTGGGAGCTGGCCGACGACGTGAGGCGCGTGGTCGAGTTCCGCGAGCTGAACCTCGTCCGCGAGTGGCCGCCGCTGCCGCGGTTCGACCTCGTGTTCCTGCGGAACGTGATGATCTACTTCGACGTGGACACGAAGAAGGCGATCCTCGGCCGCGTGGCCCGGGTGCTGCGGCCGGACGGCTACCTGCTGCTCGGCGCGGCCGAATCGACGATCAACCTGGGCGACACCTTCCGCCCGGCGGAGGGGCTGAAGGGCGGTTTCTACCAGCCGGTCGGATGACCACGGGAGGCGTGGGTGGACACGCGGGACGAACTCGTCGCGGCCTTCGACGCCGGCGCCGCCGCCGCGCTGCGGGAGATGGCCGGCGTCGAGGTGGTGCGCCGCGGCCCGGCCGACGCACCCGCCGGCGTGGCGGTCGCCCTGCGGCTGAACGTCGGCGCGGGGTGGTGGGCGGTCATCGCCTTCCCGCCGGCCACCGCCGCCGCGCTCGCCCGGCGGGTGCTGGCCGACGTGACCGCCGAGCCCGACGACGCCATGACCCGCGACTGCGCTGCCGAGGTGCTGAACGTCACCGCCGGGCAGGCGAAGACGCTCCTGTTCGGCACCCCGCACCACTTCACGTTCGCCACCCCGACCGCGCCGCCGGCCGGGGCCGCCGGGCCGGGCGTCGGGTTCGACTCGGAGTGCGGCCCGTTCGTCCTGCGCGTCTTCCCCGCGACCACCAGCCCGGGAGCCTGACCATGCCGAACACGACCCGCGGCCCCGTGTCCGCCGCCGAGTTCGCGCAGAACCTCGCCGACAGCGGGCTCCTCACCCCCGCCGACGTGCCGCCGGCGGCCGACGGCGCGGCCGCCGCCCAGAAGCTCGTCGCGGCCGGGAAGCTCACCGCGTTCCAGGCCGACGCCGTCCTCGGCCGTCGGTTCGAGGAGCTGCGCATCGGCAACTACGAGGTGCTCGACAAGCTCGGCGCCGGCGGCATGGGCGCCGTGTACAAGGCCCGCCACCGGCGGATGAAGCGCGTCGTCGCGCTCAAGGTGCTGTCCCGCGAGGGCTCCCGGTCGGGCACGCTCGCCGACCGGTTCCAGCGCGAGATCGAGACGCTCGCCCGCCTCGCCCACCCGAACATCGTCATGGCCTACGACGCCGACGAGGCCGAGGTCGGGCCGTTCCTGGTGATGGAACTCGTGACCGGCCGCGACCTCGCCTCCGAGGTCGCCGACCGCGGGCCACTGCCCGTCGCCGACGCGATCGACCGCGTCCTCCAGGCCGCCCGCGGGCTCGAATACGCCCACGCCCAGGGCATCATTCACCGCGACATCAAGCCGGGGAACATCCTCCGGGACACCGACGGGCTCATCAAGGTGGCCGACCTCGGGCTCGCCCGGCTGAGCGAGACGCCGGCGAACCTGTCGTTGACACAGGCCGGCACCGTCGTCGGCACGGCCGAGTACATGCCGCCCGAGCAGGCCGTCGATTCGGGCGAGGTGGACCACCGCGCCGACGTCTACAGCCTCGGCTGCACGCTGTTCTTCCTGCTCACCGGCCGGGCGCCGTACCAGGCGGCGACGATCATGTCGATGTTCCTGAAGCACCGCGACGAGCCGGTGCCGGACCTCCGCGCCCTGAGCCCGGCGGTGCCGGCCGACCTGGAGGCGGTGTTCCGGAAGATGGCCGCGAAGAAGCCCGCCGACCGCTTCCAGTCGATGACCGAGGTGGCGGCGGCGCTGGAGCGCGTCCGGGCGGGCCTCGCGCCTGCGGTCGAGGGGACCGGCGAGTGGTCGGCCCTGCCGCCGGCTGCGGCCGCGCCGCCCGACCGAACGCAGGTGTACGACCGCAACGCCCCCGCCGGGTCGAACGTGGCGACGGGGGCGTTCGAGGTGTCGCCGCCGTCCACCGCCACGGCCGCGCCGGCGGGCGGGGTCGCGGGGCGGACGATCGTGCTGGCGGAGCCGTCGCGGACGCAGGCCGGGATCATCCAGCGCTACCTCCAGCAGCTCGGCGCCGCGCACGTCCACGCGGCCGCGACCGGGGCGGAGGCGCTGGCCCTGGCGAAGCGCGAGCACGCCGCGGTGGTCGTGTCGTCGATGCACCTGAAGGACATGACCGGGGCACAGCTGGCGGCCGTCGTGCTGGCCGACCCCGCGTGCGCCGGCGTCGGGTTCGTGCTGGCGACGAGCGAGGCCGACACCCAGGAGGCCGGAGCCGTCCCGACCAGCCCGCGGGTCGTCGTGATGCAGAAGCCATTCGACCCCGACCGCCTCGCCCGGTCGATCGCCGCCGTCGTCCGCTGACGGCCGCCCCCGTCACTTACCCCCCGGACCGCCATGACCCGCCTGCTCCTGCCCGCGCTCCTGCTCGCCGCCGCGCTCCCCGCCCTCCGGGCCGCCGCGCCGCCGGACCGCTGGCCCGGCTTCCGCGGCGCCGGCGACAGCGTCAGCGGCGCAAAGGCCCTGCCGGTCAAGTGGTCGCCGACGGAGAACGTCGCCTGGACGGCGGACCTGCCGGGGTACGGCCAGTCCAGCCCGGTGGTGTGGAACGACCGGGTGTTCGTGACGAGCGCCGAGGGCGAGTTCAAGGACACGCTGCACGTCGTCCGCCTCGACCTCGCCACCGGGAAGGAGGCGTGGCGGAAGTCCTTCCCGAACGCCCAGCGGGTGAAGGCCACCGACTACGTCAGCAAGGCGGCGCCGACCCCCGTCGTGACGGCCGACCGGGTGTTCGCCCTGTTCGAGAGCGGCGACCTGCTGGCCCTCGACCACGCCGGCAAGCAGGTGTGGCGCCGCAACCTGGAGGCCGACTTCGGCCCGCTCCGGGGGAACCACGGGCTCGGCACGTCGCCCGTCCTGGCCGGCGACACGCTCCTCGTGCTGGTCGCGCAGGGGAGTTCGTACCTGCTGGCGGTGGACGCGGCGACCGGGAAGGACCGGTGGCGCGCCGAGCACCCGTTCGGCGGGTCGTGGACCTCGCCGGCCGTCGTGCCGGCGGACGGCAAGCCGGTGGCGGTGGTCAGCTCGCCGGGGCTGGCGGCGGCGTTCGACGTGGCGACCGGCGCGAAGCGGTGGGAGCTCAGCGGGCTGACCGGCAACACCGTCGCCACCCCGACGCCGGCCGGCGACCTGCTCGTGCTCGGGTCGAGCGACCGCGCCTCGCAGGTGGCGGTGCGGGTCGGCGACAAGGCGGCCGAGCGCGTCGCGTGGCGGTCGGCCGAGGGGGTGAGTTCGTTCGGGTCGCCGCTCGTGTACGGCAAGTACGGGTACACGGTGAGCCGCGACGGCGTGGCGTACTGCTTCGACCCGGCGACGGGCAAGAGCGTCTGGGACCACCGCCTGCCGGGGTCGTGCTGGGCGTCGCCGGTCGGCGGGGCGGGGCACGTCTACTTCTTCACCAAGGACGGGGCGACGGCGGTGGTGAAGCCGGGGCCGGAGCCGGAGGTGGTGGCCGAGAACCGCCTGCCGGGCCGCGGCCGGGTGTACGGCGTGGCGGCGGTGGAGGGGGCGTTCCTCGTCCGCACCGGGTCGGCCCTGCACCGGGTCGGGAAGTAGGCGCGGCGTGGCGCCGGCCGGCGGGGGCTCTTGCGGGGCCACTCACTTTGTGGTATAGAGTTGTTTGTACCGCGACGGGAGACCCCCATGAGCCCGCCCCTTCGGGTGACCTGCCCCACCGCCGGCGACATCCCCCCGGCGTACCAACTCCGCGCGTGGGCGACCGCCGACCGGCCGGTCGTTCTCCGGCTCCCGCCGGCGGCCCTCGGGGCCCCCGGCGCCAAGACCGTGGTCGTGGCCCGGCTCGCCGCCGCCATGCCGGGCTTTCGCGTGTTCGACAGCGGCGGGGACCGCACGCACGAGCTCGTCACCGTGACCCGGCCGGGCGACCTCCACCGGGGCGAGCGTCGGTAACGACGGGACCCGGGTCACCGCTCGGCGACGGTGTCCGCCGCGGGGGCGGCACCGAGGGTGATGTTCCGCAGGGGCCGGTGCACCCCCGTGTCCTCGTCCACCGCTTGAACCGCCCGGCGGACTTCTTCCAGAATGGCCGCCAGCTCGATCGGGTCGATGGGGGTGACGGTGCTCGCGTGCTGCCAGTCCCGCATGGGGTGAACCGGGTAGGAGTGCGGGCGAGGTGACCGTCATCCTACAACACGGTCCCGGCGGGCGTCGAGGGGAGCGCGGCATT
>JBGAQM010000289.1:0-8535 GCA_044220735.1 Urbifossiella sp. | reverse complement strand
GCCGCCGCCGCCGTGTGGCACCTGGACCGGCTGGCGGCGCACCGGCCCGACGACTGGCACGCCCACGCCCGCCGCGCCGACGCCCACCGCCGCGCCGGCGCGTTCGACGCCGACGAGCCCGCGCGCCGCCTCGCCGGCCCGGCCGCGTGGGCCGACTGGCTCGCCCACCGCGACGCGGGGTGGTGACGCGCCCCACGCTCGCGTCCCGGCCGCCCCCCGCGCCAGTAGAATGCCCTCGCTCCCGGGGGCCGTGTATGCGTCGGGTCGTGCTCGCGGTGGTGGTCGCGCTGGGCGTCGGGGTGCCGGGCCGCGGGGCACTCTACGCCCCCCACGACCCGATGGTCGTCCCCGTCCGCCCCGACGGCACCGCCGAGCCGCTCCCGTTCGACGAGTTCCGCCGCCGCGTCGCCCAGCTGGGGAACGTCGCCAACCCGCAGCCGGGGCCGGACGGCAAGCCCAACGCCGACCGGGCGAAGGTGCTGGCCAACGTCGCGGCCCGCCCGCCGGCCGGGACCGCCGACGACGAGGCCGCCAACGCCGCCGACCTGATCCGCCTCGGCAACGGCGGCAAGACGGCCTACGCGGACCAGGCGCTGAACCCGCTGTTCAAACACCGCAGCAGCCGGCAGCCCAGCTACTTCGCGCTCACCGCGCTGGCCGCCGTCTACGCCGCCCGCGGCGAGTGGCGGATGGCCGAGGAGTCGCAGATCGACGCGCTGTCGCTCGCCGAGATGCCCGCGGCCGTGAAGGGCTGGAGCGCCCCGCAGCGCGACTGGCTCCGCAAGTTCGACGACACCTACCTCCTGAACTACTACCGCCTCCAGCGCGCCGAGTCGGAGCTGAAGCCGCGGCCGGCGCCGGAGGCCGAGTTGCCCACGCCGCTGTTCCCGGTGCGGTTCGTCAACGACGCCGGCGCCTACGAACCCGGCGCGCTCGCCGCCGCGGAGAGGGCGAAGCTGCCGCCGGACGCCGTCGCCGTGGTGCAGCAGCTGCTCCTGCTGTTTCCCGGCGACACGCGGCTGTACTGGCTGCTCGCCGAGCTGTACGCCGCCGACGGGAGGCTCGACGAGGCGGTCACCATCCTCGACGAGTGCGCCTGGTCGCGGCAGTACGGCAACCGGGTGGCGTTCATGGAACACCGGGCCGCGATCCGCGCCGCGATCGACGCCCGGCCGAAGCCGGTGGAGCCGGAGCCGCCGATCAGCCTGCGGACGATCTTCGTCTACTTCGGCGTGGTGGTCGTGATCGGCGTGGTGGCGGTGGTGCGGGCGCTGCGGAAGGGCGGGCCGCGCCCGGGGTGCGGCCCGTTCGGGTGTAGCTGAGTCGGGGGGCCGGCTTCCGTCCGGCCAGCGTTCGGCCGGTCGGAAGCCGGCCCCACACGGTCACGGGTCGCGGGTGTCGTCGCCGGGCGGGGGCAGCGCCGCCACCGCCGGGCACGCCTCCCCCATGAGCGCGTGCCACGCCCTCGCCTGCCGGTCGGTCAGCACCTCCGTCATCCGGGTGCGGGCGGTCGCCCGCACCTCGGCGAGCGCCTGCCGGCGCGTCTCCGGCCACCCGGCCGTGGTCGGCAGCCCGTTCACCGCCGCCACCCGGGCGCGGAAGTCCGACGCGATGTCGTCCAGCTTCGCCCGCTGCTCGGGCGTGAACGCCAGCTTGTCGGCCACCTCCGGGCGGGCGAACACGGCCGTCAGGCTGGCGTCGGCCGCGGCCTGCAACACCAGCTGACCCAGCCGGTCGCGCTGCGCCGCGGTCAGCACCGAGTGGCACGCCTTCTCGCACGCCTTCACCGTGTCCTCGACCGCCTCCGGCTGCGGCGGCTCGACGTACCCGCCGAACTCGCCCGTCCGCCCGGTCGGCGCCGGCCGCAGCTCGGCCGCGTGCACCTCGATCGTCTCGGCGATCAGGTGCGTCTGCTCGGCCGTCAGCCGCAGGTCGGCGTGGGCGGCGCCGGCGTACAGCAGCGCCAGCCGGGCGCTCGGCGGCGCCGGCCGGCCGCGGCGGCCGCCGAACCCGAAGTCGAATCCGCCGGCCAGCGGCGGCCCGGTCAGCCGCTTCAGCTCGGCCCGCTGCGCCGCCGTCAGCGTGCCGTCCTCGTCGCCGGTCTCGGCGATCCGCTTGCGCTGCTCCGGGGTGAGTTTGAGTTCGTCGGCCACGCCGGGCACGCCGGTCGCCGGGTACATGTTCAGCCCGCCGCCCTGCGCGGCGGTGAGCGTCTGGCGGGCCTGGACGCACAGCTGGCGGAACCGCTTCCGCTGCTCCGCCGTCATGTGGTCGTCGAACGCCTTCTGCATGACCTTCGACTGGGCGGCGACCTGCTTGGCGAGCTCGGCCTCGGGCGAGTCGTAGTTGATGCCGCCCTGCCGCTGCTGCTGGTTGTACGCCGTCTCGGCCGCGGTCAGCGCCGCCTTCTGCTCCTCGTTCAGCCGCAGGTCCTCGGCCACGCCGCCGAACCGGTTGATGAGCATGATCTCGAACAGGTAGTGGCCGTAGGACGCGATGCGGATGCGGCGGCCGTAGTCGTTCTCCTGCCCGCCGCCGCCGCCGCCGCGGTATTCGGCGCCGAACAGCCCCTCGACCGTCGCCCGCTGCTCGGCGGTGAGGAGCTTCTCGACGCCGGCGGCGGCCTCGGCGCGGGCGTCGATGAGGGCGGTCTTCAGGTCGTCGGCCGTCGCCGCCGACCGCAGCGCCGCCGCGGCCCTGTCGCGGTGCGCCGCGGCGACGGCCTTGAGTTCGTCGAGCTGGTCGTTGCCCAGCGCCACCTCGGTGGACACCCGGGAGATGTCGAACTTGGCGGTGGCGTCGGCGTTGGGCGGCAGCTGCTGCCACAGCTCGATCTGCTTCAGCCGGGTCATCTGCGGCGGGGTCAGCGCCTTGGCCAACTCCGCCTCGGTCTCGGCCGGCGTCTTTTGCTTCGGCGGGGTCGGGACGGCGCCGTCCGGCCCCGGCCGCACGATCCCACGCGCCTCGTTCATCAGGGTGGTGAGCGTGGCCGCCTGCTTCTCGCTCAGCTTCAGCTCGCCGCGGTTGTTGACGGCCAGCATCACCCGCTGCCACGGCGGGCCGGAGTTGGGCCCCACCCCCCGGCTGACCCCCGGGCCGGTCGGCGCGGCGGGGGCCGTCGGCGCGAACGGCGTCGCGCGGAGCGGGCCGACGAACGCCGCGAGGGCGGTGGTTTGGTCCGGATCGAGGAGGATGTGGGCGGCGACCGGGAGGCCGCCGTAGCTGGCGTCGGACTGCGGCGGGCCGCCGTAGTTGGGGTTCGGCTGCCCCGGGCCGGTGTTGACGCGGCGGCGCTGCTCGCGGGTGAGCTTGGCGGCGTCGGCCAGTTCGGGGTACCGGCGGAAGGCGCTGGCGGGGACGGCGACGAGCGCCGCGGGGGTGATGCGGCCGCCGCGGCCGGCCCGCAGGGCGTCCTGGGCCATGAGCTGTACCGCGCGGGCGTACTGCTCGGGCGTGAGCGTGTCCTTCACCCGGGTGCCGACGCTCGCGGGCGCGTCCTCGGCCGGGACCGCCTTCTTCGCGCCGCGTGGGGTTAGCGTCTTCACCTGCTCGGGGGAGAGCTTCAGCTCGGCGACGAGGGCCGGGTCGGCGAGGTGCGACGGGAGGCGGGTAACGAGGAGCACGCCGGCGGGCGCGGGCGGCCGGCCGGGCTGGGCGACGGCCGCGCCGGCGACGACGAACGCGACGACGACACCGGTGCGGGTCATGGCGGCATCCTGGGGTGCGCGAGAGGCACCTTCGAAGTTGCGGCCAGGACGGCGGCGCGTCAAGGGAAAAGTGGGTGGTTGCGTTGCGGCTTCGCATTGGGACGCGCGAAGCCGCAAGCGTTCGCTCGGGTGGTTCCGTTGCCGCTTGCGGCTTCGCGCGTCCCAATGCAAAGCCGCAAGCGGCGGAGCCCTTACGCCGCGGCGCGGGGCCGCTGGTCGCCGGCGGGTCGGGGCCCCTCGCGGATCGCGTCCTGCACCCGGTCGAGTTGCTGGTAGATGGCGCTCAGCGCCTGGTACATCTCATTCTTCTGGAACTCCACCATCTCGCCGAGCAGCCGCTCCAGCCGCTCGACACGGCGGTGGAGCAGCGGCCGGGCGCAGCGGTCGGCGGCGCGCATCACCTTGCCCGCCACGGTGCGGACGTGGAACTTCACCCGCGCCAGCGCCGGCAGGTCGCGGAGGATCGCCGCCCGGGCGGCGCGGCGCGCCTGCGCCGCCCGCGGGTCCACCTCGGCGCTCGACGCGATCACGTCGTACAGCCCGAACGCCTCGCGGCCGTACCGCCCGAGCAGCGCCGCCACGCCCGCCCGCACCTCGGCGTCCGGCTCGCGCAGCAGGTTCGCCGCGTGCGCGAACGTCACCTCCCGCAGCGCCGGCAGCAGTTCCGCCGACAGGCCCGGCATCACCGCCGCGGCCCGCACGAGCTCCGGCCCGAACTGGCGGAAGATGCCGCTGGCCGTGAAGCCCCACAGGACGTCGTGGAACTCCGGCGACACCATGCGGGCCATCATCGTCTGGAGCACCAGCCGCTGCGTCTGCTTCCGCTTCTGGTTCTGCGAGTACGACTCCGGCGCCTCGCGCACCACCGACGTGCTCTCGGGGATGAAGCACACCCCGCGGCGGAACGCCACCACCTGCAGCGGGAACCAGTCGCCGTGCCAGCGGAGGTCGGCGTGGTACCCGCCGGCGGCGAGGAAGTCCGCCTTCCGCCAGACGACCGGCCCGGGGATGCCGCACAACTGCATCCGCGGGGCCAGCTCGCGCGGCGGCAGGTAGCACGCCTCCTCGGCCCACGGCCCCGGGGCCACGAGCCGGACGCGGCCGTCGTCGTCCACGCACTCGACCTGGCCGAGCGCGATGCCGGCCTCGGGGTGCGCGGCGAACAGCGCCATCGCCTTCTCGAAGTACCCCGGCAGGATGTAGTCGTCGGACGCGGCGCCGAACACGTACTCGCCGCGGGCCAGGTCCAGCGCGCGGTTGAGCGTGGCGATGACGCCGCTGTTCTTCGGGTTGACGTGGAACTTCACCCGCGGGTCGCGGCGGGCGTAGTCGGCGAGCACCTCGCGGCTGTTGTCCGTCGAGGCGTCGTCGATGACGACGAGTTCGAGGTCGGTGTACGTCTGGTTGAGGATCGCCTCGACGCAGCGGGGGAGGTACGCGGCGTGGTTGTAGTTCGGCAGGATGACCGACAGCTTCGGCACCGACATGACGCCTCCCACACGGAACCCGGCGCGGGCGACGCCGTATGGGATGTATCGACCACGCCGCGGGAAAAGTCTACCGCAAGTAGCGGTCGTGCCGGCCGTGCGGGTGTGTGCCCGCGGATGGGGGCGTGGCGAATGTCGGCTCCGAGCCCCGAGCCGGGGTGCCGACATCCGCAGCCACAACCCCCGTGCGGCTCGGCTGGCGGCGGTTCCCGGCTTTGGGTATAGAGGGCGGCACGACTGCGCCCACGGTGCCCCCCGCATGACCCCCGCCGACCTGAGCGGCGTCACCTTTCTCGTCGGACCCGGCCGCTTCCCCCGGCGGCGGCCGTTCGTACTCGTCGAGGACGCCGGCTTCCTCCCGGACACGCTCGCGTTCATCCGGGCGTTCGCCCCGGACGCCCCGTACCACGGCACGATCCGCCCCGACGCCCCGCCGCGCGCCGTCCCGGCCGGGGCCGACGTGGTGGTGTCGTCCGACCACTGGTACGACGCCGTCGGGCAACTCCTGGCGCGGGGGGTGCCGGCCGGGCGCATCACGGTGCTGCTGAACCCGTTCAACGACGAGGCCGGGTACCTGGAAGTCGGGCGGACGTGCCCCGACCACATCGCCGCGCTCGTGGACCCGTCCGTGCCGACCGCCCGCAAGGTGGCGCTGCTGCGCCCGTACCTCCTCCGGTACGGCGCGGCGAAGCGGTTCGACGGGGACGCCGTCGTGTGGAGCCCCGAACACTACTTCCTGCCGTACCAGAACCTCGTCCGCGAGAACGCCGCCGCGGTCCACGACATCACCGCCGCCCTGGCCGACCCGCAGAGCCGCGAGGCGTACCACACGGTCCTGTACGGCCGGCCGGAGGAGCTGCTCGAATACTTCCTGTCGCGGGTGTTCCGCGAGCAGCAGTACGTCGAGCTCGTGGACCTGCGGCCCGGCGACGTGATCGTCAACGCCGGCGTCGCGTCGGGGTGGGACGTGCCGTACCTGGTGGCCGGCACCCGCGGCGTCGGGCGGCACATCCTCCTCGACCCGCGGCCGTCGCTGACCGCCCCGGACGGCCCGTGCGGCCGGCTCGTCCGCCGGCTCGGGCTCGAATACGTCGGCTGCGGCCTGTGGGACGAGACCGCCGAACTCAACTTCCCGGCCGACGAGTTCGGGATGCTCCACTCCGGCGGGACCGGCACCCTCCCCGCCGACGCCCCGGTCCACCGGGCCGAGCTGCGGCGGCTCGACGACCTGGCGCGGGACTGGCGGCTGAACCGGCTCGACTTCCTGAAGATGGACATCGAGGGGGCCGACTACCGCGCCCTCGGCGGGATGCGCGACACGCTGACGCGGCTGCGGCCGCAGGTGGCCGTGTGCCTGTACCACGACCCGGCCCACATGTGGGAGATCCCGCGCCGGCTGATGGACTGGCTGCCGAACTACCGGTTCTACGTCCGGCACTACAGCTACACGCGGTTCGAGTGCCTGATGTACGCCATCCCCGAGGAGCGGGCGGCGGGTGGGGCTCCGGCCGGGGAGCGCGACCGCTACGCCGCCGCCGGGCTGGACTACGCCCTGACGGCCGCGACGTGGGACCGGGCGATGCCGGCGGAGCCGTTCGGCCGCGCCGCCGGCCGGCTCGGGCGCGAGCCGCGCGAGGTCGTCCGGGCGGCCGAGGCGGAGCTGGAAACGGCCCTCCCCCGGGCCGACCTCGGGCCGCCGGCCCCGGCGGTGCTGATCGACGTCGGCCGCGACCCGTTCCTGGGGAGCGGGTGGGGGCCGGCGTGCGAGAGCCGCCACCAGACGTGGCGGTGGGTCGGCCCGGACGGGGAGGCGAGCGTGTACCTCGCCCGACCCGGGGAAGGACCACCTGTGCCGGTTCTACTTCCAGCACGCCGCGACGCAGGCCGGGTTCGACCGGGCGCTGGAGGTGAACGGCGTGCCGGCGGTCGGCCGGGAGATCGGCCGGAGCGGCGACTACTACTACGCCCAGTGGCGGATCCCCGCCGCGGCGGTCGCCGCTGCCGGCTGTGGTTCTCGACCGCGCTCCGGCCCCCGTCATCACACTCCGATCGCTGCCGTGCACTGCTGGCAGGCGGCGTGATACCCCGATCCGCCGTCCGAGAAACCGGGCATGGCGCTGGGGGCGGCATGACCGGCGTCCGGGCGGACCGAGCCGCGTCCGACTCCGGTCGCTCACGCCCCCGGCTCGCCGGGCGGGAGTGAAGTCTGGACCCCGTACGACTACGCGCCTACGAAGGACGCGGCCCAGGTGTTCCCCGGGCCGCGGTGGGCGTTGCCCGCCGAGTATTACCTCACCGCCGGCTTCGGCCGCAGGGCGTCGCGGATCGGCTTCAGCACCGGCCGCAGTAGGCGCCGCACGGCGCGCACGAACGGCGGCCGCGGGGCCGGGGTCAGCGCCGCGCCGACGGCCGGGGCGGGCTCCGGCCCCGCCGGCTGGTTGTGGGCGTAACGGCTCATCACGTCCGAGGCGACCTTCACCGCCGCGGTGCTCGGCTCCAGCGCGCCGAGGAACGGCTGCTCGTGGACCTTGCGGTAGATGATGTTGACGCAGACGTCCTCCTCGACCGCGTCCTCGGACGGCTCGGGGCGCGACGCCGGGTCGTCGAGGAACCGCCCGAGCACCGGGAAGTGCGAGGCGTAGGAGCCGACCGTGCAGAACCGGTTGGTGCCGCCGCCGGCGGTGAACCAGAAGTTCACCACCTCGTACCGGTTGTACCCGGCCAGGTCGAAGAAGAAGCGCGGGTGGTAGCTGTAGTAGCAGTGGTCGACGTGCCCCGCGCTCGGCAGCTGGTGCCACGTCAGGGTGCCGGGCTTGGCCGCCTCGTGGATGATGCGGAAGCTGTTGAACTGGTTCAGCACGTGCTCGGTGGTGCCGAAGTTGAGGATGACGTCGTACCGGCCGCGGTGCTGCTCCGGCAGCCCCTGGTGGTTGAAGTCGAGCAGCTCGGTCTTGTACATGGGGGCGATGTCGAAGGCGACGTACTCCATGCCGCACGCCTCGAACAGCTCGCCGACCCACGACTGGTTCAGGGCGACGCCGTCGGCCCCCTTGCCGGACCCGGCGGCGAGCCGGTCGGCGAGGGCGCGGTGCTCCGCGGCGGGCGTGGCCGGCGCGTGCTTGCGGAGGAGGGCGTACACCTCGTCGGCGGGCGCCTCGTAGAGGTTGGACGAGCCGATGTCGAGCAACTTGGTGCCCGGCCGGATCATCCCCTGCTGGTCGAGGTATCGGACGTACCGCCAGTTCAGCGCCATGTTCGGCCCCCTCGTGTGATCGCGTCCGAAAGCCCGCCTGGTCGCGTCCGATGCGTCCCACCCCCCCCAGGAGGGGGGAGGGCGGGCA
>JBGAQM010000288.1:0-8060 GCA_044220735.1 Urbifossiella sp. | reverse complement strand
CCGTCGCCCGCGGCGGTGCGTACAGTCGCACCGCCGCGCGCGGCGGATCGAACTACACAACCCGTCCCACATTACGGAGCCACCGTGTCCGCAGCAAACCTCACGCCGTCCGCGCTCCGCGCCGCAGCCGACGCCCTCCCCCGCGCCCGCCTCGCCCACCTGCCGACGCCGCTGGAAGAAGCGCCACGCTTCGCCGCCGCGATCGGCGGCGGCGTCCGCGTGTTCGTGAAGCGCGACGACTGCACCGGCCTCCTCCTCGGCGGGAACAAGGCCCGGCACAACGAATTCCTACTCGGCGACGCCCTCGATCAGGGCTGCGACATGGTGGTTTGGGGCGCCGGCGTGCAGTCGAACAACTGCCGACAGACCGCCGCCGGCTGCGCGAAGCTCGGCCTTGAATGCCGCCTCTACTTGAGCCGAGGCCACTACCGCACCGAGCCGCAGGGGAATCTGCTGCTCGACTACCTCGTCGGGGCGAAGGTCGAATTCACGGACGCCGCGATCGGCCCAGAACTGGACGCCTTCCTGGCGGCGCGAGCAGCCGAGTTCCGCGCCGCGGGTCGAAAGCCGTACGTGTGGCACCGGCCGCGCGTGGTGCCGCTCGCGGCCGTCAGCTACGCCGTGTGCGTCGCGGAAATCGCCGAGCAGTTGAGCTTACTGGGGTTGAATGCAGACGCGCTATACGTGTCGTCGTCCGGCGCGACCGGGGCCGGCGTCGCGCTCGGCGCCGCGGCGTTGGGGTTGAAGTCGTGCGTGCGTCTGATCTGCCCGATGCACTGGCCCTGGCACATCCCCACGGCCTTGGCCGCGGACGCGAACGCCGCCGCCGAACGACTCGGGATCGCCCACCGGTTGCGACCAGAAGTGATCGACGCTGATGAGAATTACGTCGCCCCCGGCTACGGCGTCCCCTCGCCTGCAGGCCGCGAAGCGCTCAACCTTCTGGCGACAACCGAAGCGATTCTGACCGATCCCGTTTACTCGGCGAAGGCGTTGGCGGGGTTGATCGCGGACGTGCGGGCGCGGAAGTACAGGCCGGGGGCGGTATTAGTGTTCATCCACACGGGCGGCGTGCCAGCCATCTTCGCCGATCCGGGCAGTGTTTTGACCTGATCGCTGGATCGAACGGACTTTTTTTGAGTCGGTGACATCTTGCCGCGACCCAACCCCCTCCGGCTGGAAACAAGAATCCCGGTCCGAGGGATCAGCAGCAGACGCGGTTGCGGCCGGAGCGTTTCGCCTGATAGAGCCGGTCGTCCGCCTGCTTCAGCAGCTTCGCCGCGGTGATGTCCGGGTCGCCTGCGGTTGTCGCGACGCCGACGCTGATCGTCAGCCGGATCGGAGTAGTCTCGAAGCGGAACAGGTGCCCCTCGACGAGCGCCCGTACCCGCTCCGCGGCCTGACACACCTCCTCGCGGCCGGTTTCGACCAGGACGAGCGTGAACTCCTCGCCGCCGTACCGTGCGAACAGGTCTTCTTTCCGGACGGTCTCGTTCACGCACGCGGCCAGTTCGCGGAGCACGAAGTCGCCGCACAGGTGGCCGTGGGTGTCGTTGATCGCCTTGAACTTGTCGATGTCGAACATCAGGACCGACAGCGGCCGGTGGTGCCGCTGGCTGCGGGCCACCTCGCGGTCGAGGAACTCGCCGAGCGACCGGGGGTTGTGGACCCGCGTCAACCCGTCCTGAATCGTGAGGCGGTAGATTTCTTCGTGGTACTCGGCCTCGATGTTCCCGCCGGCGAGGTAGCGGTAGATGCAGTTGCCGACGCGGAGGTAGTCGCCGTCGTGCAACGGCGTCGAGCCGTCGAGCGGGCGGTCGTTCACGAACGTGCCGTTCGTGCTACCCAGGTCGGCGACGACGAACCCGTCGGCCGCGTGTTCGATGCGGGCGTGCTTCCGGCTCACGGAGTTGTCGGTGATCCGCACGTCACAGTCGTCGCCGCGGCCGACGACGAGCGGCTTGTCCCGGAGCGGGTAGCGGCAGCCCATCGCCGAGCCGGTCGGGTAGATGTGGACGAGACACGCGTCCCGAGCGGCGGAAATAAGCCGCTTGGGTGTGGAAATCCACGTGTCGGTGACTTTCTCGGCCATCGCCCGGTCCCGGGGAACGGATCGTGTGAAGCCTAGTTCACGATTTGTCCCCGGACCAATCCCCGGCACGGGATGATGAGAGACTGCCGCTCAGGGCCGCGGTCCGACAACGGCCCCGACGCCCGTAATTCGCGCCCGGGGCTTGGTCAGGTCGATGAGCAGCGGCTCGCGCGTCACCTGTTCGGTGGCGTTCCCGGCGGCGTCGCGGGCCGTGACCTTCAAGTACACGCGCGGCGGCAGGCCGGCCGGCACGCGCCAGGCGTAGCGGCCGGTGTTCGGCACCCGCCGCGCGACCGCCGGGCCGACGGCACCCACCTGAACCACCGGCCCCTCGGACCCCACGACCGGCCGCCACGGCCCGGCGGGGCTGTCGCTCCATTCCAGGGCAATCGGGTCGTCGCCGAAGTTGCGGTCGGCTGCCTCCCACTGAAGGACCAGGATCGTTGGGTCGGTCGGGTCCGAACTCGGCGGAAAGATGCTGACGGTCGGCGAGGTGACGTCCACGACGACGCGCACGTCGGGGGCGTCGCCCGGGGCCGGCGTGGCATCCGAGAGGCCGGCCCCGCTGACGGGGACGAGGCGGAACCCGTACGACCCTTCCGGCTGCGTGTTCGACGGGATACCGAGGTTGACGCGGACGGTCGGGTCGTTGCCGGCGTGCTTGCTCCACCACACCCAGGTACGACCGTCGTCGCGGGTCGCCCACAGGTCCACGCGCTGGATGCCCGACGGGCCGCGCTGATCGACCTGGTACTGCAAGTCGAACTGTAACGACTTGACGACCTGGCCGCGGGTCAGATCGACCGCCGGCCCAGCTGACGGTGCCGCGGGAACACCGTGCGTTACCGGGGCGGCGGCGGTTCGCGGGTCGAACGTCGTGAGGGGGCCGCCGGGTGTGGGCGTCGGGAGTGCGGGCTGAGGCGGCGTCTGTATGGTCGGGGCAGCGGGGAGCGGCGCGGGCGTCACCGGGCCGAGTGGCGCCGTCGGCGTCAGTGGCCCGTTCGGAAACCCGGCCGGGGCGGCGGGAGCCAACGGCTCCGTCACACCCGAGGCGGGGGTGAGCGCCGGCGACGGCGGGATCACCGGCGCCGGGCCGCCTGACAGGCTGGTGATCGTCTGGCCGGGAGGCACTCCGACGGCCGCGATGTCGCGGAGCCCTTCGCCCGTATTCCCGGCCAGGTCGGCGACCGAGACCTTCACCTGAACCGGTCCTGTCGTACCGCTCGGGAAGCGGACGCCGTTCCGCGGCCCGGGCGGCAGCGTCACCTCGCGCCAGTCGTCCGCGGGGCCGTCGGTGCGGCGGAAGACGACCTTTGTGGCGGCGTCGTTGGGGTGGTCGTCGCGCACGTCCCACTCGACCACCACCTCCTCCCCGGTCCGCCGCGAGCCCCTGAACTCGACCTGCGGCCGCACCGTGTCCACGAGTACCTTCATCGCCGGCGGCTCGGTCGTCAGGTTGGGCGGGTCCTTCTTCCCGGCCCGGTCCACGATGACGATGTGGAACCAGTAGCTGCCGTCCTTCGGGGCGGTGTAGCTGAACTGCGTCTTGTCCGGCAGCACGGTCGCCACCAGCGGCCACGTCTGCCCCTTGTCGGCCGAGGCGTACAGTTGCACCTGGCCGATCCCCTTCCGGTCGCCCTTATACTCGATCGGCAGGTCGATGGTGCGGCCCGTCAGCGGGTAGTAGTCCGGGGCGGCGGCCGGCGGCTGGGCCAGCGTCAGCCCGAGGAGGGCGGCAAGTGTCGGCGTCATCATTCCCTCCGGGCGGTCCGGCGGCACGGCGTCGTCGGGTGGTATCGGTCGTGCGGGCCGAAAACTTCAGCATTCCGCGGCCAGAACCCGGATTTCTTCAAGTTCCGCGGTACTCGCCCGCCCGCCGCCCCCTCGTATCACAGCCCCACGGCCGCAGGCGGGGCAGGCGGCGCAGTCTGGAGCGGACGATGACACCGGCCGAGGTGCGGCAGTTGCTGGCGGACGTGCGGGCGGGAACGCTCCCGACCGATGAGGCTCTCGCGCGGCTGAGCGAGCCGGCCGTCGGCGACTTGGGGTTCGCCACGCTCGACCTTCACCGCAAGGAGCGCTGCGGCTTCCCCGAGGTGATTCTCGCGCAAGGAAAGACCGCGGAATGGGTAGAACACGCGATCCGGCGGATGAGCGCGGCCGGGCAGGACTGCTACGTCACGCGGCTGAGCGACGAGCAGTCAGCGTACCTCGCAACGCACTTCCCGCAGGCGGAGCAAGACCGGCTGGCTCGCACCCTGTGGTTGCCCGCGACCGCGGACCGACCGCCGCTCGTCGGCAACGTACTCGTCGTAACGGCGGGGACGGGTGACCTGCCGGTCGCGCAGGAAGTTGTGGTGACCGCCCGCGTGATGGGCGTGAGTGCCGACTTGATCGCGGACGTGGGCGTGGCGGGGATTCACCGCGTCTTGCGGCACCGTGATCGGCTCGCAGCCGCCGACGTGGTCGTGGTCGTCGCCGGGATGGACGGGGCACTGCCGAGCGTCGTCGGCGGGCTGGTCGATTGCCCGGTCATCGCGTGCCCGACGAGCGTGGGCTACGGGGCGGCGTTCGGCGGCGTCGCGGCGCTGCTCACCATGCTCAACAGTTGTTCGGCCGGCGTCTGCGTCGTGAACATCGACGCCGGGTTCAAGGCGGGCTACGTCGCGGCGCTGACCGCCCGTCGGGTCGAGAAGGCCCGGCGCGGGTGACTCAGCGGACCGGCGGGAACGGCGGCTGCGGCGCGATCGGGCCGGGGACGTGCGTCGCGGCCGGCGGTAGCGTGTCGGCGGGCGAGAGGGAGCCCGGGGGGGCCGGCGGCTGCGGCGGCAACTCGGCCAGCGACGACACCGGCGGCGTCGTCGGGGCCGCGGCGCGGGCCGTCGGCGGCGCGGCGGCCGGGTTCGGCGGGGTGTAGTAGGACGATGGCGTCAGCGACGGGACGACCGGCGCGCCCGGCATCGGGCCGCCGGCGCCGTAGTTCCCGGGCACCACGGGAGCCTGGGTGCCGCCGGTGTAACCGGGGGTCGGAGTTCCACTCGGGAAGCCGCCGGGGGGGACGGTGCCCTGCTGATAGCTCGGCCCGTTCGAGAGGCCGCTCCCGCCGACCGGGCGGCCGATGTCGGGGACGGTGGTCCTTGCGCCGGGCGGCGTCGGGTTGCCGGCCTTCGCCTTCGACACCGGCGGCGATTTGCCGATCGAGTCGCCCATGCACCCGGCCAGGCCGGTGCAGCACACCACCCCGGCCCCGATCAGGGCCACCCGCCCGCGCAGTCCGTGCGGCATCGGTCGCTCCCTCGTCCCGCGCGACCGGTCGGCGTCCGTGCCGACCGGCCCCCCGCCCGGCGTCCGTGCCGGGTTGGTCGGGGGTGCTCTCGCGTGGGTGCCGGCCGATACCGCGACGACCGAACCGGGTCAAGCCGACACCGTCAGTCCAAGAAAAATGATTGTTTCCGCCGCGCCTCTGTGCGGGTCGCGGAAACATGTCATCCGCTCGAAGCGACGTCCGGCCGAACGACTCCACGGGCGAGAGTTGGCCGCTCGCCCATGGGAGGTAACGGGTTGCGCCCGGCGGTCAGTTCCGCGGCGGATTCGTACCGCCGCCGCCGCCCTGCTGCATGCCGCCCGGATTCACCCCACCGCCGCCGCCGACCGGGCCGGCGGGGATCGGGGCCGCCGGCGGAACCAGCGCGGGGTTGCCGGCCGCGGGGGCGCCGCCGCGGGCGGTGCGGTCGGGGTCGGTCATGGTCGCCAGCTCCCGCGGCAGCGGGAACGGCGGGTCGGGCGGAAAGTACTGCGGGTAGTGTTCGAGGTAGCGCGGGCTCGGCAGCGTCATGCCGCCGACCCACGTCTGGCACCCGGCCTGTCCGAGGCCCAGGGCGGCGGCGACGCACGCCAGCCATCGTTGGATTCGCATCTGGCCTCTCCCCGGCGACCGGCCCGGCGTCGGCGCCCCCAGGGGGCGACGGCTGGTGACCGACGTAGCGGATGTATCGGCCGCGCCGGCCGCGGGGTTGAGTCTGAATGTGTCGGTCGGCCGAATCCGGCTCCACACTCCCTCGTTGACCCCCCGCGCCCCCGTACCTAGCATGGGCCTCACGTCCGGCCGGTTCGCCCACCCCGCCACCCGCCCGAGTCTCACCGGATGATCGGCTCACGGAACGGACCCTCCGCCGCCCGCCGGGCGCTGCCGCTGGAGCTCCACTGGGACGACCACCGCCGGCCGCTGCCGGTGCGCTGGGTCATCCCGAAGGGGCGGCGGTCGCGCGTGGCGCCGAGTTCCACGCCGCCGGCCGCCGGACCGCTCGACTTCTGCGGCCGGATGCGGCGCCTGTGCGAGGACATTTCCGGCCGGTGCGAAACGTTCCGTCACCTGCGCATGCCGGCGGTGCTCCTGAGCTTCACCCCGTGCCGAAACCGGAGCCTGTACGGCCTCCAGGCGCGGGTGACGCCGCTGCGGTTTCGAGACGGCCGGCGGACCCGGCGGCACGGCCCGGTAGAGTACCAGGTGCAGCGGTTCGTGGTGGGCGGCACGGAGATGCTGTACATCCTGACGTTCTGCCTGCCGCGGTTCCTCGACCAGCCGTTCGAGGAGAAGCTGGTGACGGTGTTCCACGAGCTGTACCACATGAGCCCGGCCTTCGACGGCGACCTGCGCCGCCACCCGGGCCGGTACGCGGTCCACTCGCACTCGAAGGCGTGTTACGACGCCCACATGGCCGAGCTGGTGGCGGAGTACGTGGCCGACCACCCGGAGCCGGAATTGTTCGAGTTCCTCCGCCCCGGCTACCAGGAATTGTGGGACCGGCACGGCGGCATCACGGGGGCGGTGGTGCCACGCCCGAAGCTGTTACCGGTGGGCTGGGCGACGCCGCGGCTGGCGGCGCGGGAGCGCGACCGGGGTAAGTGACCCCTGTCTGCAACTCCGTGTACGGCGTCGAGCCGCCTCACGTCAAAACGACGCACGACCCGCCTCCGCGAACGCACAAGGCCCGGGGGTTGTCGTCCCCGGGCCTTGAGATCTCCCCTCGGTGAGCGGTCACGCCCGTGTTAGCTCGTCCCAGAGCTTCTTGTAGCCCTTCAGGAACTCGGTGCCGGCGGCGACCTCGTAGGTGCGGCCGACCTCGATCAGCGTGTACCGGTCGTAGTTCATCGCCGCCAGCCGGCGAAACAGGTCGCGGTACGGGTAGGTGCCGCGGCGGTCGTTCTCCAGCTCGTTGATGTGGCACGACTTCACCCACGGCCGCAGCAACTCGAACCCCGCCCCGATCCCCTTCTGCTCGTCCAGGTCGGTGGGGTTCGAGTTCCACGTCACCCCGACGGACGCGTGGCCGCAGGCGTCCATGATGGCCTTCATGTTCCGCGGCACGGCCGTCACGGCGCCGTGAACCTCCACCCAGATCTCCACGCCGGCGTCGGCCGCGGCCCGGCCGCACTCGGCGAGCGCACGGCCGATCTGCTCGAACGTCCGCGCCGGGTCGCCGCCGGCCGGGACGCCGTTCGGGCGGACCTTCACGCCGCGGCCGCCTAGGTCCTTCACCAGGTCCACGAACTTCTTGCAGTCCTCGACGTTCCGCCGCACCACCGCCGGGTCGGCGGCGTGAAACTCGCACACGCTGCCGCAACCCCAGAACGCCACGCCGCCGTCGGCGAACTGCCGGCGCACGTCGCGGCGGGCGTCGGCGGAGAGCGCCGGCTCGACGCCGTGGCGGTGCGTGGTGCGGCACTCGACCGCGGCGATGCCGACATCCCGGCACACGCGCAGGGTCGTCGCCAGGTCCCAGGTGGAGGCCACGTTGTATGTAACGAGGCCGAGCTTGAAGCGCGGCCCCGCGGGTTGCGCCGACAGGTTCGGGGCCGCGACGGCGGCCGCTCCCGCGGCGAGGAACGACCGGCGGGTCAGGTTGGCGGGCATGTGAAACTCGGGGAGAGAGGTGAAAGAACTGTTGCCGCCCGTGGCTCCGCGGCC
>JBGAQM010000287.1:0-8083 GCA_044220735.1 Urbifossiella sp. | reverse complement strand
TAGAACTTACAATTGGTCTATTTTTGTGCTTTTTGTGCCTTTTTGCGGCCAACCTGCTTTACTCCTTCGCCAGCGACAGGCAGATCACCTCGCGGTCGTTCCGCACGAAGACGCACTTGTTCGCGTAGGCCGGGTGGACCCACACGACCTTCCGGCCGGCGCCGGCCATCGTGTTCGTCGGCTCGATCACGTTCGCCCGGTCGATCTCCTTGTAGCCCTCCTTCGACAGCTCCGCGATGACGAGGTCGCCCTGCTCGTTGAAGAGGAAGTAGCGGCCGCCCTGCGGCGTCAGGAAGGCGTTGCTCCACCGCTCGACCTGACCCGGCTCGTCACGCGCGGCCACCTTCTCGGGCGTGCGCTTGCCGCGCGTGGCCTGCATCGACTCCCACAGCCGCTTGCCGCTGCTCACCTCCAGCCCGCGGAGCTGGCCGTAGCTGCACACGCCGTACGCGGTGTCGCCGTCGATCACCGGCGTCGGCATGATCGAACTGAGGTCCGTGGTCTGGCTCGCCTGCTCCCCCTTCGCCTTGCTCTTCCACACCACGTCGGCCTTGTCGGCGCCGACCTTCAGGAACATCGACCCGTTGTAGAACGACGTGACGAACAGCCCGTCGGCGCCGACCTTCCGCGGCATGGGGGCGGTGAGGGCGAACTTCACGTCGAAGTCCTGCTTCCAGAGGCGCTTCCCGGTCCCGGGTTCGAGGCCGACGACGGCCTTGCTGTGCCAGATAATCAGCTGCCGCTTCCCGCCGTACTCGTGCACCACGGGCGGGCTGTACCCGAAGTCGCCGGCGACGCTCTGGGAGGTCCACACCTCCTTGCCGGTGTGCTTGTCGAAGGCGACGACGAGGCGGTCCTTCGACCCGCCGACGAGGCAAACGAGCCGGTCGCCGTCGATCAGCGGGTGCGCGGCGTGACCCCAGAGTTGGGTGCCCGCTTCGTAGTCCGTGATGAAGTTCTTCGACCACACCAGCTTCCCGGTCGCCGTTTCGAGGCAGCGGAGGTCGCCCATCGCGCCGAGGGTGTAAACCTTGTCGCCGTCCACCGTGGGGTTGCACCGCGGGCCGCCGGGGTAGCTGATCGTGTACGCCACGGGGTAGCCGTGCTCCCAGAGTTGCTTGCCGGTGGCGGCGTCGCGGCAGACGAGCCGCTCCTGGCCCTTGAACACGCCCTTGGCGAAGCCGCTGTCGGGGAGGCCGCCTTCCGGCACGAAGTCCGGGACGTACACCTTCCCGCCCGCGACCGACGGGCCGGCGTAGCCGACGCCGCAGCGCTCCTTCCACAACACCTTCGGGCCGCCAGCGGGGAACTTGTCGAGGATGCCGTCCTCGCGCCAGACGCCGTCGCGCTGCGGCCCCATCCACTGCGGCCAGTCGTCGGCGCGGGCGGGGGCGGCGGCGAGGGCGGCCGCCAGTGCCAGAGCATTGCGGAGGGACACGGAATTCCTCGTTATGGATGCGTGAGACGGCCGGGAGGGACGATACCGGCGAGAACGGCCGCGCTTTCGGTCCCGTTGAACCGCGCCGGGTGCGGTCTTACAGTAACCTATCGTCCGCCCCGCCGGCGGCCGCACGACGACCCCCGACGGTGCCGCGATGTTCGAAGGCATTACCAAGTCGCTGTCCGAAGCGTTCAAGAAGTTCCGGGGGGGGAAGCTCACCGCCGAGAACATCCGCGACGGGCTCCAAGAAGTCCGCCGGGCGTTCATCGAGGCCGACGTCAACTACGACGTGGTCACCGACTTCATCGGCCGCGTCGAGGCGAAGGCCGTCGGCCAGGAGATTCTGGCCCGGGTCAACCCGTCGGACCAGATCATCAAGATCGTCCACGAGGAGCTCGTCGGCCTGATGGGGCCGGTGGACCACAAGATCCCCCAGCGCGCCGACCGCCCCGTCGTCATCATGCTGTGCGGCCTCCAGGGCGCCGGCAAAACGACGACCGCCGCCAAACTCGCGCTCACGCTCCAGGCCCGCGGTCGCAAGCCGCTTCTGGCCGCCGCCGACCTCCAGCGCCCCGGTGCCGTCGAGCAGCTGCGCACGCTCGGCGAGCAGGTCGGCATCCCGGTCTACTCCGAGGCCACGAACCCCGTCGACGTGTGCCGCAACGCCGTCGCCGAGGCCAAGCGGACGCTGTGCGACTCGGTCATCCTCGACACCGCCGGCCGGTTGCAGATCGACGACGAGCTGATGGCGGAGTTGCAGCGGATCGACAAGCTGGTGAAGCCGGACGAGTGCTACCTCGTCGTGGACGCGATGATCGGCCAGGAGGCGGCGAACGTCGCCAAGGCGTTCAACGACGCGCTCGAGCTCAACGCCTGCATCCTCACCAAGCTCGACGGCGACGCCCGCGGCGGCGCGGCCATGTCGATCAAGGGCGTAACCGGCGTGCCGGTCAAGTTCGTCGGCGTCGGCGAGAAGGTGGACAAGCTCGAAGAGTTCGTGCCGGAGCGGATGGCCGGCCGGATCATGGGCCAGGGCGACCTGATGGGGGTGGTCGAGAAGATCGCCAGCATCCAGTCGCAGGTGTCCGAGGAGGAGCTGAAGAAGCAGCAGGACGCGCTCACGAAGGGGCAGTTCACGATCGAGATGTTCCGCCAGCAGTTCGCCACCATCGCCAAGATGGGGATGAAGGACATGCTCGGCCGGATGCCGGGGATGAGCGAGATGATCCCCGAGGGCGAGGACCCCGAGGAGGCGCTGAAGCGCGTCCAGGGGATGATCGACTCCATGACGAAGCAGGAAAAGGCCGACCCCGACATCATCGACACGCCGCGCCGCCGCCGCATCGCGAAGGGGGCGGGGGTGGAGCCGCACGAGGTGAACCAGTTCCTCAAGCAGTTCGAGCAGGTACGCTTCCTGATGAAGCAGATGGCGTCGATGTCGATGTGGCAGCGGCTGAAGATGGTGACGGGGCTGGGCAAGGCGGGGGCGTTCATGCCCGGCGGGATGGACATGCTGAAGACGAAGGGCGACACCGGCCACCGCAAGAGCGCCAAGGAGCGCGCCGACGAGCGGAAGAAGAAGAACAAGAAGAAGAAGCGCTGAGACGCGGCTCCGCCGACTCACTTGCCCCCGGCAGCCAACGGAACTCGGGCCAGGCGCAGGCCGAGGTTGCCGCTCCGGTACGACGGCGGGGCCGCGATCCGGTTCGCCGCCTGGCACTGCATGGGGTAGAGGTTATAGCCGCCGCCCCGGCCCACCCGAAGCGAGTCCCCGTCGGCCCCTTTTTCGGCGTCAGAACACCACTCCAAAACGTTTCCATGCATGTCGTATAATCTGAGAAAATTCGGCTCGTACGAACCCACCTTACACGTCCGCATCAGACCCGTGCCCACCCGTGGGGCGAAATTCGCCTGCTCGGGCAGTAACGTGTTGGTCGGCTTCGTGAAGTAGAAGTCGAACGCGCTGTCCGCCTTGTCTACCGGGCCGCCCCGACACGCGTATTCCCACTCCGCCTCCGTCGGCAATCGGTACTCCCACCCCGAGTCCTTCTCCTTCTTGTTCAGCCGCTCGATGAACACCTGGCAGTCGTCCCACGACACCTGCTCCACCGGGAACCGCTTCAGGTCCGCGTCCGGGACGCCCTTCACCGCATCACTCCCACGTTTGACGTCGCTCGGGTTCAGCCCCGTTACTTTCTCCCACTCTTCCTGCGTCACTTCGTACTTGCCCAGGTAGAAGTCCGCCTTGAACTCCACCTTCCTCCCGCCCGGCTTGCCGCCGCCTCCGCCGAGCCAGCCCGTCCCCTTCGGCACCTTCACGAACTCCATCCCGATACCGTTCGCGAACGTCGGCTGCGGTGGCCCCGCTGACGGCACTCGGGCCAGGCGTAAGCCGAGGTGGAAGTCCCGGTTCGAGGGCGGGCGGGCGCCACGGTGCACCGTCCGGCAGCCCCCGGAGTCGTCGGCCAAGCAGCCGCCCCGGTGTACTCGATGTGAAGCCCCCTCGAGTGCTTGTTCGCTGGCGTTGCACCACTCCCACACGTTCCCGTGCATGCCGTACAGGCCGAGCGCGTTCGCCGCGTACGCCCCCACCGTGGACGTCCGCTGGAGCCCCTGTCCCGCCACCGGTGCGAAGTTCGCCTGCTCCAGTAACAGTGTGTTCGACGGCCGCGGGGAGTAAAAATCGTAACCGCTGTCGGACCGATCGATCGGGCCACCACGACACGAGTACTCCCACTCGGTCTCCGTCGGCAGCCGGTACACCCAACCCGAATCCTTCTCCCGCTCGTTCAGTTTCTGGATAAACAGCTGACAGTCGTCCCACGACACGCTCTCCACGGGGAACCGCTTCAGGTCCGCGTCCGGGATGTCCTTCACCGCGTTCTTTCCGGGGCCCGTCCGGGAGAAATGGCTCGGGTTCGACCCCATCACCTTCTCCCACTCCTCCTGCGTGACCTCATACTTTCCCAGGTAGAAGTCCGCCTGGAACTCCACCTTCGTCTCGCCGGGCTTGCCGCCGCCGCCGCCCAGCCACCCCGTCCCCTTCGGCACCCTCACGAACTCCATGCCGATGCCGTTCTTGAACGGTCCGGGGGGCGTGGCGGGCGTCACCGGGGGCGTCACCTTCGGCGCGGGCGTCACCGTCTTGCCCTTACCCTCGCCCTTCGGCGCGATCGGCCCCTTGCCCTCCGCCACCGGTTCGGTCTTGCCGTCCTTGTTCAACTTCGTGATGAGGAGGCCTCCCGCGACCGCCGCTAGCACCACGGCGACGCCCGCGCCGATCCACACGCCCGTCATCTTCCGCACCGGCTTAGGGGCGGTGGCCGCGTCCACCTCCGTCGCGTCGTCCGCGCCCAGGTCCGCGAACGCGCTCACCGGCGCGGCCGAGATCTGCATCGGCGACACGAGCGGCGGCTGATGCGGCTTCGGGTCGAGGACCACGGGCTGCGAGGTCGAGATGTCCGTCGCGGCCCGCGCCGCCGGCGCCTCGGCGACCGCGCGGCCGGACTGTTGATCCATGATCGCGCGGAGCCGCTTCGCCACCTCCGCGGCCGTCTGCGTACGGTCCTCGGGCTGTTTGGCGAGCATCTGGTGGATGAGCTCCGCCAGCGGTTCCGACACGATCGGGTTCAACTCGCGGATGGGCGTCGGCTCGTCGGTGATGAGCGCCGCCAACACCGCCATGACGTGGTCGCCCGCGAACGGGTTCTTCCCCGCGCAGAGCCGGTACAGGACTGCGCCCAGGCTGAACAGGTCCGTGCGGGCGTCCAGCTTCTGGCCGCGGGCCTGTTCCGGGCTCATGTACGCCGGGGTGCCGACGATCGCCCCGCTCTTGGTGAGTTCCGACTGGCTCCCGACCGGCTTGGCGAGCCCGAAGTCGAGGACCTTCACCCGCCCGTTGGGCGCTTCGAGCCAGAGGTTGGCGGGCTTGATGTCGCGGTGGACGAGCCCCTGGGCGTGGGCCGCGGCCAGCCCGAGCGCGGTCTGGAGGCCGATGCGGACGACGTGCGGCAGCGGCGGCGCGCCCTTCTGCTTGAGGTACTCGTCGAGCGGGTAGCCCTGGAGGAGCTGCATGGTGATGTACGGCACGTCGTCGCGCTCGTCGGCCTCGTACACCGTGACCACGTTGTCGTGCGACACCTTGGCCGCGGCCCGCGCCTCGCGCAGGAACCGCTCCTTCGCGTCCGCGTCGGCGGCGAACTCAGGGAGCATCACCTTCATCGCCAGCTTGCGATCGAGCCGCGTGTCGAGGGCGAGGTACACTGCACCCATGCCGCCCTTGCCGAGCTCCTTGAGGACGCGGTACGGGCCGAGGACGCCGACCTCCCCGGTGGCGGCCGGCGGGCCGAACCGCGGGCCGGCCGGGGCGCGGCCGGCGGAGGACATGGCCGCGGTCTCGTCGCCGTTGCGGCTCGCGGACGAGTGTGGGTCGGGAGCCGCCGCCGTGCTGTTCGGATCGGACGTGTTGGACATGGGCGATTCCGAGAAAGGCGAGTCCCGTTGAGGATACCGCGCCGGACGGCGCGGTTCCACACGACGCCCGGCACCTGGTCGCACCCCCCGACCGGTGCGATTTTCGACCGGCTCACCGACTGACTTCGGGTGCGGGACGTCTCTCACTCGAAAGGATCGAGCCGGTCCGCGCGGCTTCATTTTCGCCGTGCCGCTGGCCGCTTCCTCAACTGCTCGCTATCACAACCGTTCTTGGTGAACCACCGCCTAGTGGGGTCTCGCGCCGTGGCAGTCCGCATCCGTATGAAGCAGATGGGCCGGACGCACCGGCACTACTACCGTATCGTGGCCATCGACGGCCGCCAGCCGCGCGACGGCCGGGCCATCGAGGAACTCGGCACCTACGACCCGCACGTGCCGGACGCCGACAAGTCGGTGAAGCTCATCCCCAGCCGCATCAAGTACTGGAAGAGCGTCGGGGCGAAGGCGTCCGACAACGTCGAGGCGATCTTCCGCAAGCACATGGCCCGCTGGGAGACGCTGGAGGCGGAAGCCGCCGCGAAGGCCGAGGCTGCCAAGGCCGCCCCGCCGGCGCAGTAAGCCCGTGGCCGCCGTCCGCTTCGACATCCTCACGCTGTTTCCGGGGATGTTCGACAGCTACGTCCGGCAGAGCCTCCTCGACGACGCCATCGCCGCCGGGCTCGTCGAGGTTCATGCCTGGAACATCCGGGACTGGACGGACGACAAGCACAACCGCGTGGACGACCGCCCGTTCGGCGGCGGCCCCGGGATGGTGCTGATGGCCCAGCCGGTGGTGGACGCGGTCGAGGCCGTGCGGGCGAAGGCCGAGCCGCCCGGCACGCTCGTGATGCTCACGCCGGCCGGCGAGCGGTTAACGCAGCGGGTGGTCGAGCAACTGGCGACCGAGCCGCGGCTGCTCCTGCTCTGCGGCCGGTACGAGGGGTTCGACGACCGCATCCGGCAGGTGCTGAAGCCGCGCGAGATTTCGGTCGGCGACTTCGTGTGCAACGGCGGCGAAGTCCCGGCGATGGTGGTGATCGACGCCGTGATTCGCCTGGTGCCCGGGGTGCTCGGCGACGCCGCAAGCGCCGCCGACGAGAGCCACAGCGAGGACGGCCGGATCGAGTACCCGCAGTTCACCCGGCCGCGCGTGTTCCGCGGGCTGGACGTCCCGGAGGTGCTGCTCGGCGGCAACCACGGGGCGGTGGCGAAGTGGCGGAAGGCCCAGAGCGAACAACGCAGCAAGAAACCGACCGAGTCGTGAGTCACCGAGGCAGGTAGGGTCATGAACGCTCCCCACATCCAGCTCGTCGAAACGCCGCAGCTGAAGTCCGACGTGCCCGACTTCCGGGTCGGCGACCGCATCGAGGTCCACCAGAAGCTCCTGGACGGCGCCAAAGAGCGTGTCCAGGTGTTCGAGGGCGACGTGATCGCCCGCCAGAACGGCGGCATCCGCGAGACGATGACCGTCCGCCGCACAGTGCAGGGCGAGGGCGTCGAGCGCATCTTCCCGATCCACTCGCCGCGCATCGCCAAGATCGTGGTGAAGAAGGCCGGCAAGGTCCGCCGCGCCAAGCTCTACTACCTCCGCGACCGCGTCGGGAAGGCGACGAAGATCAAGGAGGACGTGAAGCGGCAGGCGGTGCTCGACACCAACCTGAAGGCCGCGGCGATCGCCGACGCGAAGGCCGCGCAGGAGGCCGCCGCGAAGGTGAGCACCGAGGGCGGGGTGTCGAAGTCGGCCGCGAAGAAGAAGGCCAAGAAGGAGGCCGAGAAGGCCGCCGCCGCCAAGAAGAAGTAACCCGTGTTCGCCCGCCGGCCGTGGTGGCGGCGCTGGTTCGGCCGCCGCAGCGAGCGTGCCGCGGCCCGCTTCCTACGCGGGCTCGGCTACCGGGTCGTCGCCGCGAACGTGACCGACCCGGCCGGCGAGATCGACCTGATCGCCGTGGACGGCGAGACGGTGGTGGTGGTGGAAGTCCGCAGCACCGCCGGCGACGACTGGCAACGCACCGCCGCCTCCGTGGACCTCCGCAAGCAGCGGAAGATCACCGGGGCGGCGGTTCGCTTTCTGGCCCGCCGCCGGCTGCTGGAGGGCGTCGCCGTCCGGTTCGACGTGCTGGTGCTGGCCTGGCCGCCGGCCGCGCGCGAACCCGTCGTCCGCCACTTCCC
>JBGAQM010000286.1:0-8108 GCA_044220735.1 Urbifossiella sp. | reverse complement strand
CGGCGGCAGGCCGGGGAGGCGGTCGCGTGTGGCAGCTCGTTCTCGTCTCGGCCGTGCTGTCGGTGGTGAACCTGGCGCTGCTCGCGCTGGTCGCCGCCGGGCTCGTGCGCCTGCTGTTGCCGCGGGTGCGACCCGCCGTGGCGCGGCGGCCGTTCTGGGGGAGCGTCGCGGTACTTGGCACCGCGCTGCTGGCCCTCCAGGCGACGGCGCTGGTGCAGGTCGCCCTGTGGGCGGCGGCGTTCGTGTGGTGCGGCGAGTTCGCCGACTTCGAGGACGCGTACTACCACTCGGCGGTGAACTTCACGACGCTCGGGTACGGCGACATCGTCATGTCGCGGCGGTGGCGGCTGCTCGGGCCGCTGGAGGCGGTGAACGGCAGCCTGATGCTGGGCCTGTCGGCCGCGATGCTGTTCGCCGTCCTCGGCCAGGTCGCGGACGCGCACCGCCACGCGGCGGCGGGCGACCGCCGGTAACGCCCCGCGGCCCCTGCCGGCGGGGCGGGCGACGGACTCACGGCCGCGGGGCCGCGTAACGCTTCAAGTCGCGGGTCACTCCCCACCCCACTCGACCGGCATCAGAGCGGACGACGCCCACGTCCCCGACCTCCGACGGCTTCACCCCGCCGACACGACGTCGAAGTGGGCCGGATGGTCACACCGTCGCGGGCGGGGGTGTGCCGCGGTGGCACGGGGGAGTTCCAGGGGGTTGGCGGCGAGCACTTTCGGCGGGCCGAAACGGCGGCGGCGGAAGCCAACTCGACGTGATCCAGGCCGACCCGTCATTCCCGGCACGACGGGTGCAATCGCTCCCGTCACTCACCGATCAAGGCCGCCGCCCCGCACACCCGCGCGGGCGGTCCGTCTACCTACGGCCGGCTCGCGCCCGGCCGCCGGGGTTCACCATGCTCGACACGACCTCCCTCCGCAAGCGGCTCCTCACCTCCGCCCGCCGCCGGCCCGCCGCACTCTCCGGCCGGCTCGAAGAGCTGGAGGACCGCAGCGTCCCGGCCGCGGTCGTGACCGTGCCGTACCAGCAGAACAACCTCGCCCTCCCGCACCCGGGGTTCGAGGGGGCCACGACCACCCTCAAGGCGGTCGTCCGCGACGGCGTCCACGGCTACCGGGTGACGTGGGATACGAACCTCGACGGGAACTTCGCGAACGACACCTCCGCCGACTACAACGTGGGTCAACTCCGCGACGTCGGCCGGACGTTCACCGTCCCGGCCGGGACCGCGAACTCGGTCATCTCGGTCGGCGTCCGGGCCGTGGACCTCGTGACCTCGGAGGTCCTCACCGGCACCTACCGCATCCAGGTGAGTGCCATCACGCCCCAGTTCGGCCCGCGGCCGGTGCCGCAGCCTGGAACGTACCCGGAGTACTGGACCGCCGCCGAGCGGGAGCTCGTCCGCGACGTGACCACCGACGAGGCCCTGTGGTACCTCCACCGCCAGCTCATCACATCGGGGCAAGGCACGAACACGATCGTCGGGTCCATCAGCCCGAGTGGGTCACTCGACGCCCCCACGCCGCTCGCCCTGGAGTTGTTTGCCCGCACCGGGCACCTGCCGGCGTACCCGCCCGGGACGATGAACGCCTACGGGGGCAACCAGCCCGCCGGGAACGACGCCCGGTGGGCCTCCGACCCGTACGCCGAGACGGCGCTGCGGCTCGCCAACTACCTCGCGAATCAGCTGACGGTGTTCGGCATCGACCCGTCGGCGGAGCAGAACGACGGGCGGACCCCGATCGCCGGCACGGACGACGGGCGCGCGTACTTCACGCCGCTCGGGACCTCGTTCGGGGACGCCGGGGAGGTCGGCTTCCAGTCGCAAACGCTGTCCGCGTTCGCCGCCGTGCTGCCCGTCTTCGGCGGGACCGCCGTCCAGGTCGGCGCCGGCGTCGGGCACACCTGGGAGTACCTCGCGCAGCAAATGGTGGACGGCCTGAGCTTCGCCCAGGCGAAGTCGGGGACCGGGAACGGCGGGTGGTACTACAACCCGAACCCGTACGTCGGAGCCGCGAATCTCGAATCGACGGGCGACGCCGTCCGCGCCCTCGCGGCCGCCGAGTCGGGCGGCGGGGGCTTCGGAGTCATTGTCAATAACGACACCAAGTACCGGGTTCCCAACATCCTCTACAGCGCCCGCCAGGCCAACGGGAGCGTGCCCCGTTTCTTCCCGACGACCGGCGGGAGTTTCACCTACACCGCGAGCGCCCTGCTCGGCTACCGGTGGATCGGGGCGCAGAACTTCAGCCCCACCGATACCACCACCCTGGCCCCGTACTCCAGCTACACCCGCGGCCAGCTGCGGACCGCGTACGACCAGGCCCTGCGCTACGTCGGCGACGGCTGGTTCAGCAGCGCACCCGACCCCACCTACGGCTGGGTCGATCACTTCTGGGACTACCCCGACGCCCGGTTCGACGGGGTGCCCACGACGACGGTCCCGACCGGCGCGAACGGCAACGCGTTCGCCATGTTCCTGCACGCCGCCGCGTACCGCACGGGCGAGCCCGACCTCTCGTCCGTCCCCACCACGGCCGGCGGCCCGCAGGACTGGGCGCGGGACTTCGAGTCGTACCTCTCGACCAGCCAGCGTCGTTACGCGCCCGACTACGGCACGTTCGGGTCCGTCTCGGAACGGTGGGTCGAGTACCCCTCGTTGTCGGCGATGTACTTCGGCCCCGCGGGCCGGACCGCGCTGGCGGGGCTGACGCTCGCGCCCGACCCCGGCCCGGTCGCCGTGGCCTCGGCCGGCCCGCTGACCGCGTACGTCGGCGACCCGGTCGCGTTCGACGGGTCGGCGTCGTGGCACGTCCTTCCGAACCGGACGATCGTCAGCTACGAGTGGGACTTCGACGCGGCGAACGGCGTGTTCCCCGGCGCGGCCGACGCCACCGGGGTAGCCGTCACCCACGCCTTCACCCAACCCGGCACCTTCACCGTCACGCTCCGGGTGCGCGACGACGCGACCGCGTCGCTGTCGGACACCGTCGCCGTCGCCGTCACCGTTCTGAACCGCCCGCCGGTCGCCCGGGCGGGCGGGCCGTACGCGGCGGCGCTTGGGTCGGCCGTCCTGCTGGACGGGACCGCGTCGTTCGACCCGGACGCGGCCGGCGGCGACCGCGTCATCGGTTACCAGTGGGATCTCGACGCGGACGGGAGCTACGACGACGCGTTCGGCGCCACCGTGGCGCTCGCCCCGGGCACGTACGGGCTGGGGGCTCACCCGATCGGGCTGATGGTGACCGACACGTTCGGGGCGACGGGGACGGAAGCCACGACGGTGACGATGCTCGACGTCACCCCGCCGACCGTGACCGGAACGACGCCGTCGCTGGCCGGCGGCATCCTCCCGGCCGGCACCACGTCGCTGGCGGTGACGTTCAGCGAGGCAGTGACCGGCGCCGGCACGCCGGTCGGCGCCGGGCTCGCGGCCTGGTGGTCCGGCGACGGCACGGCCGCCGACGCCGCCGGGGCGAGTAACGGCACGCTGATCGACGGCGCGTCCTACGTCCCCGGCCGCGTCGGGCAGGCGTTCGCCTTCGACGGGCTCAACGACGCCGTGGACGTCGGCTCCACGTCGGTCATGAATTCGATCCCGCTGACCGTCGACGCCTGGGTCCGCCCGGCCCTCCGCACCGACGGCACGTACTTCCCGAACAACGTCGTCAGCAACGACGAGCCGTTCCTGGCCGGGCACGGGTTCGGCGTGAACGTGTTCCCCGGGGGCGCGCAGCTGTCTGTCCTCTACCAGCACGGCCTGCGCACGGTCGCCGTGCCGTTCGTGGCGGACGCGTGGTACCACGTCGCCGTGGTCTACACGACGGGGAACTACAAGGCCTACGTGAACGGCGTGCTCGTCGACGACTACAGCTTCGCCCAGGCGGCCATGGACGGGGCGACCGTCGTCCGCATCGGCAAGGTGAGTGACGACGCCGGCACCTGGGGCACGCGGCGGTTCTTCAAGGGGCTGATCGACGAGGTCGGGGTGTACTCCACCGCCCTGAGCGGTGCCGACGTGGCCGCCCTGCACGCGGCCGGGAGTGCCGGCCAGCCGCGGGCGTCGGCGGCGAACTACGAGCTCCGCTCGGCCGGCGCCGACGGGCTCCTCGGCACCGCCGACGACCCGCTCACCCCGCTCACCGCGGTCTACGCCGGCGGGACGGCGAAGCTGACGACCGCGCCCCTCGCGGCCGGCGTCTACCGGCTGACGGTGGCGGACGGCGTGGCGGACGCGGCCGGCAACGCCCTCGACGGCGACGGGACCGGCGCGGCCGGCGGCGACTGGGTGCGGGACTTCGTGGTCGGGGCGAGCCGGCGACTCACCGGCCCGGGCGGGACCGCCTTCGACGTCGCGCTCGGCGGGCCCGGCGCCGGCCAGCTCGCGCAGACGACCGGCAACGCGGCCGACGGGCTGAACCGCCTGGTCGTCGGCGGCACCGACTTCGCCCCGACCCCGAGTCTTTCCGCCCCCACGTTCGTCGAGGCTCACGCGCCGACCGGGTACACCGGCCTCGTCGCCGACGACACGTGGCGCGCCGTCCCCGGCCTCGCGCTGTCCCTCACCACGACGGGTGCGAACACCCCGGCCCGCCTCAGCGCCCTACTGGAGGCCTACCAGGACCCCGCGGGCGGGTCGGTCGCCCGGTTCCTGGTGGACGGCGTCCCCGCGGACCCGGTCACCGACGGGCAGCCGTTTTCGACCGGCGGGTGGGGCTACGACCTGCCGCGCCACAACCGCTGGGCGACGACCCACCTGGAGGAGTGGGTGACCTTGCCGGCCGGGGTCCACACGATCACCGTCCAGGTCCGGGCGACCGGCCCCGCCCCCACGATCTGGGGCTCGTCCAACGTGAACGCCGCCGCGTTCCCGGACGTTGCGGGCGTCGGGCCGACGGTCCGGTTCACCGAGGCCCACGCCCCGAGCGGGTATTCAACCCTCATTCCGGACTGGACGTGGCGCGACCTGCCCGGCCTCACGACAACCGTCACGACGACCGGCGCCCCGACACCCGTTCGGGCGTCCGCGCTGATCCAGGCGAACAGCTACGGCGCCGTCGTCCGCTTCCTGATCGACGGCGTGCCGGCGGACGGCCTCACCAACTCCGTCCCCGGCGCGCCCCGGCCGGACTGGGGATACGACCTGCCGGCGACCGGGG
The DNA here is from genome assembly GCA_044220735.1 of Urbifossiella sp. Taxonomy (GTDB): domain Bacteria; phylum Planctomycetota; class Planctomycetia; order Gemmatales; family Gemmataceae; genus Urbifossiella. Next base: position 2,943 of record JBGAQM010000286.1, on the reverse strand, counting down.
CGTGGGGGACGACCCAGCTCGAGGAGTGGGTGACCGTCCCGGCCGGGACGCACACGATCACGGCGCAGTACCTGGCCTTCGGCGGCACCACGATCTGGGGGGCGTCGAGCCTCGACGTCGCGGCCTTCCCCGGCATGGCCGGCGCCGACCCGGCCGTGCAACTCGCCGAGGCGCACGCGACGCCGGCGGGGTACTCGACCCTGACGCCCGACTTCGGCCCGTGGCGCGACGTCCCGGGCCTGGCGGTTACGGTGACGGCGGCCGACGCCGACGCCCCGGCCCGCCTCAGCGCCCTGATCCAGTCGAACCAGCCCAACGGCCAGACGGCCGTCCGGTTCGTGATCGACGGGGTCGCCGCCGACGCGGTGACCGACTCCCAGCCGGGCGGGAACGGCGCGGGCTGGGGCTACGACGTCCAGGCGACCAACGCGTGGGGGACCACGCAACTGGAGGAATGGGTCCGACTCGCGGCCGGCACGCACACCGTCAAGGTGCAGTACCGCGCGTTCGGCGCCACCCCCACGATCTGGAGCGCGTCGAACCTGAACGCCGCGGTGTTCCCGAACCGGCCGGTCCCGCTCTACGCCGACTCGAATCGAACGGTCGTCACGCCGGCGCAAACCCTCGCCGGCCTCACCGTGTCCCGCGAGGTCACCGTCCCCTCGGCCGGGGCGCAGAAGTTCGCCCGCACCGTGGACGTGTTCACGAACCCGACCGCCGCGCCCGTCACCACGACGGTGACGGTCGTCGGCAACCTCGGGTCGGACGCGGCCACCACGGTGTTCGCCACCCAGAGCGGCAACACCGCCGTCGAGCCCGGCGACCAGTGGGTCGGCACCGACGACGCCGACGGCACCGGCTCCCCGGCGGTCATCCACTACGTCCACGGGCCGGTCGGGCTCGTGCCGGATTCGGTCGCGGTCGTCGGCGACAACGTCGTCTGGACGTACACGCTCACCGTCCCCGCCGGGGCGACCGTCCGCCTCGCCAGCTTCACCATCCTCGCCGACACGCGCGCCGCAGCGATCAGCGCCGCCGGCGTGTTGGTCGGCGGCACCGGGTTCGGCGGCGAGGCGGCCGCGTTCCTCACCGCCGGCGAGCTCGACTCGCTCGCCAACTTCCAGTTCAACCACCCGCCCGTCGCCGACCCGCAGGCGGTGACCACCGACGAGGACGCCGCCGCCGCCGTCACCCTGACCGGCTCCGACCCGGACGGCAACCCGCTCACCTACACCGTCGTCACCGGCCCGGCGCACGGCACGCTCGGCGGCACCGCCCCGAACCTCACCTACACGCCGGCCCCCGACTACCACGGTCCCGACTCGTTCACCTTCACGGTCAACGACGGCCGCCTCGACAGCCCGCCTGCGACCGTGTCGGTCACGGTGAACTCGATCGACGACACCCCGGTCGCGCGGCCGGACGCCGCGGCGACGGACGAGGACACCACCCTGACCGTGCCCGCGGCCGCCGGCCTGCTCGCCAACGACACCGACGCCGACGGCGACGCGCTGACCGTCGCGTCGGTGAACGGCGTGGCCGCGGACGTGGGGCGGACCGTCACGCTCGCGTCCGGCGCGCGGCTGACCGTGGCCGCGGACGGCGGGTACGTCTACGACCCGCGCGGGGCGCTCGACCGCCTCGCCGCCGGCGAGCCGCTGACCGACGGGTTCGACTACGAGGCGTCGGACGGGGGCGGGGCGACGGGCGTCGCCCACGTCACGATCACCGTCACCGGCGTCAACGACGCGCCGGCGGTGTCCGGCCCCGCGGCGGTGTCGGTCGCCGAGAACACGCCGGCCGGGACGACCATCGCCCTGTATTCCGTGACCGACCCCGACTCCCTCGTCGCCGTGACGCTCGGCGGCCCGGACGCATCGGCCTTCGACGTGACGCCGGTCGGCCCGGGCTCGTACGCCGTGCGGTTCCTCGCCGCGCCGGACTACGAGACCGGCCCGCACGCGTACCACGTCACGGTAACCGCGTCGGACGGCGCCCGCACCGCGACGCAGGACCTGACGGTCGCCGTGACCAACGTCAACGACAACGCGCCGGCCGCCGCCCCCGACGCGCTCGTGGTGGCCGAGGACGGCGCGGCGCCCGCGGCCGTGCTGGCGAACGACACCGACCCCGACGGCGACCCGCTGACCGTGGAAGCCGTCGGCTTCGCCGCGCACGGCACACTCACGTACGCCGGCCCGGCGATTACCTACACCCCGGGGCCGGACTTCTTCGGGACCGACTCGTTCACCTACACGGTCAGCGACGGCGTCCACACCGCGACCGCCACGGTGAGCGTGACCGTCACCGAGGTCAACGACGCGCCGGCGGCGGCCGCCGACAGCTACCGGGTGACGCAGACCGGGACGGTCGCGTTCGCCGGCCTGCTGGCGAACGACACCGACCCCGACAACGCCGACGGGATCCCCGGGAACGAGGACACCCTGGCCGTCGGCGAGGTGAACGGCGTCGCGCTGGCGGGCGGCCCGCTGACCGCGGCCACGGCCCACGGCGGGACGGTCGTCGTCGCCGCCGACGGGTCGTTCGCGTACACGCCGGCGCCGGCGTTCTCGGGCGTCGATTCGTTCACCTACCGCGCCCGCGACTCACGCGGCGCCCTCAGCCCGACGGCCGCGACCGTCAGCCTCACCGTGAGCAGCGTGACGTGGGCCTACGACGCGGGGACGAACACCCTGGCCGTCACCGGCCGGTCGCCGGACGAGACGATCACCCTGAGCCGCGACCCGGCCACGGGCCGCGTCCGCCTCGGCGGCACGCTCGACGAGGTGACCGACGCCCCGGCCGCCCCGGGGCTGACGATCACGGTCGACGCCGGCGCGGGGGGCGACGCGGTGAACCTGTCGGCGCTGGCCGCGGCCGACTACGCCGCGAGCACGCTCCGCGGCGGCCCCGGCGACACCCTGACGGGCGGCGGCCGCCCGG
>JBGAQM010000285.1:0-8191 GCA_044220735.1 Urbifossiella sp. | reverse complement strand
CCGTAGTGCTGGTACACCTCCGTCCGGTAGGTCGGGGTGAAGAACTGCGGGTACGTCTGCACGGTGTACGTCGGGAACGTCCGCCACCGCTCCACCGGGATGTCCACGACGGCCGTGCGCGCCGCCGGGTTGAACGTCGCCGCGGCCCACGGCACGGTCGTCAGCTTGCCGTCCGGGGCGGCGACGATCAGGTACTCCACGTCGCCGCCGGCGCTGAAGACGATGTCGTCCACGGTGCCGACGGCCGTGTTGCTCTGGATGGCCACCTTCGTGCCGATGACGTCCTTGGCGCGGTACGCGGCCACGGTCGCGGTCGGCTGCACGGCCACGCCCGGCTGCGCGGGCACCGGCTGGACGGCGGGCGGCTGCGCGGAAACGACGCCGGCCGCGGCGAGGGTGGCGGCCAGCGTGCGGAACAGGTTACGGGTCATTCTCGAATCACTCTCGGGGGTGCGGGCGACCGCCGCACTCCCGAGCATCCGGCGTGCCGTCAGTCGCTCCCGCCGAGCTCGTGGGCGTCGTCGCCGGGGCGGACGCGGTGGAGCCGGCGGGTCGGGGCGGGGGTGTCGTGGGCCGACCGGAACGGCTCGGCGCCGAAGTCGGGTCGGTCGGCGGCGGGGATGAGCCGGAGGCGGATGGCCAGCGGCTCGGCGTCCTGCCGCTCCACCGACACGAGCAGCTCCTGCGGCTCGGCGAGCAAGAACCCCACGGGCACGTCCACCTTCAGCGCGTCGCGTTCGGCCTGGGCCATGTGTCAACCTCCAGAAGGGGCTGCGACAGAGGACAGAGGACAGAGGACAGAGGACAGAGCACAGACCGGCGTGCGCGGCGGCACCTTGAACGACCATCGGCAACCCTGCCGTCTGGCCTCTGACTTCTGACCTCTGACTCAAGGGGCGACGGGACCGGCGGCTGCGAGTGACCCGCCCGGTGGGAGAGGGGATACCGGGCGGACGCCCACGCTTCAACAGCGACAAATTACACCGGCGGCGAGCCGATTCCGAGAACAAAGTCGGAAAAATTGACAACCGGGCCGGAATACGAGGACCGGTCCGAACGACCGGGCAAGCGCCGGGGTTTGGGCGGGGCGCGGGTCCGGCGTTGAACCCGCAACCCCGGTGTGCTACGACGGCGGCATGCGGGTACTCGACACGGCCGACGTCAAGGAAGTGCTCGCGCTGGCCTTCTCGCCGGACGGCCGCCGCCTCGCGGCCGGGGCGAACCGGCTCGGGTTGGTCGTTCATGACCTTGCCGGCGGCACACCGGTTCGCATCGGGCCGGAGGGCTTCGGGTGGCGGACCGTGCTGGGGTTCGAGCCCGACGGGGCGCTGGCGACGATCACGACCGACGGCCGCACCCGGTTCGACCCGGCGACCGGAACCCGACTCGGGGTCGGACCGTTCGACCCGGACGGCCCGCGCCCCGTTCCCTTCTTCGACGCCTCCGCCGCGGGCACCCGCCTGGCGACCGTTCAGTTCTGGAGCCCGCGGTCGCGGCTGGTCTGCTGGGACGCGGTCGGGGACGGGTGGGAGCGGCGGTGGTTCGTGGACGACCGCCCGGCCTACTGCCCGCCCGCGGTGTCCCCGGCGGGCGACCGCGTGGCCGTCTTCGCCGCCGAAACCCTCGGCCCTGGGGCCGCGCAACAGCTGCTCGTGCTCGACGCCGAGTCCGGCGAGCCGGTCGGGGCGGGTCGGTACCCGTTCGCAGAGCTTCACGCCCCCTGTTACCAGCCGGGCGGGCGGCAGATCGTGGTGCCGCACGCCGGGGTGCTGGTGGTCTGGGACGCGCGCGCCCTGGGGAAGCCGGCGCGGGTGAAGAACAACACGCGGCAGCACTTCACCGCCGCGGCGTTCCACCCGTCGGGCCGCTACCTGTTCACCACCAGCAACGACGCCACCGTCACCGTGTGGGACGCCGACGGGTGGGTGCGGGTGAAGCGGTTCGCGTGGGACATCGGCCGGCTGCGGTCGGTGGCGGTCAGCGCCGACGGGCTGCTCGCGGCGGCGGGGTCCGACCGCGGCCGCGTCGTCGTGTGGGCCGTGGACGTGAATCCGCCCGGGTTGAATCGTGACCGTCCGGCCCGGGAAACGCGAAGCCGCAAGCGTTCGCGCGGGTGGTTCCGTTGCCGCTTGCGGCTTCGCGCTTCGCGGCGCCAAACGGTCACGGGTGAAGTCGATCAGGTGTGAATCAACTCTGGTACGCCGTCGGGTCGGGGACGCCGGCCTCGGCGAAGCCCTTGCGGCGGAGCTGGCACGAGTCGCACCGGCCGCACGCCCGACCCGCCGCGTCGGGGTCGTAGCAGCTCAGCGTGGCGGCGTAGTCCACGCCCAGCCGCACGCCCTCGCGGATGATCTCGGCCTTCGTCAGCCTCAGCAGCGGCGCGTGGACGCGGAACCGGCCCGCGCCCTCGGTGCCGGCCTTCGTCGCCAGGTTCGCCACGCCCTCGAACGCCGCCAGGAACTCGGGCCGGCAGTCGGGGTAGCCGCTGTAGTCGAGCACGTTCGCGCCGATGAACAGGTCGAAGGCGCCGACCGTTTCCGCGTACCCGAGGGCGAGGCCGAGCAGGATAGTGTTCCGCGCCGGCACGTACGTCACCGGCACGCCGTGGCCCATGTCGTCGGCGCCGCGGTCCTTCGGCACGGCCACGTCGGCGGTCAGCGCCGAGCCGCCGATGGCGCGCAGGTCGATCGTCACGGTGCGGTGCTCGGCCACGCCCAGCGCCGCCGCCACCGCCGCGGCGCGCTGCAACTCGACGCGGTGCCGCTGGCCGTAGTCCACGCTCAGGGCGTACACGTCGAACCCGTCGGCCTTCGCGGCGGCGGCCGTGGTGGTGCTGTCGAGGCCGCCGCTGAGGAGGACCACCGCCCGCGGCCGACTCATCCCGCACCCCCACACTGGAACCCGGCCCGGCCGGCGCCTTAAAGTAGTAGGCACACGCCGTGTGCCGTGATGATCCCAAACGGCACACGGCGAGTGCCTACTACTTCGACGCCCCTTCGGACCGACATGGAACACACGGATACGCCGTCCGCCGACCAGCTGGAGACGTTCCCGAACCCGCGCCCCGGCCGCGAGTTCACCGTCGAGATCGTCTGCCCCGAGTTCACCAGCGTGTGCCCGAAGACCGGCCAGCCGGACTTCGGCACCATTACCTACCGCTACGTCCCCGGCGACAGCTGCGTCGAGCTGAAGTCGTTGAAGCTGTATTTACAGAAGTTCCGCAGCCAGGGGATTTTTTACGAGCAGGTCACGAACCGGCTGCTCGACGACTTCGTGGCCGCGTGCTCGCCGGTGCGCTGCGAGGTGGTGAGCCGGTGGACGCCGCGCGGCGGCATCACCACCAACGTGACGTGCGTGTACGAGCGGAAGTAACGGTCAGCTCACCACGATGGCGTTGTCCAGCCGCAGCGTCGGGACGACCTCGCGGGCGCCGTGCAGCGCCAGCTGCTTGACGTGGAACGAGTCGGCCCGTCCGCGGAGCGTGACGCGGTCGGCGCCGACCTCGACGGCCAGGTCGCGGACGCGGCGCCCGGTTCGCGTGCTGACGCTCTGCAGGACCAGATCACCCAGGTTCGAAGGGGTCGTACCCATGTCGCTGTGCGGCTCCTCGGCACGGTTGCCCGCCGGGCGGGCAGGTTCGGACGGACGCGGGGCGGTTTCATGGTGAACGGCGAAGCCCCCGACCAGCTGCAAACGGCGCACCAACGCCCGCATTCCCGGCGGGTTCGGTTCGAACTGTGCTACTCGATCGTGTTCCTGACCGTCCGCTGGCGCAGCGCGCCGCGCGACACCCGGTCCGCCTGGCAGCGGCTGGCGCTGGGCCTGCCGTTCGCGCTGGGGAGCCTGGCGCTCGGGCCGTGGGGGCTGCCGTGGGGGCCGGTCTGGACCGCCGTCGCGGTGTGGACCAACCTCACCGGCGGCGCCGAGGACGAGCTGCCGTGATCTCGTCGCGGTCGTGGGGCCGGCGTCCAGCCGGCCGGTTCACGCCCGGCCGGCTGGAAGCCGGCCCCACGACCGCGACCGCGTATCCAACTCGCCCCTCGCCCGGGAGCGTTCCCATGCACACCCGTCCGCGCGTCGAGGCGCTCGAAGCCCGCGAGGTGCCCGCCGTCACCGTCGTCGTCGATTACTCGTTCGACGCCTCCGGCTTCTTCGCCGACGCCACCCGCCGCGCCGTCGTCGAGCAGGCCGCGGCCGACGTCGGCGCCCGCCTTGGCACCCCGCTCGCCGCCGTCGATCCAGCCGGCAACAGCTGGACCGAACTGTTCACCAACCCCGCCACCGGCGGCAGCGGCCGCGCCAGCAACCGCACCCTCGCCGCCGACACCCTGGTCGTCTACGTCGGCGCCCGCGAGCTCGGCGGCACCACCGTCGGCGAGGCCGGGCCGGGCACCTTCACGGCGTCCGGGTCGAGCGCCTTCCAGACGCTGCTGCGCACCCGCGCCCCGAGCGGCGTTACCACCTGGGGCGGCAGCATCGCCTTCGACATCAACACGAACTGGTTCTTCGGCACGACCGTGTCGGGAATCGCCCGGACGCAGACGGACTTCTACTCCGTCGCCGCGCACGAGCTGGGCCACGTCCTCGGCATCGGCACGTCGTCGCGCTGGAGTGCGCAAGTGTCTGCCGGGACGTTCGTCGGTCCGAACGCGGATGCGGTGTACGGCGGGCCGGTGCCGCTGGCGCCGGGGAACTCGCACTGGCGCGACGGCGTGACGGTGAACGGCCAGCCGGCGAGCCTCGACCCGACCACCACCAGCGGCACCCGGGTGAACTTCTCGGCGCTCGACTTCGCCGCCCTCGAAGACCTCGGCTGGACGGTCGGCGACGGCTCCCCGGCCGACCCCATCTCGACGCAGCCGACGGCCCGCCCGTGGGCCGGAACGTGGACGTCGCTGGCCGGCCGCGAGGTGGTGGTGCTGTCCGGCGTGACCGCCGGCACGGCGCGGGCGTTCGTGACGAACGCCGCCGGCACCCTCACCGCCGTCGGCCCGGTCGTCACGCCGTTCCTCGGCGCGAGCGTGGTGCGCGCCACCGTCGGCGACTTCAACGGCGACGGCACGCCGGACCTGGCGTTCGCCACCGGCCCCGGCACGACCGCGGCGGTGCGCGTCCTCGACGGCCGCACCGGTGCCGACCTCGGCGGGCTGACGACGGTGCTCGACGGGTTCGGCGGCGGGGTGTACGTCGCGGCCGGCGACCTCGACGGCGACGGCCGCGACGAGCTGGCCGTGTCCGCCGACGCCGGCTGCGGCACCCGCGTCACCGTGTTCCGGGTGGGGCGCGCGCTCACCGCCGCGGCCGACTTCATCGCGCTGGACGACGCGGCGTTCCGCGGCGGCAGCCGCGTCGCGGTCGGCGACGTGGACCGCGACGGGGCCGACGACCTGGTGGTCGGCGCCGGCATCGGCGGCGGGCCGCGGGTGGCGGTGTACGACGGCCCGTCCGTGCTGGCGGGCGCGCCGGCGCGGCTGATCCCCGACTTCTTCGCGCTCGACTCGGCGCTGCGGAGCGGCGTGTTCATCGCCGCCGCGGACCTGGACGCGGACGGGTTCGCTGAGCTGGCCTACGGCACCGGCGACACGGGCGGGCCGCGGCTGCGGATCGTGTCGGGGGCGGTGCTGGTGGCGAACCCGGGGGCGCGGGCCGACCAGCTGCCGGCGGTGGCCGACTTCTTCGCGTTCGACGAGAACGACCGGACCGGCCTGCGGGTGGCCGGCCGCGACCTGGACGGCGACGGGCGGGCGGAGCTGGTGGTGGCGAGCGGGGCGAAGGCGACGCCGCGGGTGCGGGTGCTGTCGCTGGCGGACCTGGCGACGCCGCCGACGTTCGACCCGTTCGGCGTGCCGGCGCTCGACGGCGTGTACGTGGGCTGACCCGTGGGGCCGGCTTCCAGCCGGCCTGGCCTGCCCTTGCCCGCCGCCGCTCCCGACCCGCGTTCCCGTCACAACCCGTACCACCAGTACAGCTTCCGCCGCCGGATCACATTGCCCTATCCGGCCGGCCCAAATCCTGGTCCCATCCGTCACCACCCGCGTTCGCGTACTACACCTCATCGTCGGCCCCCGGCTGCCGCGGGATTGGACTTGACGAAATCGACGGAAAAATCGATTTATCCGTTGTTTTCGGTACAGTCGGGTCCGACAACAGACGCTTCCCAATCGGGAACATCGCCCCCAGCCGACGCCGGCTAAGGAATGCCGGTTCGGCCCCGTCGTTGCCTGCGCGGCCTCGCGCGGGTCCGGCGGACCACGCCCGTAACCTGGGACCCACGATGCGGAACCGGTTCGACCCGCCCCGGCGTGCCAGGCTGACCCTGGAACACCTCGAAGACCGCGACACCCCCGCCGTCACCGTCCAGCTCGACTACTCGTTCGACACCAACGGGTTCTTCGCCGACCCCGTCCGCCGCGCCGTCCTCCAGCAGGCCGTCAACGACGTGGCCGCCGGGCTCGACGCCAACCTCCCGGCCCTGACCCCCGGCAACGGCAACACCTGGGACGCGAGCTTCTTCAACCCCGCCACCGGGGCCGAGGTCCGCGTCGCCAACCGCAGCATCCCGGCGAACACGATCGTGCTGTACGTCGGCGGCCGCGACCTCGCCGGCGCCGAGGCCGGCGTCGGCGGGTTCGGCGGGTACGGCGCCGCCGGCTCGCAGGCGTGGTTCGACCTCATCCGGTCGCGCGGCCCCGGGTTCACCCTCTGGGGCGGGGCGCTCGCCTTCGACACCAACGGCACGAACTGGTTCTTCGGCACCACCACCGCCGGCATCGGCAAGTGGCAGGTGGACTTCTACTCGGTGGCGGCGCACGAGTTCGGCCACGCCCTCGGCATCGGCACCGCCCCGACGTGGCTGTCGCAGATCCGCAACGGCGCCTTCGCCGGCCCGAACGCGGTGGCCCTCTACGGCGGCCCCGTGCCGCTGGCCGGCACGTCCCACTGGGCCGACGGCGTCGCCGTGAACGGGGTGCCGGCCGCCCTCGACCCGACGGCCACGCTCGGCGGCCGCGTCACGCTCTCGGCGCTGGACACGGCCGCCCTCCGCGACGTCGGCTGGAACCCGACCCGCGCCGCGAGCCCGCCGGCCTCGGCGGCCTCGCCGCCCGCGTCGCCGCCGGCCGCGCCGCCGTTCGTGCCGGTGCCGATCGACAACCCGACGACGGCGCACGGCCGGTCGTGCTCACCGGCCCGGCCGACGGCACCGCCCGCGCCTACACCCTCGGCGCCGACGGCTACCTCCGCCCGGCCGGCGACGCGATCCAGCCGTTCCCCGGCTACTCCGGCGTCAGCCGCGGCATCGCCGCCGACTTCACCGGCGACGGGGTGGACGACCTGGCGTTCGGCACCGGCCCCGGCGCGCCCGCGGGCGTCCGCCTCGTGGACGGCCGGACCGGCGCCGAACTGGCCGCGACCGGCGTGTTCGAGGGGTTCGGCGGCGGGCTGTTCCTGGCCGCCGCCGACCTCGACCGCGACGGCCGCGCCGAACTCGCCGTGTCCGCCGACGCCGGCGGCGGCACCCGCGTGAGCGTGTTCAAGCTGGCCGGCGGCGCGCTGGTGCCGGTGGTGGACTTCCTGGCGTTCGGCGACCCCGGCTTCCGCGGCGGCAGCCGGGTGGCGATGGCCGACATGAACCGCGACGGGGCCGCCGAACTGATCGTCGGCGCCGGCCTCGGCGGCGGCCCGCGGGTGGCCGTGTACGACGGCGCGTCGCTGGCCCGCGGCCGCGCCGACCGGCTGGTCCCCGACTTCTTCGCCCTCGACCCGTCGTTGCGGAGCGGCGTGTACGTCGCGGCCGCCGACCTGGACGGCGACGGCCGCGGCGACGTGATCTACAGCACCGGCGTGACCGGCGGCCCGCGGGTGCGGGTCGTGAGCGGGGCGCTGCTGATCGCCAACCCGGGCGCCGACGTCGCGGCGCTGCCGGCGCTGGCCGACTTCTTCACCTGGGACTCGCGCGACCGGAAGGGGCTGCGGGTGGCGGCCCGCGACCTGGACGGCGACGGCCGGGCCGAGCTGATCGCCGCGACGGCCGACCCGTCGAACCCGTTCGTGCGGGTGATCCCGCTGTCGGAGCTAGGCAACCCGAAGGCGCCGCTGAACAACCCGCTCGGCACCTCGACGACGCTCGACGGCGTCTACCCCGGCTGACCCCGCACCGCCGCCGCCCGAAACGCCGAACGCCCCGGGACCA
>JBGAQM010000284.1:0-8167 GCA_044220735.1 Urbifossiella sp. | reverse complement strand
GGGGGGGGCGGGGCTCTAACCATACCGCCCATTGGGCTTAGGCGGGCCCCCGCGCCAAGCCCAACGCGGCAACGGAACCACCCGAGTTGCCGCTGGCGGCTTCGCGCTTCCCCGCGCGAAGCCGCAAGCGGCGGAAGTGTAAGCGCCGCGCCCCACCCCGGTATCCTGACTCCGATGCTCACCCGCGCCCCCACCCTCGACCACCTCTACCGCCTGTTCCCCGACGCGCCCGACCGCCCCGCGGCCGAGGTGATCGCGGCCGCGGACGTGCCCGAGCCGTACCGCCGGCTGCTCGTCCACACCGAGCACATGACCGTGACGGTGGAGGACTTCTACGGCGGCCCGGTGGACGTGCGCGTCCTCGCGTGCCGCCGCGACGGCGACGAGTACGCCCGCAAGATCCTCCTCGCCCTCCGCGCCGACGGGAGCGTGGTGCAGTTCGGCCTCGTCCGCATCGACCTGGGGGTGTGCCCGCCGGCCGTCCGCGACGCCATCGTCGAGGGGAAGACGCCGCTGGGCCGGGTGCTGATCGAGCACGACATGCTGCGGCGGATCGAGCCGGCGGGGTACCTGCGGGTGCGGCTGTCGGTCGGCATGGCCGACTGGTTCGCGGCCCCGCCCGGCGCCGAGACGTTCGGCCGCCTCGGCGTCATCTACACCGGCGACCGGCCGGCCGTCGAGGTGCTGGAAATCCTGGCGCCGGTCCGCCCCTAAAGCCCGGGGACGGACGTCCCCGGGCTTCGCCCGCGCTACAATAGCCTCATGGACCTCCCCGTCGGCCGCAGCACCTGGGCCATCGACATCCCCGCCGACAAGCTCGTCCCCGTCCGCCCGGCCGCGGTGCCGTCGGTGCCGACCGCCGGGCCGCGCGAGCTCGTCCGCGCCGCGCTCGAGGCGCCGTTCGGGTTCGAGCCGCTCCGCCGCGCCCTCACCCCCGACGACCGCGTCTGCGTCGTCTTCGACCCCGCCCTGCCGGCGGCGGCCGAACTGCTCGCGGGCGTGCTGGATCACCTGCGGACGGCGGGAATCGAGCCCGCCGCCGTCACCGTCGTGTCGCCGCCGGGGTCGCCGCAGGGGTGGATCGACGACCTGCCCGACGAGTACGCGGACGTGACCGCCGAGACGCACGACCCGGCCGACGAAAAGCGGCGCGCGTACCTCGCCACCACCCGCGGCGGCCGCCGCGTGTACCTCAACCGCACGCTCGTCGAGGCCGACGCGCCGATCCTCCTCACCGGCCGCGGGTACGACCCGCTCACCGGCTACGCCGGCGCCGAGGCCGCGGTCGTCCCCGGGCTGTCGGGCGAACCCGTGGAGCCGGCGGAACTGGAGCCGAAGGCCGTGCCCGACCCGGAGCCGACCGGCCTGCGGGCGGAGGCCACGGAAATCGCGTGGCTGCTCGGCACCCCGTTCCTGATCCAGGTGATCGAGGGCGCCGACGACACGGTGCAGGAAGTCGTCGCCGGGCTCCTCGACAGTTCCGCCGAGGGCGTGCGCCGGCAGGACGCCCGCTGGCGCGGCACGATCCCCGGGCGCGTCGGCGCCGCCATCGCGGGCGTGTCCGGCAGCCCCGAGCGCGTGTCGTTCCTCGACCTGGCGAAGGCCGCGGCGTGCGCCGCGCGGGTGGTGACGAAGGGCGGCCGCGTCGCGGTGCTGAGCGACGCGGCGCCGGCGCTCGGCGAGGGGGCGGCGCTGTTGCGCGCGCTCGACGGCCCCGAGGGCGCCGCGAAGAAGCTGGGTCGGCTGAACCCGCCGGACCGTGCGGCGTGCGTGCTGTGGGCGTGGGCGGCGCGGCGGGCGAGCCTGTTCCTGGCGAGCGGCCTGCCCGACGACGTGGTGGAAGAACTGTTCGCGACGCCGCTGCGCACGCCCGCCGAGGCGGCGCGGCTGGCCGCCGGCGCGGACGCCGTGGCCGTCATCCCCGACGCCCACAAGGCGCTGGTGACGGTGGGATAACACCGGCGTGCGGGCCGCCGTCAGGCGGCTCGGTCGTGGGGCCCGTCACCGCCGCGGCGCTGTTCGACCGTTCCGCGACCGGCAAGCTCGTCGCGGGCGGCGACGACGCGCCGATGTTCCTCGGCAACCTGAGCACGAACGACGTCAAGAACCTGCCGCTCGGCGGCGGGTGCGAGGCGTACTTCTGCGACCCGCGGGCGAAGGTGCAGTTCGCGGCCTGGATTTACCACGTCCGCCTCGGCGGCGAGCACGCGATGTGGGTCGAAACGACCCCCGGCCGCGGCGCCGAACTGCTGAAGTACCTCGACCGCTACCTCATCTCCGAGCGCGTCGAGCTCGCCGACCGCACCGCCGACTTCGCCCAGTTCCACCTCGCCGGCCCCGGCGCGAAGGCCGTGCTGGAGAAGTCGCTCGGCGACGCCGTGCCCGACCTGCCGGAGTTCGCCCACCTGGAGCGCCCGTTCGGCGACGTGGTCGCCGGCGTCCGCCGCCGCGACCCGCTCGGGCTTCCCGGCTACGACCTGGTGTGCCCCGCGGACAAGGCCGACGCCTTGCGCCGGCGGCTCGAAGCGGCGGGCGCCGTGCCGGGGACGCCGGAGACGTTCGAGGTGCTGCGGGTCGAGGCCGGGACGCCGGTGTTCGGGCCGGACATCGACGCGACGCGGTTCGTGATGGAGGTCGGCAACGCGGCCCGCGCCGTGAGCTACGCGAAGGGCTGCTTCCTGGGGCAGGAGCCGATCGTGATGGCCCGCGACCGGGCGGGGCACGTCAACCGGGCGTTCTCGGCGGTGAAGGTGTTGCAGGGCGGGCCGCTGCCGGCGGGCACGAAAATCCTCCGCGACGGGCAGGAGGTCGGCGTCGTGACGTCGAGCTGCGACTCGCCGCGGCTGGGGGCGCCGGTGGCGCTCGGCTACCTGAAGTGGAAGCACCAGGACGCCGGCACCGTGATGGAGGCCGACGGCCGCCCCGTCGAGGTGCTGGGGTTGCCGCCGGTGAGGTGAAAGCCGGGTCGCCGCTTGCGGCGTCGCGTTTCCCAGCGCGAAGCCGCGAGCGGCAACGTGACTCTACACCACCTGTCGCAAATCCCGCGGCCGGTTCTGCGCGTCCACGAGTATCACCAGCGGCTCGTGCCCGCGTGCCTCCTGCTCGTCCATCACCGCGTAGGTGGCGATGATGACCACGTCGCCGGGGCGGATCAGGTGCGCCCCCGCCCCGTTCACCTGCACCACGCCGCTGCCGGCCTCGCCGCGCAGGGCGTACGTCACCAGCCGGGCGCCGTTGGTCACGTCCCACACGTGGACCTGCTCGTTCGGGAACACGTCGGCCGCGTCGAGCAGGTCGGCGTCGATCGTGATGCTCCCCTCGTAGTGGAGGTCGGCCGCGGTCACGGTCGCCCGGTGGAGCTTCGACTTCATCATCACCCGCTGCATGCCGGCGTCCTCGTCGGGGGTCGTTGCTATTCTACTCCTGGCCCCCCCGGTGGACCGGGCGGGCCAGCCCTCCCCCGGAGTTCCCTTCCATGCGCCACCTGCTCGTCGCCCTCGTCGCCGCCGCCGGCACCGCGTCCGCCCAGCCGCCGGGCGGGTTCACCCCGATCTTCAACGGCAAGGACCTGTCCGGCTGGAAGGCGACCGGCAAGGCCGACGCCTGGGCCGTCGAGGGCGGCACCATCGTGTGCAAGAGCGGCGGCGGCGGCTACCTCCTCACCGACAAGGAGTACGGCGACTTCGAGCTGAAGTTCAGCTACCGGTGGTCGAAGGAGGGCGGCAACAGCGGCATCGGCCTCCGCACCCCGTTCAAGGGCGACCCGGCCTACGCCGGCATGGAAATCCAGCTCATCGACGACGAGAACTGGGAGAAGGTGAACAAGTTCAAGCTGGCCCCTTACCAGCACACGGGTTCCATCTACGACGTGCAGCCGGCGAAGCTGCAGGCGAACAGCCCGATCGGCGAGTGGAACCACGTCCGCGTGGTGTGCAAGGGGCCGAGCGTGCTGATCGAGCAGAACGGCAAGGAGCTGCTGAAGGCGAACCTGGACGACCACAAGGACCGCGCCGAGAAGAACCACCCCGGCCTGAAGCGCGCCAAGGGGCACCTCGGGTTCCAGAGCTACAACATCAAGGTCGAGTTCAAAGACGTGGTGATTCGGGAGTAGTGTTCAGTGTTCAGTCGGTCAGGATACGCCATCTGGCCGTCACGCCGTGACACAGTGATATCGCAACGGTGTAACTGAACACTGACCGACTGAACACTGACAACGACTCACCGCATCGCCGTCACCACCGCGGCGGTCGCGGCGGCGGCGGCGGCGGCGGCGCACACCACCACCCACACCAGCAGCGGGAAGCCCTTCCGGTCGCGGCCGCGGCGCGACGGGCCGGGCGTGTCGCCGAGCGTGTCGCCGGCCTGCGCGGCCGTCTCCGCCGACGGGTCGGCGCGGCGCATCCCGGACCCGGTGCCGATCGCGTTCGAGCCCGGGTCGCCCGGCCGCCTCACCACCCCCGACCCCGACCGCATCGCGATCGTCAGGATTTGCGACGTGCTCCCCGACGCCCGCGCCGGCCCGGCGACCGCGGTGCCGGCACGCGACGTCTGCACCCGCGCCGGCAGTTGCGGCATCCACTCGTCCGGCGGCGGCGGCACGTCCGCGTCGTCCCACGGGGCCAGCGCCTCGAACGCCTCGGCCGGCGTCTGGAAGCGGTCCTCGGGGCGCTTCTGCAACAGCGTGTGGACCACGTCCGCCAGCCCCGCCGGCACCTCCGGCCGGAACCGGCCCACCGGCACCGGCTCCTTGATCTGCTGCCACACCAGCTTCTGCGCCGTCCGCCCGTCGGGGAACAGCGTCCGCCCGGCGAGCAGGAAGTACAGCGTCGCGCCGAGCGAGTACAGGTCGGCCCGGGTGTCCACGTTCGAGCTGTCCACCGCCTGCTCGGGGGCGACGTAGTCGGCGGTGCCGAGGATGGTGCGGTTGTCGAGCTTGCGCGTCAGCCCGGACGGGGCGTCGGCCTGCGACCGGACCAGCCCCAGGTCGAGAATCTTCACCACGCCCGAGCGGTCGAGCAGCAGGTTCGCCGGCTTGATGTCGCGGTGGACGAAGCCGAGGTCGTTGGCGTGCTGGAGGCCGTACAGCACCTGCCGGGCGTAGTGGCACGCGGCCGTCACGTCGAGCGGGCCGGCGCGGGCGATCAGCGCCTGCAGGCTGATCCCCTCCACGTACTCCATCACCAGGTAGAGGAGGCGGCCTTCCTGGCACAGGTCGAACACGCGGACCACGTTCGGGTGGTCGAGGGTGGCGGCGGCGCGGGCCTCCCGCAGGAACCGCTCGCGGGCCACGGCGTCGTCGGCCGCGAACACCGGCAGCACCTTCAGCGCCACCAGCCGCCGCATCGAGGCGTGCTCGGCGAGGTACACCTGGCCCATGCCGCCGGTGCCGAGCTGGTCGAGGATGAGGTAGCTGCCGATCTGGAAGCCCTTGTACTTCCCGGCGGCGAGCTTGTCGGCGTGGAACCGGGTGATCATCCCCGCATCAACCATCAGGTCGAGCAGGGCCGCGGGCGTGGCGGGGGATTGGCCGGAGGCCTGGAGCCCGGCGACGAAGCCGTCCAGCCGGTCGGGCGGCACGAGGCCGCTGCGGCGGAGGCGGTCGAGGAGTTCGGGAACGGACGCGGGGGCCGGCATGCGGGCTTCCGGCTGGGGGCGACAGTGCGGGTCGGGCAAACTCTGACGGCGCGAATTACGGTGGTAGCTTAGAACACGAGTTGGGCGGTCGGGGAGAAAAAAGATGGGTCCGTTGCCGGTTGCGGATTCGCGTTGGGCGACGAAAAGCCGCAAGCGGCAACAATTCGGCGAGCTCAGCCCACGAACACGCCGCCCGCAAGCGCCCCGCCGCCGAACAGCGTCACGTCCTGGAACGTCGCCGGCTCGGCCGACGTGGTCACGTTCTTGCCCAGGTATACCCGCATCTTCGCCGGCGACCCCTCGCCGCTGCCGGCCACCACGTCGGCCTTGTGGTCCCCGTCCAGGTCGACGGCCGCCAGCCGCACGCCGCCGCGGTCCGCCGAGTTCCCGGCGACGAAGAAGTTGCCGATCGGCGCCGCCTGCGCCCCGCTCACGTTGCCGGCGCTCACCAGCGCCCCGCTGAGGATGAATACGCGCGGGGCGCCGCCCGGCCCGCCGCCGAAGATCAGGTCGGCGAACCCGTCGCCGTTCACGTCGCCGGCCGCCACGAACACGCCGTTGCGGAGCGTCTCGGCGTCGGTGCCGGGGAAGGCGAAGAAGTCGTTGATCAGCCGCGTCGGGGTGGTGAACGTCGTCTTGCCGTCGAAGAGCGCCGTCCGCGGGCCGCCGAGGAACCCGGCGCTCACGGCGATGTCCGGGACGCCGTCGCCGTTCACGTCGCCGACCGCCGACCGCGCCCCGCCGCGGAAGTTGGGGTCGTCGATGCCGAAGAAGTTCGCCTTGGTCGTGGTCGTGCCGTCGGGGTTGCGGGTGAAGATCGTGACCCGCGGGCCGCCGCCCTGGTCCGGCGTCACCGCGAACTCGGCCTTGCCGTCGAGGTCGAAGTCGCCGACCGACACGAACCCGCCGCCGGTGAAGTTCCCGCCGAACGGGTCGAACGCCGGCACCAGCACGGTGGTCGCGTCCACCCCGCTGATCACCGTCACCCGGATCGGCACGCCCGGCCCCGTGACGAGCACCCCGTCGTCGACCCCGTCGCCGTTGATGTCGCCGATCGCGCTGCGGACGTTGGCGGTGAGGGCCCCGAACGGGGTGGACGTGAACGAGGGCGCGGCCGGCAGGGCGCCCGCGGCGTTCGGGATGAAGCCCTGCACGGTCCCGTTCGTCAGCCCGCTGGCCGCGACGCCGGACCCCTTCTCGACCGACCCGATCAGCCGGATGAGCCCGCCGTCGGCGGCCGCCGCCGTACTCCCAACGACCACGACGCGGTCGTTGTTGTCGAGGGCCACCCCGTTCCCGCTCTCGGTCGCACCCAGCGTCTGCGTCTTCTGCCCGGGGGTCGTGCCGGTGGCGTTGAACGAGGCGTCGCGGGTGCCGTCCGGATTCAGCCGCAGGACGGCGAAGTCGGCCGACCCGTCGTCGAACGTCCCGGCCGCCACGATCTTGCCATCCGGTTGGAGGGCGACGGCGTTGGCCGTGTCCTGCTGGCCGAAGTCGTACCGCCCGATGCCCGGGCCGCCGGGCACGGTCCCGGCGGCGTTGAACGTCGCGTCGAGGGTCATCCCGGTGGTGACCCGGATGACGACGAAGTCGTTCGTCCCGCCGGTGTTCGAGAACCCGCCGACCACGACGTTCCCGTCCGGCTGGATGGCGACGCCGGTCGCCACGTCCACGTTCCCGATCGCGAACGACGCCTTGTTGTCGAGCGTCCCGTTGGCGTTCAGGCGGGCCACGGCGAAGTCCACCGGGGCGCCGGCCCCCTGGCCGACGACCACGACCTTGTCCAGGTTCGCCCCGGGGCCGTACACGTCGAGCCCGAACGCTTTGTCGTCGCCGGCGAAGTCGATGACCGTCGCCCCGCCGATCTGGGCGCCGGTCGCCCCGTTCACGCGGATCACCGTGAAGTCGTTCGTGCCGCCGTTATTGGAGTACCCGGCCACCACGAGCGTCCCGTCGCTCTGGAGGCCGACGGCCCGGGCGATGTCCACGTTCCCGAGGGCGTAGGTGTTCTGCCCGTCCGTGCTGAACGAGTTGTCTGGGGTGCCGTCCGACTTCATCCGCGCCACGGCGAAGTCGATCGGGGCCCCGCCCCCCTGGCCGGCCACGACGATCATCCCGTCCGGCTGGATCAGGACGTCGAACGCCTGGTCGTCGCCGCCGAGGTTGATGACCCGGCGGCCGGTGTTCCCGTTGAACGCGGCGTCGAGCGTGCCGTCCGGCTTGTAGCGGACGATCAGGAAGTCGTTCGTCCCGCCCTGGTTGGTGGTACCGACGGCGACGATGCCGCCGTCGGGTTGCACGGCCACGGCGTTGAACACCTCGGTCGGCGCGCCGAGGAGCCGCTGGATGCCGTCGGTGTCGAACGACGGGTCGAGGGCGCCGACGGCCGCGGGGACGGCGCGGTCTTCGAGCAACTCGACGCGGGGGGGCCGGCGGAGGGACGGGGTCATGGTGCACTCACGAGGGGTGGAGAGGTGGCGACATCCGCGTTGTACCCGACGGCTGGGCGAGAGGTGTACAGAAAAACGGAACG
>JBGAQM010000283.1:0-8219 GCA_044220735.1 Urbifossiella sp. | reverse complement strand
AGTCACGCGGCGCGTGTCACGTCCGGCGTGGCACGGGATGGAAACGTCACCCGGGGCCTGACGGCCCTCGGCTCGCCGAGCCGTCAGCGCAGCAGCGTCGGCCCCGTCACCGCGAAGCCCCGCGGCAGCTTCGATCGCAGCGCGGCCGCGTCGAGCGCCAGCAGCGGCGACACCTCGATCGGGTGGCCGCGCGTCGGCACCCCCGCGGCTTCGAGCCAGCCGGCGTGCAGCGCCGAGATCGCCGCCCGCACCGTCTCGGGCGAGTCGGGGCCGGAGCCGTTTTTCAGCGGCGCGAACTCCTCCGCCCGCGGCGTCTCGACCGTCAGCCAGCGCTCGGCCATCGGCAGCGCGTCGAAGACGAACAGCTCGAACTTCAGCGCCTCGACCTCGCCGCCGACCGCCGGCACCGTCTTGCGCGCCAGGTGATACGCCAGCCCGCCGCGGCCCGTGACGCGGCCCAGGAACGGCACCGAGAACAGGTGAATCGCCGGGCTCCCGGCGCGGAACCGGAGCCGGCCGTCGGCCTCGCGCTCGGCGGCCATCTCGGCCGGCAGGTCCGAATACTCGATGATGCCGCAGCGGCCGTCGATCGCCGCCAGAATGCCGACCTTCTCGCCCGGCTGCTCCTTGACCACGACCTTCGACGACGCCTCGGCGCCCGCGGCGATGTGCCGGCCGACGAACCCCGGGTCGCACACCTTCACCAGCGGGTTGTCCACCTGGAAGTAGAAGACGTGCTCGACCCCGCGGCGCCGCAGGTCGGCGAGCAGGCCCGTTTCCGCGAGCGCGGTGAGCGTGCCGCCGTGGCCGTTCGGGCTCTGGTACAGCGTTCCCGGCCGCTCCAGCAACAGCCGCCCCGTCGCCCGCTCGACGGCCGGCATCGTCCCCTGCTGGAACAACGTCACGTCGGCGGGGTCGAGGCCGAAGTAGCGCTCGGCGCGGAAGTAGGCCTCGGTGTCGGCGTGCGTCGCGGGGCTGGTCATCACCAGCAGCGGCACCGGCCGCCCGTGGCGGCGCGAGAGTGCCAGCACCTTCTCGGCGTGGACGCGGAACAGCGTCGCCCCGCTCACCGGGCCGACGGGGTACATCCCCTTCGGCTGGTCGGAGCCGAGCCGCGTCCCCTGCCCGCCGGCGACCACCAGCGCCGCCACGGCGCCGGCGCGCAGCGCGGCTTCGCCGCGGGCGACGTCCTCGCGGCTCGCCTCGGCCGGTTGAATCGGCACGGGGGCGATGCGGTCGCGCGGCGGGAGGGTGGCGTGCGGCTCGTCCTTGCGTCGGTACAGCGCGTCGAGTTCGCCGAGGTCCAGGCCGGCGAGCTGCGCGACGAGGGCGGCGCGGGCGGCGGGCGCGAGGGCGTCCCAGTCGGCGAGGACGTGCTCCTGGCCGTGGGCCGCGAGGCGGTGCCGCAGGTCGGGGGGGACGTGGGTCATGGGGTGTGCGCCGCCGCGACGCGAGGCCGCGAGCGGCCACTCCACGGGTTAGGTTGCCGCATGCGGCTTCGCGTCGCGGGGAACTAGAACTCGAACGCGAGCCCGTCGTACCCCAGTTCGACCCCCGGCGGCAACCCCGCGCTGATCGCGTCGTGGTCCATCAGGTGCCCGAGGTGGGTCAGGTACGCCCGCCGCGGGTTCACCCGGTCGATCACCTCCAGCGCCTGTTCGAGGCTGAAGTGCGACGGGTGCGGCTTCCCCGGCCGCAGCGCCCCGAGGATGAGCACGTCCAGCCCCTCCAGCAGCGGCCAACTCCGGTCGGGGATGCCGCTCACGTCGGTGCAGTACGCCAGGTTCCCGATGCGGAAGCCGTACACGTGGAACCGGCCGTGCGTGAACGGGATCGGCTTCACCAACTCGCCGCACGCCACGAACGGCGTGTCGTCGATGCGGCGGAACTCGACCTTCGGGACGACGCCGACGGGGATGTCCTCGCTGCCGGGCTCGAAGGCGTACGAGTACACGCGCCGCACCACGTCCTCGGTGTCGGCGTCGCAGTACACCGGCAGCGGCGCCTTCAGCAGCAGCGGCATCAGCCGCAGGTCGTCGAGGCCGAACACGTGGTCGACGTGGTAGTGCGTGTACAGGACGGCGTTCACGAGCCCGACGCCGGCGCGGACGAGCTGCAGCCGCACCTCGGGGCTGGTGTCGATGAGGATGGTGCCGCCCGGCGCCTGGACGAGTGCCGAGGTGCGGTACCGCTGGTTCTTCGGGTTGGGCGAGCGGCAGACGGCGCACTCGCAACCGATCATCGGCACCCCGACCGAGGTGCCGGTGCCGAGGAAGTGAAAGGTGCGGCCCCCGCTCATGGCGGAATTATAGCGGGGCGCAGCCGCGTGCCGCGCCCCCGCCTACTTGGAGAACGTCCCCCTCATCGGGAAGGCGAGCGGACCGATCGGGTCGGTCAGGTTCAGATTGAAGTCCTTGACCCGGGGCCTCGGGTCGACCGACTTCAGCCAGTCCGGCGAAAACTCGATCTTCGGGTTGTCGTCCACCGGGTCGAAGCCCGGCCGTTGGCGGACGACGACGAGGGTCGATCCGTCCCATACGGCCGTGAACTTCCCCTGGTCGGTCTTGAACGTCCGCACGTCCTTGGCCGCGGCTGCCGCGAGTACGACCGACGTCGGGTCCGTCGGGGCTTTCCCGAACAACTCGGGCTGACCGGCCGCCGGCAGCTTGGTCGCCCCCGCCCCGGTGTAGTACCGCTTCGCCTCGGCCAGGACCTCGGAACGGTACCGGTCGGCCGCCGCCGTCGCCGAAGGCGGGGCGGGGAGGTCGTGCCCGGGCGGGAAGAGTTCGGCGAACCGCGCCCCGGCGGCCCGCGCCAGCGTCGCCCGTGCGGCCGGGTTGGCCACCCGGTCAATCTCGGCCAGCGCAGCCTTGACTTCGTCCTCCTTCGGCACGACGAGGATTCGCTCCGTGACGACGACGGTGGTGATCTTCCCGTCCTTGGTGACGACCTTCTTCTCGACGAACACCGGCACCGGGCCGGCCTTCATCGCGTGGATCCGCTCCATCGCGCCGTCCGCGAAGAGCCACAGCGTCTCGAACTCGTCCTTCGACGTCGGGACCACCTGGGGGCGGGTCGTGGCCGCGTCGGTGTACCACACGGTTCCGCCGTCCGAACTCCGGGTCAGGAGCACGGATTCGGTCGGCGGAATCGTGACGATTCGGGCCCGCAGTTCCGGCGTCTTCAGCCACCCGCGGCTGACCTCGCTCCGGGCCAGGTAGGACAGGTACTCGAGCCGGCTGCTGGTCAGCACGCGCAGTTGGTCCGTGCCGGGTTGGGCGGACGCGACCACGGCGAACGCCGAGAACGCCACGACGAGGTGCGGGTAGCGAACCATGGTCGCCTCCTGGGTGGTCACGGCCGGAGCGGCAGTTCGAACGTCCCGTTGTTGGTGCCGGGGGCGAACGTCACTTCGGTCGGCTCGAAGATGGCGGGTTCGCTCGAGATGACCACCTTGAACGCGTCCGGGCTGTCGAACCGGGCGACGAAGCCGGCCAAGACGCTCCCCGGGCGGCGGGAGTCCCGAACCGGGAGTAGACGGTCGTGGCTCGGGCTTCCGTTGAACCGGACGGCCGACGCCGGCGGCGGGTTCGCGGCCCCTTCGAGGGCGTAGTACCGAGTCCGCGGGGGGGCCGGCACGGGGTAGACCTGGTCGAGGACCACGTACGTCACGATCAGGAGGAGAAGGGGACCGCTGAACCCAGTGATTTTCCAGCCGAGAATGGGGACCGTCACGTCCGTAGCTTCTACCGCCTTCGGGTAGAGCAGCCACGCGACGGTGGTCAGGGCGAACGCGACGAGCAACAGGAGGGACGACCGGGCGACGGCCGTGTCAATCGTCCCGCTCTGGAACGTCGCCACCCCGAGAACGATCAAGGTGGTGACGAACCCAGTGACGGCGAACCCCGTCAGGATTTTCCGGCCGAGGATCAACTGCGTCACCACGGCCGGGTGATCTCCCGGCCGCGGCGGACGGTTAGCGTCGTGGTTCGACATCGGGCGACATCCAGGGTACGACCACCAGAGGATAGTGGTAGTCGTACCCGATTTGCCGTCCCGCGCCAACCCCCCAGGCCGGCTCGCACTTCGCTCTCGACGCCTACTTCCCCCACGCCTCGGCGGGCGCCCCGTACTTGTCGCGCGGGTCGCGCGGGGCGGGGGTGTCGAGGTGCACCTGCGTGTACCCGCCGGTCGCGGCGAAGTACAGGATCAGCAGCAGGAACCCACCCGCCAGCACCGCCGGCACCACGGCCGTCCACATCAGCGCCGTCTTGGCCCCGTACTTCCGGGCCGCCTCCAGCGGGTCGCGGTCGGTGGCGAAGTTCGGCTTGCCGGCCGTCTCCCACCACGACTTCATCGTGTTCAGGTTCTCCTTCAGCTTCGGCTCGACCGCCTTCCCGTCCTTCTCCTGCTGCGCGATCGTCTCCAGGTCGGCGTCCAGCGTCGTCTTGGCGTCCTTCTTCGGCACGCCCTTGTCGTCCAACCCGCCCTTGTAGTCGTCGAACACCTTCAGCTTGCCGTTGTCCAGCCCGGCCACCGGCTTGGCGTACTCCGGGGCGAGTTCGGTCACCAGCGGGAAGTCGGACGTCTCCGCCGCCTGGTACCGCTTGAGGGTCGGCTCCGACGTGGCCTTCAGCTTCTCGACCGCGAAGAAGTCCTGCTTGTACCCGATCCCCGGGCCGCCGAGGATGCCGGCCCCGATCATGCCGATGCCGCCGCTGAGGCCCAGCGCCAGCGCCCCGCCCTTCGGGAACCGCTCCGAAATCACCCCGAGCAGCGTCGGCCAGTAGAACGTCTTGCCGATGCCGTACACGGTCACCGCCGCGACCCACGGCCACACCGAGTCGGTGAACGGCATGCCGAGCATGTACAGCCCGGCGGTGCCCAGGACCGCGCTGCCGAACAGCAGGCCGATCGGGTTGATCTTGTGCACGATCGGGCCGGCGAAGAACCGCAGGGTGAACATCAGCACGTTGGTCCAGATGAACGCTAGCTTGGCGTTCGTGCCGCTCTCCAGCACCCGGGCGGTGATGTTCGTGATCCAGCTGTCGGTGCCGAGTTCGACGTACCCGACCAGGGCGTGCATCAGGTACAGGAAGGCGAGCACGAAGCTGCCGACCGAGAAGTTGGTGATGACCGCGAAGGCGAGCCACACGACCCCGGCCACGCCCCACCCGACGCAGGCGAGGATGAAGTTCTTCTGCTTGGGGTCGTCGCCCGGGATGACCGGCCCGAGCACCTCCTGGAACAGCTTCGACAGGGCCAGCCCGATGAGCGCCGCGCCGAGCGTGAACCCGAGCATGCCGACGCTCTTCATCATCCCCTGGAGCGGCACGCCGGCCGTCTTCGCCTCGGAGTCGGGGAAGCGGCGGCCGGCCATCATCAGGCCGTAGATGAGCACCGGCACGAGGAACACGCCGAGCTTGTACTCCCACCGCACCTCGCCGGCCTGCTCGAACCCGAGCATGACGGCGGCGCCGAGGATGAGCCCGAGCGGCCAGCCGGCGTGGAGGATGTTCAGCCAGTGCGTCTTGTTCTTCGGGAACAGCGTCGCGGTCAGCGGGTTGATGACCGCCTCGCACGTGCCGTTGCCCAGCGCGAACAGCCACATGCCGAGGTTCAGGCACCAGAACGCCCCGACCTTGCCGTAGGCGGCGTACACCGGCGTGGCGGCGAACGTGACCACGGCCGACGACGCGTGGAGGAGGAACGCGACGGCCATGAGCCGGCCGTACCCGAACCGGTCGGCGCAGAAGCTGAAGAAGATGATCGCCAGCCCGAACCCGACGAGCCCGCCGCCGGTGATGGTGCCGAGCTCGGTCTGGGTGAAGCCGTACTGGTCGCCCCAGTTTTTGAGGATGTCCACCCCGCGGACGGAGAACCCGATCCCGGCCGCGATGAGTGTGAAGAAGCTGGCCCAGAACAGGATCTTGTCGTTACGGGATGGAGCGCCGTTCACGAACGACTCCGGGGAGGGGTGCGGGGCTGTGGCAGAGCGGCGAGTATAACCGCGGGGGTCCGTGAGTGTTTACGAAAAACCCGACGGCCGGGCGAGTTCCGGCCGATTTCGGCCGCCGGGCGGCGTTCGGAAGCGGCGAATAGTCCTGATGTCCATTTGTGTATCCGACTCAATTCGTGCCTCGACCCCCCGGGGGGGAGGGCGGCACACAATGGACTCGGCCCGACCTTTGAGCGTGGGGCGGGTGTCAGGGCGGACTTGCACCCGCCGGGCGCCGCGGTATACCCGGGCTTCCCGAACTTCCGCCGCCGAGGACGCGTGGGCATGGACGCCACAGCCCGGTTCCGCCGCACGCTCGGTCTGCTCGCGCTCGTCGCCGGCTGTCAGGCGGCCGCCGCCGACCGCCCCGTCGGCCGCGCCCAGAGCCCCGACGGCCCCCTCGCCCCGGCCGCGCCGCTCGCCCCGGCCGCGCCGACGGCCCAGCCCGCCGGGTTCACCGCCCCGCCGGTCAAGGCCGTGGTCGGCGCCCTCGCCGGCGACCCGCGCATCAAGGTCGTCGCGCTCGTCGGCCTGCGCAACACCGTCACCGAGCAGGAGGTGTGGGAGGCCGCCCGGCAGCGGGTGCAGGACTACGTCAACGTCGTGGACGGCCCCGGCGGCAAGCAGACGATCGTGAAGGACGACGCGAAGGCGAAGGAGATTTACGACGACGAGTTGAAGCGGATCGTGGAGCGCGAGCTGGTGCTGGAGGAGATGGAGGCGAAGCTGAAGAAGGCCGGCAAGGCGGCGGTGATGGACGACATCCGCGACTTCGCCGGCAAGCTCGCCGACCGCAAGCTCCGCGACTTCAAGACCCGCACGAAGGCCAAGACCGACGACGACTTCCGCGCCGCGCTGGCCGTGATGGGTCTCACCCCCGGCGTGATCCGCCGGCAGATCGAGCGGCAGATCATGGCTGACGAGTACGTCCGCAACAGCCTGAAGGAGCGCGGCAAGACGGTCAGCCTCGGCGACGTGCGGCGCTACTACGACGCCCACCCGGAGGAGTTCGCCAAGCACGAGGCGGTGGCGTGGCAGCACATCTTCGTCAGCGCCGCCCGCTTCCCGACGCCGGAAGACGCCCGCCAGCACGCCGAGAAGGTTCGCGCCGAGGCCGCCGCCGGGGCCGACTTCGTGGCGCTGTGCAAGACCCACGACCACGGCATCGCGTCGAACCAGAAGGCGATGGGCGTCGGCCTGAAGCGCGGCGAGATCCGGCCGGCCGAACTGGAGCCGGTGGTGATGGCGACGCCGATCAACGGCGTCGGCCCGGTGGTGGCGACGGAGACGGGGTATCACGTCGTGAAGGTGGCGGGGCGGCAGGAGGCGGGCGTGATGCCGTTCACGGTGCAACTGCAGGACGACGTGCGCGACAAGCTGATGCGGAAGATGCAGGAGGCGGAGTACAAGCGGATCGTTGGAGAACTGTGGCAGCGCGGCGTGGTGCGATTCATCAACAACCCTTGACCGGTGTCATGGTGATGGGGATTTGTGCGTCCGGCAGGCCCACCCACCATTCCGCGTACATTGTGTCTAAATCTACGCACAACGCGACGCCTGGACTCTTCGTGTGGCGCATTTCAAGTTCAATCTAGCAAATCGGTTATGGCGATTTGCCCGCGATTTTGGCCGTCGAGGGTGTACGTCGTAGTTGTGTCGAATAACAAGGGGAGGTCGCCCGGTATTCCCTCACGGAAAGAGCACCCCTGATGACGGTTCGTTCCCTCCTCGCCCTGGCCTTCCTGACCGCCCTCTCCGCCGGCTCCGACGCCGGCCCGCTCCGCCGGCGGTCGCAGGTGACTTACCACACACCTACCTACCAACCCGCCCCGGTCGCCCCCGTCACGAGCACCAGCTATTCCAGCCCCGTCTCGGCGACCGACCCGGCCGCGGCGTCGGTCGCGGACGGCGACGGGCTCGACGAGGTGAACGCCCTCCGCGCCGCGCGCGGGCTGCGTCCGTTCCTCCGCGACGAGGGGCTGACCGCGGGGGCGCGGGCGTGCGCCGCGGCCCGGGCGGCGCGCTTCCAGTTCGGCCACACGTCGAACGACTTCGCGTTCCTGCCGCCGGGGGCGCACGCGAGCGCGGCCGGCTGCGCCGCCTACCCGGCGTCCTACGGCTGGATGAGCTGCTGCGTGTACGACGGCGGCACCTACGGCGGCGCCGCGTGGGTGACCGGCGCCGACGGCAAGCGCTACATGCAGCTGTTCGTACGCTGAGG
>JBGAQM010000282.1:0-8276 GCA_044220735.1 Urbifossiella sp. | reverse complement strand
GTACCCGATGACGCCGACCGAAAGCACCCGCGAACTCGTCCTCCTGCGGCTCGACCAGCCGTTCGGCGAGTTCCTGTCGTCGCTGCTGCCGCAGTCCACGCTGCAGGCGATCCTCTACTACCCGCTCGCCCTCGCCGCCCTGGCCGCGCTCGGCGTGTGGGTCGTGCTGCGCGCCCGCGGCGCCTTCCCGGGCCGGCCCGGCAGCGCCGCCCGCAACACCTGGACGGCGTGCGTCCTGACCTGGGTCGCGTTCGGGCTCGTGCTCCTCGGCGTGTTCTTCGTGAACGACTCGTTCCCGTCGGCCGGCAACTTCGCCGGCGAGGTCGCGGCCGGGAAGAAGCAGCAGAACACCGCCCTCTGGCTCGTCTTCACCGGCGCCGTGTTCGCCCTCGGCAGCGTCTACGCCGTCGCGATGTACAACAAGGACCGCCGCAGCGCCGCGTGGTACTACGCCTTCGGCCTCGCCGCCGTGCGCGTCGCCGTGTACGCGGTCCTCTGCCTCGTCTTCCTCCTGCCGGCGTTCCAGACCTACGAGCGCACCGAGAAGCGGTCCCGCGTCCTCGTCGTCATCGACGTGTCGGGGTCGATGCACAAGGACGAGGACGTGAGCGGCACCCCCGGGTCGAAGGCCAAGACCCGCGTCGGCCAGATCATCGACTTCCTGACCGACAGCCAGGCCGACTTCCTCGGCAAGCTCCTCGACAAGAACCCGGTGTTCGTCTACCGCTTCGGCACCCTCGCCGACGAGGACGCGCAGGCGTTTGCCAAGGGCGACCCGGTCTGGGCCGCCGCCGACTGGGAGGCATTCGCCAAGCACGACTTCAAGCCCGGGCTCCTGAAGGGGCTGACGGCGGAGGGCGCGGACGCCGTGCGGAACTCGGCCGCGTGGAACGGCGCCGCCCCCGGCACGGCCGACTGGGCCAACGGCTGGCTCGCCCGGCCCGAGGACGAGGTGGTGCCGAAGAACATGCCCGACGCCGACAAGGAGGCGCTGAAGGCGAGCCGCGGCCGGCTCAAGGGCCGGCTCACGGTGGCGAGCGGCATCGCCGCCGGCACCAACGTCCCCGCGTCGCTGCTCACGCTCGTCAACCGCGAGGCGGCGAACATGGTGCAGGGCATCGTCGTGTTCACCGACGGCCGCTCGAACCTGGCGTCCGACTCGGCCTACGCGGAACTCCGGGCCCGCGCCGCCCGCGAGAAGGTGCCGGTGTTCACCGTCGCCGTCGGCGAGGACCGCGTCGCCGCGGGCGTCGTCGTGTCCGACGTGCAGGCGCCGGGCAACACCCCGCCGGACGAGCCGTTCAAGGTGGTCGTCGAGGCCGACGGGCAGAACCTGGCGAACACCGAGACCGACGTGTTCCTGGACCTGTACCTGCCCAACCGCGACCCCAAGACCGACCCGCCCGACCACACGCTCAACGGCAAGCTCACGTTCCTCCCCGGCGACCCGCCGCACGGGCAGGCCGAGTTCGTCGTGGACCCGGCCAAGCTGCCGGACAACCTGACGGCGGAGCCGAAGGAGGGCACGAACGCCACCAAGCGGCAGCTCCGCAACGGGTCGTGGTCGGTGCGCGGCCGCATCCCCAGGCACAAGCTCGAGCCCGCGTCGGCGACCGACCACGTCCGCGTCCGCGCGAAGGTGAACGTGGACCGCAAGCCGCTCAGCGTCCTCCTCTGGGCCAGCGGGCCGAGCCGCGAGTACCTCCAGCTCAAGACGGTCCTCGTCCGCGAGGCGCAGGAGGAGCGGGCCACGCTGTCCGTGTGCCTCCAGAACGAGGCCGGCGAGAAGGGGACGGCGGTGCAGGACGTGCCGCCCGAGCGGCTCCTGGCCCGGTTCCCGACCAAGTTCGACCTCTCCGCCGGCGGCGACCCGAAGGAGCGGTTCAACAACCTGAACGAGTACGACCTGATCGTCGCCTTCGACCCGGACTGGTCGGAGGTGTCCGCCGAGCAGGCGGACATGCTCAAGCGGTGGGTGCAGGAGCAGGGCGGCGGGTTCGTGTACGTCGCCGGGCCGGTCCACACGTTCCAGCTGGCCCGCGTCGAGGCGAACAGCCGGCTCAGCCCGGTGCTCGAAATCCTCCCCGTGCTCCCGGAGGACTACATCGTCATCCAGGCCCGCGGCACCCCGCGCACGCCGCGCCGGCTCGACCTCCACCCGCCGGAGGAGTCCGACGTGCTCAAACTGCTGGACACGCCCGGCGACCCGAAGGCGGGGTGGGAGAAGTTCTTCACCGACCGCGAGAAGTACACCCCGAGTCCGGACCTGAAGGTGGAGCTGTACCCGCACCGCGGGTTCTTCAGCAGCTACCCGGTGAAGGACCTCGGCGAGACGCGGCGGAGTTCGAAGGTGCTGGCCGAGTTGATCGACGAGGACGACAAGGGCGACCGGATGCCGCTGCCGTGGCTGGTGACGAGCAACCCGTCGGCGGCGTGGCGGACGGTGTTCATGGGGTCCGGCGAGTTGTACCGGCTGAACGCCTACGACCCGCCCGAGGGCAAGGAGATGTACAAGCGGGCGTGGGTGCAGGTGATGCGGTACGCCGTCGCCAAGCGCGAGAACAAGGCGTCGCGCGGCCGGCTGCTGCTCGGCGACGAGTACACCGCCGGCACCCCGATCCGCGTCCTGGCCCGCGTCCTCGACCCGAGCGCCAAGGCGTACCCGGTCGGCGCCATCGACCCGCGGTTCAAGGTGGTCCGGATGTCGGCCGAGAACCAGCCCGAGAAGGAGTTCGGCCCGTTCCCGCTGACCGCGCGGCCGGGGGCCACCGGGTTCGACGGCTACTACCAGGGGGTGCTCACGCCCGACCCGCGCGAGATGCCCCCGGGCGACAAGAGCTACCGCGTCCTGATCGACCTGCCCGACGGCAACGGCCCGCCGATCGAGGCGTCGTTCAAGCTGAAGGCGTCGAACCCGGAGCTGGACAACATCCGCCCCGACCCCGCGGCGCTGATGGGCGTGGCGACCGAGTTCGAGGGCGACAACGGCGTCGCCGCGCGGGTGACGAACCCGGACGCGAAGGCCCGGCTGATCCGCGAACTGCCCCGCGAGGGCGGCGTGTCGAAGCTGGCGTTCAAGCTGACCGACCGCGAGCTGCTGGGGCTCATCCCCGAGTGCATGGGGAACCGCGAGGTGACGGCCGAGAACCGCGGCAAGGCGGACGACCTATGGGACCGCGGCGTCGAGGTGCCGCTGCCCGACTGGGAATGGGTCGGCCGGGTGTTCGGCCGCCGGCCGTACCAGCTCAGCTACGTGTTGATGCTGGTGGTGGGGCTGCTGTGCGTCGAGTGGATGAGCCGCAAGCTGCTGCGGCTGGCGTAGGCGACGGGGCACGCCACCCGCCGCCTGACGGCGGCCGGCTCGCCGAGAGAATCGAGACAACCCGCGGTTACCGACATGCCGACCACGCCGACCCCCGCCGCCCGCCTCGACCCCGAGGTGCTCCACCCGCTCGACCGGCTCCGCGGCACCATCCGCCGGTACGTCGTCGTCGAGGGGCTGCTGTCGGCCGCCATCTTCGCCGCGGTGTGGTTCGTCGCCGCGCTGGCCGTCGACTTCGGCGCGTTCAAGCTCCTCACCTGGGACTGGGCGGTGGACGCCCCGGCGTGGCTCCGCGGCGTGGCCCTCGCCGCCGGCCTGCTCGGGCTCGCCGGCATCGTCGCGTCCCGCATCGCCCGCCGGCTCACCACCGAGTTCACCTACCCGGCGCTGGCGCTGGTGCTGGAGCGCCGCTTCCCCCGCGTGCTCGGCGGCCGGCTCATCACCGCCGTCGAGCTCGCCGACGTCGAGGCGCAGGAGAAGTACGGCTACTCGAAGGACCTGATCCGCGAGACGATCCGCGAGGCCCGCGAGCGGGTCGGCACCGTGCCGGCGGCCGACGTCTTCGACTGGGGCCGCCTCCGCAAGCTCGCCGCCTGGGCCGCGGGGCTGGTCCTCGGCGTGGTCGTGATCGGGTACGTGTCGTTCGCCGTCGGCGCGCGGTCGTTCAACATGTACCACTACGGGTGGAAGCTGGCCCACGTCACCGGCGTCCTCGCCGAGCGCGACCTGCTCCTAAGCCGAACTTCCCGTGGCCGCGGCGGGCGCACCTCGAGCTCGTCGGCTTCCCCGGCGACGAGCTCCGCATCGGCAAGGACGCGCCCGAGCCCACGATCCGCACGAAGGCGTACCGGTGGGTCGTCGCCGACCGCGCCGCGCCGATGGGCTGGCGGCCGATGCTCTGGGCCGACGTGACCCCCGCCCTCGCCGGCGGCGACGTCCCGGCCCTGCCCGACGCCGCCTTCCGCGCCGCGGCCGACGGGGCGCTGGCGGGCGAGTCCGCGGCGTGGCCGGTCGATCAGGTGATGGCCGTCGGCATGGAGGACGCCGCGTCCCGCGCGAAGCTGAGCGTCGCGCTCGGCGAGGCGTACCTACCGCTGCAGGCGGACCTGGAGCGCGTGTTCCTGGCACTCGAGGAGCAGGCCGGGAGCCCGTCGATGGGCCGCACCATCCGCAAGCTCGACCTGCCGGCGCGGGTGTCGCTCGCCTACGCGGGGCAGCAGAAGACCGGCGAGGTGAGCCTCGCCCCGCTGCCGAACCAGGAGTACGCCGCGCCGGTGCCGGACCTGAAGGAGTCGGTGCGGTTCGTCGTCCGGGCCGACGACTTCCGCACCAGCCCGCGCGACATCACGCTCATCCCGCCGCCGGTGTTCACGAAGCTCATCCGCACCGAGTACCAGCCGGCGTACCTGCACCACGCCCCGCCCGCCGGCGAGGGCTACCCGGCGCTCGCCGGCCTGCGGCAGACCATGCCCGAGCGGGCGCTGTCGCTCACCGGCGACCGCACGCTGTTCCCCGTCCCCGCCGGCACCGAACTGGTGCTCACCGCCACCACCGACACCGACCTGACGGCCGCGTACCTGGCCCCGAAGGTCGGCGTGCTGCCGTGGGCGGTGCCCGGGTCGTCGGCCCGCGTGCCGCTGGGCGTCGCGGCCGACAAGCGGACCGTCAGTGTCGAGTTCCGCGGCGACTACCGGTTCGGCGCCGGCCGGTCGTTCGACCACCACTACCTCGACGCCGACGGCTGGGTGCGCGTGGAGCCGGTGTCGTCCACGGCCGTCGTCGAGTTCGACCTGGTGGTGGAGCAGGCCGACGGGGTGACGGCGAAGCGGCCGGTGGTGGTGCAGGTGGTGGAGGACGCGCCGCCGGTCGTGGAGGTGGCGCCGGACGTGATCCGCAAGGTGGGGACGAACCACCTCGTCACCGCGCGGGCGAAGATCCCGTTCAACCCCGAGAGCTTCGTGAAGGACGACCACGGGCTGAGCAAGGTCACGTTCGACCTGACGTACTGGTCCGAGGACTCGGACGTCGGCCGCGCCATGCGCGTGCAGCTGGCCCTGCGGCCACTCCTGTACATGCCGGCCCCGCGGTCGAGCCTGCCCGGCGTCGTCGCCCCGGCGTTCCACGTGGTCAAGTTCCGCGACCTGGACAAGGGCGACACCCGCAAGACGGCGAGCTTCGGCCTCCGCCAGTTCTTCGACGTCGCCGGCGACCTCCGCCGCGACACGGTCGGCGACTTCCGGAAGAAGCTCGCCGCCCCGCTCGAGGACACGGGCCTGCCGCACGCGGTGAAGCGCGTCGAGCTCAAGAGCCCGGACCGCGACTACTTCGACGTGGACGTGCTGAAGCTCGGCGTGAAGACGAGCGAGGTGCAGACCCGCTACCGCATCGACCTGGCCGTCACGGCCGCCGACACGAACTACGACGGCGGCCCGAAGACCGGCACGGGGCAGGAGCCGATCCGGCTGCTGGTGGTGAGCGAGGGCGACCTGCTGGCGGAAATCAACCGCGAGGAGGAGACGTTCGCCACCCGGCTCGACGACGCGCTGGCCAAGCTGGCGGCGGCGCGGCGGAAGTGGGAGTTCGTGCGGTCGTCGAACGCCGTCATGAGCGCCGGCCTGGACACGGTGCGGGTGCGGGCGCAGGACGCCGGGCAGGACGTGGGCAAGGCCAAGGACGTGGTGGGGTCCATCGTCCGCGAGTACCGGCGGATCCACCAGGAGTGCAAGGTGAACGACGTGACGCCGGTGACCCGCGACCGGTTCGGCACGTTCGCCAACCGCATCGACCGCGTCATGGGCGAGACCCCGCCCGGCGTCACCGAGGAGGAGCGCGGCCAGATCGCGGCCGGCCAGCTGACCCCGAAGATGACGTTCCCCGCGGCCGAGAAGAAGCTCGACGCCGTACTGGCGGACTACGCCAAGGAGCCGCCGGCGTGGTCCGACGCGGCGAAGGTGTCGGACGCCGAGATCTCGCTGGCGGTGCTGGAGGCGGAGGTGAAGACGATCCGCCTGGCGCTCGGCGAGTTGCAGACGAAGGAGCGGCTGCGGGCGATGCTGGCGTCGGTGATCGAGCAACGCCGCCGGCTGCAGGGCGAGATGAAGGAGTGGCGGGACCGGGTGGAACGCGACCTGACGAAGAAGGAGCCGGAAATCCTGCCGATCGGCCCGGTGTTCCTCACCAAGGGCGAGACCAAGCGCGTCCGCCAGGGGCTGAACTGGCGGCTGTTCGACAAGGACGACCTGACCGTCCGCGTGACCGTCAACGACGCCGAGGGCGTGACGGTGCCGCCGATGCTGCGGCTCAACTTCGAGGACGTGTCGCTGTCGAACGCGTTCGAGTACGAACTGCGGGCGGGCACGAAGGTCGGTGACTTCGTCGTAACGCTGACGCCCGAGGTCGGCGACCCGGTGCAGGTGCGCGTGCAGGTGAAGTAGCCGGCGAGTGCGGCGGCCGTTGGCCCGGCCCGCGCCCGGCGATTTCCCCGCCCGTGGTTCACCCCCACGCCCCGCGTGCCGCGCCGCGACGAGAGGCCGCATTCGGCGCCGCCCCGCAACGTTGGGGCTGACACCGGGATGAGCGTCGGGTACACTTCACTTGTCCTTCATCCCGCCGCCCGTCACTCGCCGGGGGCGGAGGTCGCTTCTCCCCGTTTCTCCCGAGGTCCGTCATGCCCCCTCCCCGCCCGCGCCGGTCGGCGTTCACGCTGATCGAGCTCCTCGTCGTCATCGCGATCATCGCCATCCTCATCGGCCTCCTGCTCCCCGCGGTGCAGAAGGTCCGCGAGGCCGCCGCGCGCATCAAGTGCGCCAACAACATGAAGCAGATCGGCATCGCCGCCCACGCCTACCACGACACCGTCGGCACCCTGCCGCCGTCGGTGCTCATGCACCGGGCCGTCGGCAACCCCGCCGACTACAACCAGAACTTCGGCCCCAACTGGGTCGTCCTCCTCCTCCCGCAGCTCGAGCAGGGGCCGCTGTTCAACCAGGTGGCGACCAGCGTCAACAACTACGACACCAACAAGAACAACGCCTCGGTCACGCCCGACCAGAACTGGCGCGCGATCCGCAACACCGAACTGTCGGTGCTGCGCTGCCCGTCCGACTCCGAGGGCGGCACCCAGTGCAGCCGCGTCGGCGGCAGCTGGGCGCGCGGCAACTACGGCGCGAACGCCGGCCCCGGCATGTTCTGGATCGGCGCGCCCGAGGGGGCCATCACCCAGAACAACGGGTTCATGGTCGAGTCCAACTGGGGCATCGGCGGGTACTACGCCTCGAACGTGCAGGGGCTGTCGCTCGGCGGGCCGTTCACCGTCAACAACGGCCAGCGGATCAACACCTTCCCGGACGGCACGTCGGCGACGGTGCTGGTGGACGAGCTGCGGATCGGGCCGAGCGCCAACGACATCCGCGGCACCTGGGCGATGGGCCAGACCGGGGCGAGCATCTCGGCGGCGAACGGCCGGCTCGACACCCCGAGCCCGAACGTGTCGCTGTCGGGGTACGACGACATCCAGGGCGGCGACGACCGGCCGGACATCGGCATGGGCGCGTGCGGCGGGTGCGGCAGCTGGCAGGTGACGGCCAAGAGCAAGCACACCGGCGGCGTGAACACGCTCATGTCCGACGGGAGCGTGCGGTTCGTCCGCAACTCGGTGGACAGCCGGACGTGGTTCCTGATGCACAGCCGCAACGACGGCCAGACCTACCAGAACGACTAACTCGGGGGCCGTCGATGACGCGCGTTGCGGTGGCCTTCGCGGCCCTCGTGCTCGCCGGGTGCGGCAGCGCGGGGAACGCGCGGATCAAGGGAACGGTGCTGGAGAACGGCCAGCCGGTGAGCGTCGCCGGGCAGGCATCGCTGGTCTTCTCGCCGGCCGGGCCGGACGGCAAGGCGGGGGCGAAGGCCTACGCCGCGGGGCTGAACCCGGACGGCACGTTCGAGCTGGTGGCGT
>JBGAQM010000281.1:0-8425 GCA_044220735.1 Urbifossiella sp. | reverse complement strand
ACTCGAGCGCCGGCTGTTGGGCGGCGACGGCGAGCAGCGCCGCGGCGAGGGCGAACATCCGTGTCGGCATTGGGGGGTCTCCTGGCCCGGGAGCGACGCGGGCAGGGTAGCGGATCGCGGGGGGTGGGGCAAGCTTGGACGAGAGACGGGAGCCAGGAGCCAGCGAACAAGAAACAATCAAGCCCGGGGTGTTGTCCCCCGGGCTTGTGCGATGTGTCTTCTGTCTCCGGCTTCCTGTCACCGCGTCAGCGCGCTCACGATGCGCTCGAAGTCGTCGTTGCTGTCGAACCCGATGACGATTTGCCCCTTGTCCTTCGCCTTCACCTTGATCTCGATCTTCACCGCCAGCCGCTGCCGCAGGTCGTCCTCGATCCCCTTCACGTGCGCCGTCTTCTCCGCCGGCCGGCGTTCCTCCGGCTCGTCGTCGGCGGCGTCGGCGGCGGCCGCCGCGGCGCCGAGGCTCTGCTCCTTCACGAGCAGTTCGAGGGCGCGGACGGAGTAGTTCTTCAGGATCGTCTCGCGGCACAGGGCCAGCTGCCGCTCCGCTTCGGGGACGCCCTTCAGGACCTTCGCGTGCCCGAGACTGATCTGCCCGAGCCGCACCGCGTCCTGCACTTCCGGCGGCAGGTTCAGGAGGCCGAGCAGGTTGCTCACGGTCGTCCGGTCGAGCCCGAGCTTGGCGCCGAGCGCTTCCTGCGACACGCCGAACTTGTCGAGGTAGTCGCGGAAGCCCTGCGCCTTCTCGATCGGGTTCAGGTCGCTCCGCTGGATGTTCTCGACGAGCGCCGCCTCGAACACCTGCTGGTCGTCGAAGGCGACGACGTGGACCGGGACGTCGGCGAGCCCCGCGGCCTGCGCGGCGCGGAGGCGGCGCTCGCCGGCGATGAGCTGAAAGCCGTCGCTGGTCTGGCGCACGACGATCGGCTGGAGGACGCCGTGCGACTTCACGCTGTCGGTGAGCGAGGCGAGTTCGTCGTCGTCGAACCGCTTGCGGGGCTGGTACGGGTTCTGTTTCACGTCGCCGACGGGGAGCCGGTTGGCGGGCGCGTCGGCGGGGGCGGCGTCGCCGAGGAGGGCGGAGAGCCCGCGGCCGAGGCGGGGTTTGGTGGCGGTGGCGTCCATGCGATTCCTCCGATTGCCCCGCCTACCGCGGGGTCGAAGGCGAGCTCATAGCGTGGGCGTGGCGCTTTGGGAAGTGCGGAGTGCCGCGGCCCGATGCCGGTAGCCGCGGGCTTCAGCCCGCGCCCACCGGCGACGGAGTACGGGGGCAAACGCCCTCCCTCTCCGCGGATGTGGCGCGGGCTGACGCCTGCGGCTACTAACGATTCGCGCTCGCGCTGAAAGTGACCTTGTCCGCCGCGCGGATTCTCCCTTAGCATCCCGCCCGTCGGACGACGGCCGGAACCCGTCGCCCGACCCGCCTGCCAACGGACCGGAACCCGAAGGCAACGCGGTGGGGCCCACAAGGCCCCGTGAGAAGAGGTGTCGAGGCCCGCCGCCGCGCTTCCCGCGGTGCCCTTCGGGGCGCATTTCGGCGGTCCTGTCGCACCACCCCAGACCCGCGCGACCGAACCCCAGACGCACCCCCGTGCGCGTCCCGCCGCGTGCCCACGCACGCCCGGCCGCGCCCCCGGTGCGCCCCGGCCCGGTCGCGCTCCGTCCCCACCCCCGTGGTGCAGGAGCCCCCGCGCATGGATGCGACCCGAGGCCCGATCCTGTTTCGTTGCGACGGCACCCCCGACGGCGGGTGGGAGCCGTTCTACCAGTGCCTGTCGCTGGCCGCCGCGTTCCAGCGGCGCCGCCGCGGCACCCACTTCCTCAGCTACCTCGACCCCGCGTCGCTGGCGGTCGCGGTGAACCGCGGCAACAACGACTGGATCCCCACCGACCACCGCCTCGGCTCGCCCGCCGACCTGGCGATGACCATCGCCCAGGTCCGCCGGCTGAACGCGGCCGCGGTCGTGATCGCCGGCGACGGCTACGACGAGGACTACCTCGCCGACCTCCGCGCCACCGGCACCCTGGTCGTGGTCTTCGACAGCACCGCCGGCCTGACGTTCGACGCCGACGTGGTGGTGAACCCGTTCTCGGCCCCCGGCCGCAAGGCGTACCGCCCGGGGCCGGGCTGTCAGCTGCTCCTCGGCCACAAGTACGCGCTGTGCCGCGGCGTGTTCCGCCGGCAGCGCACCATCCGCGCGACCGAGCCGGCGGGGCCGTTCCGCGCCCTGGTGGCGATGGGCGACGACGACCCCGCGGGCGAGGCCTTCACCCGCACCGAGCAGCTGCTGGCGATGGACAAGGTGTCGAAGGTGTCGGTGGCCTGCCGCAGCCACCACCCGCGCTACGCCGACCTGAAGGACCTGGCCGAGGCCGACGAGCGCGTCGAGGTGGTGACCGAGGCGAAGGAGCTGATGACGCGCCTGGTGCGCAGCCACTTCGCGCTGACGAGCGGCGACGGGTGGAGCGGCGAGCTGTGCGTCGTCGGGCTGCCGCAGCTGGT
Organism: Urbifossiella sp.; assembly: GCA_044220735.1. Classification (GTDB taxonomy): domain Bacteria; phylum Planctomycetota; class Planctomycetia; order Gemmatales; family Gemmataceae; genus Urbifossiella. The sequence continues at coordinate 5,925 of JBGAQM010000281.1, read as the reverse complement.
GCTGAGCCAGTCGAAGCGGCACGGGATGAACGCCAAGCGGATGGACGAGGACGGGGTGGCGACGTTCCTCGGCGACGCCGCGGACGTGTCGTTCGACGCGCTCAAGGAGGCGGTGGACGTGCTGCTGGACGACGCGATGGAGCGGAAGACGATGACCCGCTGCGCCCGCAACCAGTACGACGGCCGCGGCCCCGACCGGGTGGTGAACGGGATGGAGATCCTGCTCCACGCCCCGGCCCGCAAGCGTGCGGCGCAGGTCGGCGGGTTCACGGGTCTGCGGATCGCGGCGTAGTTCCGTTGCCGCTTGCGGCTTCGCGTCGCCCAACACCGTATGGTCGCCGCGGAGTTCGGACACCGCTCGCGTCCTTGGCCCGGCCAAGCGCGAAGCCGCAAGCGTCGTCCCGGGTTGCTGTGGTACATTGCACGTATCACGCGCCCGGAGCCCCCGCATGTCCAAAGACGACGTCGCCGACGCCCTCGACGAGATCGGCGTCCTGCTCGAACTCCAGGGCGAGAACGCGTTCCGCTGCAACGCCTACTTCAACGGCGCCCGCACCGTCCGCTCCCTCTCCGACGACCTGAAGCGGCTCGTCGCCGAGAAGCGGCTCGGCGAGGTCCGCGGCCTCGGCGCCGCGCTCGCGGACAAGATCACCACGCTCGTCACCACCGGCGAACTGCCGTACCTGACCGACCTGCGCGCGCAGGTGCCGGCCGGCCTGATCGAGATGCGGCAGCTGCAGGGCGTCGGCTCCAAGAAGGTCAAGGCGCTGCACGACGCGCTCGGCGTGGACACCGTCGAGAAGCTGAAGGCGGCGTGCGAGGCCGGCCAGGTCGCGGACCTCAAGGGTTTTGGCGCCAAGACGCAGGCCAACATCCTCGACGCGATCCGCTTCCGCGAGGAGGCCGGCCGGCGCGTCCGTATCGACATGGCGACCGGGCTGGCCGAGGCACTGGTCGAGCGTGTGCGGGCGCTGCCGGGCGTCGTCCGCGCCGAAGCGTGCGGTAGCGTCCGCCGCCGCCGCGAGACGTGTGTGCGCGTGACCAGCGTCTGGCGATCCGACGACACCTGGCTGGCCAGCTACGACGGCCGGGCCAGCGCCGCGGAGAACTGGTTCGAGCGGACCGGCTTCGCGGCCGGCCCGGAGCCGGACGACCTGACCCCGGTGGTCCGCGCCGAGGCGTGCGGCAGCGTCCGCCGCCGCCGCGAGACGTGCGGCGACCTCGACATCCTCGCCTCGTCCGCCGACGCGCAGCCGGTGATCGACGCCTTCGCCGCGTTCCCGGAAGTCGTCCGTGTGCTCGGGCAGGGGCCGACGAAGGTCAGCGTGCTCGCCACGACCCGCGTGGACGGCGACAAGGTGACGCTGCAAGCCGACCTGCGGGTGCTCACCGACGACCTGTTCCCGTTCGGCCAGCACTACTTCACCGGCAGCAAGGCGCACAACATCCGCATGCGGCAGCGCGCCCTCGACCGCGGCTGGCAGCTGAGCGAGTACGGCCTCGGCAGTCCCGACGCGCCGGTCGCCTGCAAGACGGAGGCGGACATCTTCGCCACCCTCGACCTGGAGTACGTCGCGCCCGAGTTGCGCGAGGACACCGGCGAGGTCGAGGCGGCCGAGGCGAAGGTGCTGCCGCGGTTGCTCGAGCCGGGCGACCTCCGCGGGGTGTTCCACAACCACACGACGTACAGCGACGGGAGCGCGTCGCTGGAGGAAATGGCGCTCGCCGCGAAGGCGCTCGGGTGGGAGTACTTCGGCGTCGGCGACCACTCGCAGTCGCTGGCCGTGGCCCGCGGGATGCCGCCGTCGGTCGTGCGGAAGCAGTGGGCCGAGATCGACGCCGTGAACGCCAAGCTGTCGGGCGTCCGCATCCTCAAGGGCATCGAGAGCGACATCCTCCAGGACGGCTCGCTCGACTACGACGACGAGCTGCTCGCCGGGTTCGACTACGTCGTCGGCAGCGTCCACACCCACTTCGGGCTGAGCGAGGCCGAGCAGACGGAGCGCGTCTGTCGCGCCCTGGCCCACCCCGCGCTGACGATGCTGGGCCACGCCACCGGCCGGCTGCTGCTGAAGCGCGAGGGGTACAAGATCGACCTGGAGGAGGTACTGAAGACGGCGGCGCGGTTCGGGAAGATGGTGGAGATCAACGCGAACCCGTACCGGCTCGACCTCGACTGGGTCCACGTTAAGCGGGCGAAGGCGCTGGGCGTGCTGCTGGTCATCAACCCGGACGCGCACAGCCCGGACCAGTTGTCGCTGACGCGGTACGGCGTGGACGTGGCCCGCCGAGGCTGGCTGGAGGCGAAGGACGTGTTCAACACCCGCTCGCTGGCCGACGTGCAGGCCGAGCTGGCGCGGCGGAAGCGGGCGTGAGCTGTTCCACGTGGAACGCGGGTGTGGGGCCGGTTTCCAACCGGCCTTGCGTCCGCCCCTCGGGTGGCATTCGATCGTGTCCGACCGGTTCACGCCGGCCGGTTGGAAACCGGCCCCACACCGTACTGCGGGTTCGCCGCCAGGAACGCCGCCACCCGATCGGTCCGCGTCACGGCGTCGGCCAGGAACGCGACCGCGGAGCGAAGCCGGTCGTCCGGCTCGGCGGTGCTGAAGCGCAGGAACCCCTGACCCGCCGGCCCGAAGCACTCGCCGCCGAGGCACGCCACGCCGCGGGCGTCGTCGGCCCCTTCGAGTAGGTACAGCGCCAGCCCGTGCGACGTGATCCCCAGCCGCCGGCACAGCGGCCGCACGTCGGGGAACACGTAAAAGGTGCCCGCCGGCTCCGCGACGCTCACGTCCGGCACGCGCCGCAACGCGTCCACGAGTAGCGACACCTTCGCGCGGAACTGGCCCATCGTCCGGTCGCGCTCGGCGGCGTCGTGGGTCACGGCCGCGATCCCCGCGAGCTGCACGAACGGCGGGGCGCACGAGACCGTCGTGTTCACCATCTTGCCGATCAGGTCGGCCAGCGGCGCGGCGGTGACGGCGAACCCGCACCGCCAGCCGCTCATGCTGTAGCTCTTCGAGAACGTGTACGCCGCGACCGTCCGTTCCATCATGCCCGGCTCGGCGAGCGGCGAGTGGTGCCGGCCGCGCCACACCATGTGGCAGTACGGCTCGTCGCTGAACAGCGCGACCCCCGTGCCGCGGAGCAGCGCCGCGAGCCCTTCCAGGTCGGCCTTCGTGGCGACGCCGCCGGTCGGGTTGTGCGGCGAGTTCAGGAACACCGCCTTCGCCCGCGGCTCGTCGCGGACGAAGCGCTCGACGGCGCGCAGGTCCGGGCGGAACTCGTTCTCCGGGGTGAGCGGCACGGTCACCATGCGGGCGCCGCGGCGGAGGATGTTCGGCAGGTACGTCGGGAACGCCGGCTCGAACACGAGCACCGCGTCGCCGGGTTCGACGAACAGCTCGCAGAAGTACTGCTCGAACGGCTTCGCCCCCGGCGCGACGACGACGTTTTCGGGGCCGGCCGCGATGCCGAACTCGTCGCGGACGAGCCTCGCCAGCGCGGCGCGGAATTCGGGCAGGCCCATCGACGGGGCGTAGCGCGTGTGCCCGGCGTCGAGCGCGGCCTTGCCCGCGGCGAGCGCGGAGGACGAGGTGGGGTACGGGCTGTCGCCGATCTGAAGCTCGATGACGTCCTTGCCGGCGGCCTTCAGCTGCCGGGCGCGGGCGAGGACCTCGAAGGCGATTTCCGCGGTGAGCCCGCGGGCGAAGGCGGAGAGGGGTGGGGTGCTCATGGGGTACACAAACGGAGAACGCCCCCGTTCGGACAGGGGCGTTCTTGGCATGCGTCTCGGCCCGTCGCTACCGGCCGAGGTAGACCATCTCGGCGATGACGGTGAGCTCGACGGCGGCGCCGCCTTGTAACAGTCCGGCGCCACGGGCGGTCACGTCCACGACCAACGCGTGATGGCTCGATGAATTTGCCTGCCGTCCGGTAACCGTCGAGTCGTGCGCGCCACCCGCGTGCCCGCCGACCGGGAGCCCGCTCGGCAACGTAGCCCCGACTGACCCCGCCGCCCGGCCCGAGACCGCGGCACGCTCGTCGTTCGACCACTGCCAGCCGGCGGGGACGGTACTCACCGTGAAGGCGACGGCGCCGCTCCGGTTGGTCACCCGCACGCGGTGGCTCCGCACGTACCACCCCGGCGGCGGGGCGTACACGACACGCTTGGCGTCGCGCTCGGTGCTGCCGACGGCCAGCGACACCGACACGACCGGCAACTCGCGGACGGTGCCGACCGCCGGCGGGGCGTCCGCCGCGAACCCGTGCTGCGGCAGCAGGCCGAAGGCGACGAGGGCGGGAACGGTGAGACGTGATCCGGTCATCGGCGGTCCTCCGTGACCCGGGGCGTCGGGACGGTCGTGAGGATCGCAACGGCGGTGCCAACGGCGCGTCAATCCCGGGCGGTGCGGGCGGGAATGACGCCGAGCCACGGCCGCGCCCGCCTACTGCTTCGCCGCGATGGCGCGCTGGAGCGGCGTGATCACGCCCGGGATGAGGTGGCTCGCCACCAACTCGTCGAGCAGCCGGCGCTGGTTGCGGTACGACTCGTGGAACGACTTGAACGCCTGCTTCCCCCAGAACTGCCGGATCGTGAAGTACACCGTGATCGGCGACTCGCTGAAGTTCCCCGTCCGCACCTGGTACGCGCTCGTCCGCGTCTCCACGCTCAGCCGCGCCTGCAGCTGGCAGTTCTCGTCCAGCGCCATCATCAGCGACGGCTGGTGGTGCAGCACCCGCGCGCCCGGCAGGCCCACCAGATTCTCCAGCGGGGTGCCGGCGGTCAGCGCCTCGGCGACCACCTCGTCGTGGTTCCCCTGGTAGAGGAAGTCGAAGTAGTACAGCACGTCCATGCTCTCGGTCTGGAGGGCGTGCAGGTCGAGGTGGTACGGGGCCATTTCCAGGACGCGCTCGTTGTGGGCGTCGGCGTCCTCCAGCGCCGGCGGGTTGACGAACCCGGTGCTCAGCCGGCGGGCGTCGAGCGAGCACCAGCGGTAGCTGCCGGCGTCGCGCTCCTCCTCGAGCATGTACTCGCCGTCGGCCCGCTTCTCGAACTCCGTCATCTTCGGCACCGCGCGCTGGACCGCCTCGAAGAAGTGGAGCACCGGCTCCCGCGCGGTCGGCATGTCGAGCTTGCCGTGGACGTACGACGAGACGCCGAAGTCGTCGCACAGGGAGGCGTAGGAGTTAATCGTGACGGGTCCTCGCGTCCATCTCTCGCCGCGCGACCGCCCCGCCGGATCGCCGAGGGCGGCCGCGGCGGGGCGGTCGCGCGGCCGGTGTCGCAATCATTCTTCGGGGCAGAACGCCCGAGTTGCAAAACCGGCAGGCGGTCCAGAGCACTGTGGACAGCGGTCGGTGAAAGCAGAAGCGGGGCGGTCCCCGGGCTTGCTTCGTCTGTCGTCCGTCGTCTGACTTCCGGCCGCTGCTCCTGCCCAAGCCGCGAGGCGGAGCTTCGCCGGGGCCGGCGACGGCACCTTCAGGTCGGTCTTGGCGACCCAGCGCCGAAGTCCGGGGCGCCGCTCCACTGCTCCATGCGGATCGCGGTCGCCTCCTCCCACTCCTCCTCGGTCACCGCCGACAGGTACGCCTCGACGTACTCCTGACGGATCTGCGTGCTGGAGCGGCCGACGAACAGCAGCGCCTCGGAGCCGTCCTCGAACACGGCCACCGCCCGCCACCCCTGCGCCTTGGATTCGGTCTGGATGAGCATCGAAGCGACCCTCCCTGGTCGTGCAAGATGGGAACCGCCCGCGTCCCCGGGCGACCCTCATAGGTTCGCCGAAGCGGGTCGCTTCGTCAAGAAAAAACCGGCCAGGACGGCGCGCTTTGACTCAAGTCCCCGACGTCGAAGGACGATCGCGCCAGAAAATGGAAACGCCCGAAGCGACGTCCGTTCGAACCGGTTGCAAGGACCGAATC
>JBGAQM010000280.1:0-8488 GCA_044220735.1 Urbifossiella sp. | reverse complement strand
CCTGTTGACCGCCGCGTCGTGGGCCGGGCTCGCCGTCGCCGCCGGCTGCCGCGAGCAGATGGGCAACACGGTGCCGGTTCACGATACGGGTGTCCCCGGCACTCGTCCGGCCGACACGAACTCGAAGGGGAGGTGAGAGGTGGCACGCTGGTCGGGCCTACTGGTCATTCTCCTCGCGACGGGCCGTGCGGCCGGCGACGAGCCTGTGTACGTCGCCGCCGCCCGGTCGCGCGGCGGCCGGTACGAGTCGGTCGAAGTATCCTTCTCGGTCAAGGAGACGGTCGCGGCCGGGGCGATCTCGGGGTCACTGCCCATGACCCCGAAAGGGAAGACCCTGCCCGAGACGGAGACGGTGCTGACATCGACGAATCGGCTCGTGCTCCACGGGGCGCGGGCGCGGTACGAGAACAACCACCCCCTCTGGGCTCCCGAGCGGGGCGCCCTCCTCCGACCTCGGCTGGTGAACGTTTCCGGGGGCGAGGCGAACAAGTCCCTCTACACCGTGGGCCTTAACAACCCGGACGTACCGGAAGGGTTCATCCACCGGGAGACGAACTCGCAGGACCTCCGCTCGTCGCTCCTCGTCCCGCTCATGTTCCACCTCCGGGGGGCGGACCGTGCTCGGTCGCCGTTGCAAGCCGCCGACCTCCGCCCCACCGGGAGTAAAGCCCGGCTGGGGGGCCGGGACTGCGACGAGTACACCCGGACGGACGGAACGGCGTCCGTGACCCGTGTTTGGCTGGACGCCGGGGCGGATTATGTGCTGCGGAAGTACCGGCGCGAGACGTCCGGGCGGCCGGACGAACAGCACGACATGACGTACCGCCAGACCCCCGACGGGCACCCGGCGCCCGAGCGGTGGGTCCGGCAGACGTTCGCCCCCGACGGCACGGTCCGCGTCTCCACCGAGGTCGAGGTGACCAGGTTCGAGTCCGGACCGGCTCCGGCGCCCGAAACGTTCGTGGTCGAGTTTCCCCCGCGTGCCCGGGTCTACGACGGTCGGTCTGACAAGTGGTACGTCGTCCAGGCCGACGGGCTGATGCGGGAATTCTCGGTCACGTCGGGTCAAGAGTTGGACTCGGTGGTGGACCAGTCCGGGCGCGGCTGGTTCGAGCGGTATCGGGCCGCCTTGGTCTGGGCGGTCGCCGGCGTTGTCGTCGTCCTGGCCGTGTGGTTCGTCCGCCGGCGCCGCCAGGCGTCGGCTGTCTCCCCTCCCTGACGCGGAGTACCCAGGGTCTGTCGGTAGGTCGGCGTCCCGGATCGTCGCCTCGCGACGAGGTGTCTCATGACGCGGTCGGTCCGAGTCGTCCAGGTCCGTCGGTCGGGCCTGACGTTGCTCGAACTCTTGGTCGCCGTGGCGGTCCTCGGCGTTCTGGCGGGGTTGCTCGTGCCCGCAGTGCAGCGGGTGCGGGCGGCGGCCGGGCGGACTGCGTGCCAGGCCCGGGTCGGCCGGCTCGCGCTCGCGGTGAACCACTTCGCGGAAACCCTCCACCGCCTCCCACGTGGGTGCGAGTACACCCGCGATCCGACGGTGATGCCGACGGACCGGCAGTGTGGCATCTCCTGGCTCACCCAGCTCCTGCCGTATCTGGACCAGGACCGGTTGTGGCAGCAGGCGGAGGCCGCCAACCGCCTCGACCCCGGGGGGGAGAGTGCCGGGCACGACCTCGTCCGGCGAACATGGTTGCCGGTCCTGTCCTGCCCGGCGGACGGCCGGCAGGCCGCGGCGCACCCGAAGGGGTTGGGATCGGCGCTCGCCAGCTACCGCGGGGTGGCAGGGACGACCTACCAAGCCGGGGACGGGTGCTTCGGTGACAACCTGACGGTGCGGCCGGCCGACGTCACCGACGGCCTGTCGAACACGCTCCTCGTGGGCGAACGACCGCCCGGACCGGGAGGGGCGCACGGTGGCTGGTACGCGTCGTGGGGAGTGTCCGTCTGCCCGTCGGCCCAGCTTCAGCCCGCCGGCGCGAACGCCTGGATGCCGGCGAACATCGACTGCCCGTACACCACGCCGGCGTTTCGGCCGGGGTCGATCGACAACGGCTGCGACGTGAACCACTTCTGGTCGGTCCATCCGGGTGGAGCGACCTTTGCGACCGCCGACGGGGCGACCCGATTCCTCCGATACACGTCCGACTCGGTTCTACCCGCACTTGCCACGCGGGCTGGGGGGGAAGCGGCGACTCCACCGGACTGATTCACAACCCAGCTGACTCTGTCCGTTTCTTTGCCGGTCGATTCACCAGCGTCAGCACCCGCTGGCGCACCGTCTGAAAGTAGCTCAGGCTGCTCCGCAGCGACCGCCGCAAATCGGTCGTCGTGTCGAACAGGCGGTTGTTCACAACCCAGCTGACTCTGTCCGTTTCTTTGCCGGTCGATTCACCAGCGTCAGCACCCGCTGGCGCACCGTCTGAAAGTAGCTCAGGCTGCTCCGCAGCGACCGCCGCAAATCGGTCGTCGTGTCGAACAGGCGGTTGTGCGTCGCCCGCCGCCGCAGGAGTTTCCAGAACCGCTCGATCGGGTTCAACTGCGGGCTGTAACTCGGCAACCGCTTCAACTCCAGATGCGGACAGCCGGCCAACGCCCGCCGTACCGGTTCGCCCGCGTGCCACGGGGCGTTGTCGATCAGCATCACGACACGCGGGTGACGCTCCGCCGGGTACATCCGGCCGACGTGCCGCAGGTGCGCCGCGAACGCCGCCTGCAACCGCCGGCACTTGCTCAGGCCGGTCTTCTTCTTGGCGTCCTGCCGACTCTCCAGGATGTTGGCGTGGACGGCCGCGGTGACCAGGTTGACGACGGCGAAGACGTAGAGCAGGTGCTTGCAATCCCGCGTACCGACGACCGGTCGGTGCCCTTTCACGCCGAGCGTGGCGGTCAGCGTCGGGACCATCGGGAACCGGGCTTCGTCCTGGCTCAGGAAGACGAGTTCGCCGGCGACCGCCTGTTTTTTAAGGCGGCAATCTCGTCACGGGTGGTCGCCTGCTTGGCCGGGTCGCCGCGGAGGAAGCGGTACGTCGGCCGGTACGGGCGGATGCCGTGCTTGGCCCCGAACGCCTGCATGGCCGAGGGCGACACGCGCAGGCCGCGGGTCTTGTACAGGTGGTCGGCCAGTTCGGCGTAGGTCCAGTTGGCGCGGTCGAGGCCTTGCTTGACCGGCCCGTCGATGACCCATTGGCGGAGGATCGGGACGAGGTCGGCGGTCAACTTGGGCTTGGCCCCGGGTGCCTTGCGAGGTCGTAGTCCGTCGAGTCCGCGGTCGAGGTAGGCGTTGAGCCAGCGTTGGACGGAGCGGGCGCTGGTGCCGGTGTCGGCGGCGATGGCGGGATGGCGGCGGCCGCGGTGGGCCATGAGGACGATCTGGACGCGGTGGCGGAGTGTCGGGTCGTCGGAGGTGCGAAGGACGGTGTCGAGTTGACGGACTTCCTTGTCCGGCAATGCGATGCGGATCACGTGCCGGTCCTCGGCAGGGGTCAGAATCCTCCCGAGGCGATTCTAGACAGTGTCAGCTGGGTTGTGAATGAGACTGTCCGCCAGCGGCCTGTCGCCGCGGTCGAAGCGGGTGAGGTTCACGCGGGCGTGGTGGCCGACGGCGTCGCTTCCTCCTCCCACGGCGCGCGGGTGACCCGCCTTCCCCCCACGTCACAGACCGCCGTCAACGCTAGAACGTCATCGGCTCGCGCGTCTCGGGCCTCGACGCATCGCCTCACACCGGGGCTGACATGTTCCCGCCGGAATCGCCCTCCTTCGCGCTGCGGATCGTCGAATGCCGGGCGCGGTTCGACCAGGGCGGCGGCGGCGCGTTCCGGCGGTGGTTCGGGGTCGGGGAGCGGCCGGGGTACGACGAGTCGGACACCCTCCCCGACAGCCTCCGGGCCGAGTACCGCGTCCTTGCGAGCCGCGGGCGGGTGGTGTGGGGCGCGATCGCGCAGGTGAACGTCGGGATGTTCGCCGAGGGGCCGGCCGACCTGCCGGGCGTGTCCGTGTACAGCCCGGACCCGCACTTCGACGCGAACCCGCAAGACTTGCGCGCGATCGGCCACGCCTGCTTTCAGTTCAAGAACACCGACCCGACCGACCCCGAGTTCAAGGCCCTCGCCGCGCGGCTCACGGACGAGTACGACCAGACCGTCCGAACGCCCCTCCCGCGGCGGCTGACCGACGGCCGCGAGGTGTACTTCGGGGCGACCATGTTCCACCGCAGTCGGCTGCCGGGCGGGGTGCTCCGGGCCGGCGTGTTCCCGATTGTCATCGCCCCGCAGGCGACGGAGGCGAACATGGTGCTGCCGCTCCCGTACTGGTCGGCCCGGCTCCAGGAGACGTGGGCCGCGCTCGGCGCCCGGCTCGACTCCGCGCCGACGACGAGCACCGCGGAGCGGGTGGCCGCGGCGGCCGAGAAGCGGCCGGTCGATCCCCACGCGGTCTGGTGGGACGTCGAGAAGTGCCCGGTGCTCGTGACGCCCGCGATGTTCACCGCGTTCCGGTCGTTCGTCAAGCAGCACGGGGTGACGGTCCAGGCGCACCTCGCCCTCGAAATCCGGCCGGACGGCACGAAGGCCGCGAGCATCGCCATGACCTACTACGCCGCGCGGGAGGAGCAGTTCGACTCGAACGGCGTGTCCGTCCTCATCCCGCGCGCCCAGGTGGACCGGTTCCGCGGCGCGATCGTGGACTACCAGAGCACGGTGTTCGGAACGGGGATCGTGGTCCGACTGCGCGGCGAGTAGCGGTCGGTGCCCACGGCCGGTGCCGCCGAGGGCGGCGAGCCGTTGACCGCGCCGGAGGACTGGCGTATCGTGGGGCACCAGCCCACCGACCCGCAGCGCGGCCCGACAGGAAACACGATGCACTTCGCGCAACCCGTTACCGCGGCACCGGTCCGCCGCCGGCGCGTCGTGTTCGCCTTCGTCCTCGGCGTGCTCGGGTGCGGGAGTGTGGTCCCGCAGCCCACGGCCCCGGCGCCCGAGAAACAGGGCGAGCGTGCCGCGAAGGTGTACCGCTCGGCCCAGGAACTCCTCGCCGACCTGCCGAAGGACAAGTACCCGTTCGGCGGCGCCCTGGAGCGGACGGCGTGCCAGAAGTGGCTCACGGCCAACGTCGTCGGCCGGACGGTCGAGTGGACGGGTGCCGTCGAGTCGGTTCACGAGAAGGGGGAGGGGCCGTACCGCGTTGCCATCAAACTCGCCGGGCGGCGGTACGTCTACGAGTTCTCGTACACGTCGCTCGGGAACGCCGGCGTGCTGACGCAGGCGGTGCGGTTCGGCCCCACCTTCCAGCTCGACGGCAAGCACTGCGTCGGGCTGGTCCCCGAGGTCGGAATTGCTCCCGAGGGGTACGGTGGCTTCGGGCTCCGGGAGACGGTGGGGAACTACTGCTTGGTGTACCCGGGGTGTACCGGGGACGAGGTCAAGACCCTCCGCCGCCTGGCGCCGGCGGACGGGAAGGGAAAGGCCGTCGTGTTCCGGGCGACGGTCACGGCGGCGGACGTGACTCTCCCCGACTTCCCCGCCCGGGACTACGCGGCCCCGCGCGAGCCGGTGGCACCGCCGCCGCCGGAACCCGGTGTGCCGCCGCCGGTGATCGACCCCGAGATCGACACCCGGCCGGCCACGGGCTTCCTGTTCCGCCTGTCGACGCCCTCGGCCGACGGGTTCATCCCCGAGTCGTGCCGGCCGAAGCGCTGACCGCCGTCACTTCACCGCGGCGACGGCCAGCTCTTGCAGCGTCTGGCGGAACGGCGAGGCGTCGCCGTTCGTGAGGCCGGTGCGCTGGATCATCAGCACCACGAACACGTCTTGCTTCGGGTCGATCCAGCCCTGCGTGCCGAACGCGCCGCCGTGGCCGTACGCGCCCGGCGACAGCATCGCCGTCACCCCCTTCGGCTCCTTCACCACCGCCCACCCGTAGCCGAAACTCATCCCCGGCACGAACCCCGCCGGCTCGATGTCCCCGGTCTGGTTCCGCGTCATCTCGGCGACGGCCTTCTCGCTCAGGACGCGCTTGCCGTTCAGCTGCCCCTTCTGGAGCATCGCCCGGTACAGCTTCGCCTGGTCGGCCGCGGTCGAGATGAGGCCGCCGGCGGGGATCGGGTGCTTCGGGTTCGCCGGCAGGCCCACCAGCCCGAACGGCCCCGCCTCCAGCTTGCCGTCCTTCTTCCCGTAGGTGAGGGCGACGCGCTTCATGTCCGCCGGCGTCGGGAAGAAGCGGGTGTCGGCCATGCCGAGCGGGGCGAACACGCGCTCCTGCAGGAACGCCTCGAACGTCTTCCCGCTCGCCACCTCCACGACGCGGCCGAGGGTGTCGATGCCGCTGTTGCAGTAGCTCCACTTCGCGCCCGGCTCGAACGTCAGCGGCACCTTCGCCACCGCGGCGCTCGTCTCGGCGAGCGTCTTGTCGCGCTTGCCGTACACGTCGCCGAGCGCGGCCGGGTAGTTCCCCAGGCCGGACGTGTGCGTCAGCAGGTCGCGCAGCTTCACGGCCCGCTTCGGCTTCACCCCGCCGGCGAGCGTGAGGTTCGAGAACTCCGGCAGGTGCTTCGCCAGGTCGTCGTCGGGGGAGAGCTTCCCCTCGTCGGCGAGGATCATGATGGCGATGGCGGTGATCGGCTTGGTCATGGACGCGATGCGGAACGGGGTGTCGGCCTGCATGGCGTCGCGGGCGGCGAGGTCGCGGAAGCCGACGGCCTCGTGGTGGATCACGCCCGTCGAGCGGCCGACGAGCGTGACGGCGCCGGCGAGGTCGCCGGAATCGACGTACCGCTGCATGGCCGGCTTGATGGCGGCGAGCTTGCCCGCGTCCGGCGTCTGCGCCGGGGCGGGGACGAGGAGCAGGGGGGCGACGAGGACGGCGGCGACTGCGGCGCGCATGGGTGCGGCTCCGGGGAGGGACGGAGCCTGACACTACGCCGGGGCCGGGGTGGGGGCAACGAGAAAGCGCGGAGACGATTTGCCGCGTGGGGATGGCAGGGGAGAAGTGGGAAGGCGGGCCGATCCCGTGAAGGACCGGCCCGCCCGACGACGTTACACCAGTTCGCGGATCGCCGGCGTGCCGGGCTCGATCGGGTACTGCGGCCGGCCGTTCGGGTCGAACTCGCGGACCGGGTTCAGGTCGATGCCGAGGTTGTGGTACAGGGTGGCGAACACGTTCTGGTGCGTGATCGGCCGCTCCACGGCGTACTCGCCGAGCCGGTTCGACGCGCCGATCGCCTGCCCCGTCCGCATCCCGCCGCCGGCCAGGAGGCAGGTGCTCAACTGCGGCCAGTGGTCGCGGCTGGCCATGTTGTTCAGCCGCGGCGTGCGGCCGAACTCGCCCCATACCAGCACCGTCACGTCCTTGTCGAGCCCGCGGTCGTGCAGGTCGTTCACCAGCGCCGTGATGCCGCGGTCGAGCAGCGGCATGTCCTTCTTCCCCTGCACGAAGTTCTTGCCGTCGCCGCCGTGCCAGTCCCAGCGGGTGAAGTTCAGCGTCACCACGCGGGCGCCGGCCTCCACCAGCCGCCGGGCCACGCAGAAGTTGCGGACCATGCGCGGGGCGCCGTCGCGCTCGAAGGCGGGGTCGTCGAACCCGTACCGCTCCAGCGTTCGCGCGCTTTCCTTCTTCAGGTCCAGCGCGTCCTTCAGCTTCGACGACGTGAGGATGTCCAGCGCCTGCCGGCCGAACGTGTCCATGCCGTCCATCAGGCCGGTGCGGTCGATGCGGCGGTCGATGGTGTCGAGCGAGCGGACCAGCGCCGTGCGGTCGCCGAGTTGCTCCAGGGTGACGCCCTTGAGCGTCATGCTGTCGGCGGGGCCGGTGCCCTGGCCGGCGCTGAGGCGGAACGGGGAGTGCGCCAGGCCGAGGAAGCCGCCGTCGCCGGGGTAGCCCCACTTCTGCTCGCCGGTGCGGTACATGAGCGTGAGGTGCGGCGGCACGGCGGGGTCGGCCCCGCCCTGCGTCTTCGACACCCAGGCGCCGAAGCTCGGCCAGTAGCCGAGGTTGGCGGGGGTGCGCGGCCGGCCGGTCATGCACTGGTAGGCGTCGTGGTCGCCGCTGCTGCCGACGAGCGAGCGGACGACGGCGAACTTGTCCATCATCTTCGCCATGAGCGGGAAGTGCTCGCAGATGCGGACGCCGTTGACGTTCGTCTGGATCGGGTTGAACTCGCCGCGCACTTCGGCGGGGGCGTCGGGCTTCATGTCCCACATGTCGATGTGGGGCGGGCCGCCCGGCAGGTAGATCATGATGACCGACTTGTGCGACGTGCGGGTGCCCTGGCGGGCTTCGGCGGCGAGCAGGTGCGGGGCCGCGAGGGCGCCGCCGAACAGGGTGCCGCCGATGGTGAGGAAGTCGCGGCGGGTGCGGCCGTCGCAGAAGCCGCCGTCGCGGTGGGGGGCGCCGAACAGGTTGAGCATGGACGTGGTCCCTGGCAGGTCCCGTCATCTTCGGCGATCGGGCGGGTCCGGTCCAGCGGAAAATCAGTCGTGGGGCCGGTTTCCAACCGGCCGTG